>NZ_JBNFVX010000043.1:0-521 GCF_049943275.1 Marinobacter sp. VGCF2001
TAACGCCAATGTTTAGCGGCGCCCATGCAGCGCAGCGAAATGGGCGTCCGGTGGAGGGCCCCAGGCCCGGAACGTACTACAACAACTTGTTAAAAATCTTGCGGGTTTAGCTTGTAACGAGATCGTAGTCTGCGACGATTTTATCGATCTGGATTGAGGCATTACGGCGGTCATCAGCCACGGCACACACAATGTTTTTATGGGCAATGTCTGGGACTTCGTCACTGGTAAGCAGCTCAACATCCATCCATTTACCATCGTCAGAAACAGAGTTGATTGTACTAAACGCGATTAGGCTGCCATCAGTAGTTTGCAGGCCAAACCACCATTGATCTTCCATCATCCTGCCGGTGTACCAAGCTGGAAGTATCTCAATAACGGCACCCGCATCATCCAGCATGGCGATCTTACGGTTAATCTTGCGCCATTGTTTGTCAGTAAACCAAAGGCTTACCAAAGCTGTAATAGCACCAATAACCGAAACTACAGCACTGAGCATATTTCTCCCTGATTTTTAACGC
>NZ_JBNFVX010000044.1:0-403 GCF_049943275.1 Marinobacter sp. VGCF2001
TGTATAACGCTGAGGTAACCGGCGCCGGAGCGCTAGCGAAGGGAACCAAAAGCGGTACGCTTTTGGCGTCCGGTTGACCGGCTGGTTAGTGGCCGGTCACCACCAGGGTTTCCCTTGGCACCCAACGCTGAATGCCCTCTCCCGACCAGCTTGCACCAACCCAACGGATGGCGAAAGGAACCAGAGCGCAAACCGCACCAACCCGATTACCATTTGAACTGGACGACCCCGCGACTGGGGCACGCCATGAATAACTATGCTGCGGGTGACTTTGGCAACCAACCCCGACAGCCACTTTTCCGGCCTTGGCCATCATCAACACAAGCGGCTTTGCTGCCATACCCGATGCCAAGGCCTTTGCACGGAGCCCGCCAAAAATGGCGACGGCCTGGGCCAATAACGC
>NZ_JBNFVX010000004.1:0-161051 GCF_049943275.1 Marinobacter sp. VGCF2001
CCGCCGCAGACTCCAAGCCGCGAAAGCAGGCAACGCGTCGGCGGAAACAAAGAATCCCAACATCAAAAGTCAACGAAGGAGACAACCCATGGCCCTGATTTCGCTGCGGCAACTTCTGGACCACGCCGCCGAGCATGGTTACGGTGTGCCAGCCTTTAACGTAAACAACCTCGAGCAAATGCGCGCCATCATGGAAGCCGCCGACAAAACCGACTCCCCGGTGATTGTCCAGGCCTCTGCCGGTGCCCGCAAATACGCCGGCGCGCCCTTCCTGCGCCACCTGATCCTGGCCGCCATCGAAGAATGGCCGCACATCCCGGTGGTTATGCATCAGGACCACGGCACCAGCCCGGGCGTGTGCCAGCGCTCCATCCAGCTCGGCTTCAGCTCCGTGATGATGGACGGCTCCCTCGGTGAAGATGGTAAAACCCCCACCGACTATGAATACAACGTCGACGTCACCCGCCGCACCGTCGAAATGGCCCACGCCTGTGGTGTCTCCGTAGAAGGTGAACTGGGCTGCCTCGGCTCCCTCGAAACCGGCCAGGCCGGTGAAGAAGACGGCATTGGCGCAGAAGGTACCCTGGACCACAGCCAGATGCTGACCGACCCGGAAGAAGCGGCGGACTTCGTCGAAAAAACCCAGGTCGACGCGCTGGCCATTGCCATCGGCACCAGCCACGGCGCCTACAAGTTCACCCGCCCGCCAACGGGCGATATTCTGGCCATCGACCAGATCAAAGCCATCCACGCCCGCATCCCGGATACGCACCTGGTCATGCACGGCTCCAGCTCCGTGCCCCAGGAATGGCTGAAGGTGATCAACGAATACGGTGGCGAGATTCCGGAAACCTACGGCGTGCCGGTTGAAGAAATCGTGGAAGGCATCAAGCACGGCGTACGCAAGGTCAACATCGACACCGACCTGCGTCTGGCGAGCACCGGTGCGGTGCGCCGCTTCATGGCGGAAAACCCGGCCGAATTTGACCCGCGCAAATTCCTCAAGGCCACCATGGCTGCGATGACCGACATCTGCGTAGCGCGCTACGAAGCCTTTGGCTGTGCCGGCCAGGCCAGCAAGATCAAGCCATACAACCTCGAACAAATGTTTGAGCGTTATGCCGCTGGCGAACTGGACCCCAAGGTCAAGTAAGCGAACGATCCCAAGCCCCCGTAACCCGGGGGCTTTTTTTATCCCTTATTTCGACATTCGCTCCAGGGCCATCAAGGTATCGGTGTAGCGGGCAAAGCGCTCGGCATACTCGGGGGACAGTGTGTGCATCTCGGCGATAGCGCGGCTGACCAGCCGTTGCGCGTTCATTGGCCCCGCCTCTGCCGGCACGTTGTCGATCGCCAAACGAATTCTGCTCTGCAAGGTCTGGGCGCCGCGCTCTGCCTGTGCCCGTGCCATAGCGTTCAGGGGCTTCGGCGTGGCCGCCGGCGAGGCTAACGATACCGCGCCCGTGGTGTCAGGCCCGGCACCAAAGATACGGGCTTCAAGCGCGGAGCGGAAAGCCGGAGGTGGGGCTTCCTGCGGCTGGTTCAGCCAGGCCAACAGGTCAGATAAAGGCGAGCTCGCGGCCGTAGCGGTGTCCATCGCCGATTTGGGGGCGCGCCTGGTCATATCCGATACTCGGGCTCCGCCCCGGTACTCTTCGACAGCCTGTTCCAGCCTTTGCCATGCTTTGCCGGCGGTCAGATGGCGGGTGCGAAGCCGCTGTTCCAGGGACTCCAGGTAGCGAAATTTCACCGGGTTCCACTGGTCTGCCCCGGATTGCTTCAGGGTGCCCAGTAAGGACGGTGTGGCATTATCGGTCGTCATTGGAGGCCTTCCTCACCGGAGTTTCCGGCGCGGGATGAGGGTGCCCGCGGCACCGTACTGATCTCCACCCGCCGGTTCTGGGCGCGGGATTCCGCATCTACATTGGGGACGGCGGGGTGGTGTGCGCCAAACGCAGCGGCGAAAACCCGGTCGTTCGGCAGGCCCAGTTCCATGAGAGTGCGGGTAACGGTGAGCGCACGCTGTGCCGACAAGCCCCAGTTGTCCTGATAGCGGCTGCTCCGATGCATCGGCAAGTCATCGGTAAAACCGCTGACCATCAACAATTCATCGTGTTGAGTCAGGTAGGTTTTCAGCGGCGTAACCAGCGATTCGAGCACCTCGACGCCATCGGCCTGTAGCTGAGCCGAATTCAGTTCGAACAGCACGTTACCGCTGATGCCGATGCGGCCATTGCGGAAGGTCACCAGGCCTTTGGTCAGAGGGTCTTCCAACGCTTGTTCCAGTGCGATACGGCGTTCTTCTTCGGCTTCGCGTTTGGCTTTTTCTTCCGCCAGAGACTGGCTGAGTTCCAGTTGAACCCCAATCACCCACACCAGTATCAGCACCAGAATGCCCACCAAAGCGGCCATCAGGTCAGAGAAAATGGCCCAGATCGGCGTGGACTGCTGTTCGCTGTCCTCCAGATATTCCATCAGTCCGCCCCGCTGGTCTCAAGCTCGCCGCGGCGCAGTGCGGCCGCCGCATCAATGACATCTTTCTGGGAGCTGACTGACAGGTCGATGACTTCACGGGCCTGGGCCACGTAGTAGGCCAGCTGCTCGTCGTGGCGGCTGCTGGCGGTGTCCAGCGCTTTCTGGATGTTGTTGAGGCTGTCCTGAAGTTGCGCATTGGACGCGCTGAACAATTCCACGGCCTTGAGGAACGCCTCGCTGAGCGCACCCACTTCCTGGCTGCTGCCGCTGAGGTCCTCGCCCAGTTTGCCGAGTTGCTGGCTCTGCTCCTGAATGAGCACGTTGAAACGCTCGCTGATGCCGGTCAGGGTTTCGCCAGCACCGCTGATCAGAGAATCCACCGCCTGGCGTTGGCTGTCGGCATTGCTGCGCTGGGATTCGAGCAGGCTGTCCAGCTCTTGCACCAGGCGCTGGCGTTCTTCCAGCAACTGGTTTTCCCGTTCGCTATTGCGGGCCATTTCGGATTGCAGCTGAGAAATCACCTGCGCCGCCGCTTTCGGGGTTTCTGAAGCGGTCTCAATCAGACGAGTCATGGGCGCCTCCAATCCCGCGCCCAGCTCGGTCAGATGCTTGGTCACGGTGGATTCCAGCTGCGCTAACTGGTTGTTAGCGGTTTCGCCACGGGCCACTTCTTGTTCATGCAGCGTTGTAAGCTGCTGGCTGATACGGGTAATCAGTGCATCCAAACCTTGCTGCTGTTGGCTTGCAATCCCGGCGGTCTCGTTTCGGAACTGAGTTTGGTATTCCTGCAGAGTGCTCTGCAGATCGGTCACCAGCTTTTCGGCGGTTTGCTGTTGTTGTGCAACACCGGTTTGCCAGTGCTGGGCAGTCTGTTCTGTGGCGTTTTGAATCTGCTCCAACAGGTGTTTCTGCGCTTGCTCCGAGCTCTGTTGCAAGGCTTGCTGGTGTTCAGCGGAGGCCTGCTGCTGCGCCTGAAGATTCTGCTGCCAGTGTTCGCTGGCCTCACGGGTGGTTTTCTGGAAGGTGTCGGTCAGCTCGGCCAGTTGTTGCTGGGTGGTCGCCGCCCAGTGTTCATGAAGCTTGCCGGCGCTGGACTGCAGGTTATTCATAGCCCCGGTAACAATCGGTTCAATCCGGTCCGCGGTCAGGCGTGTGCTGGATTCCAGTGCCTTCTCGAGCGATTCCGCCACAGAAGCGGCCAGGGACTGATAGTGATCGCCCACTGTGCGGTGGAATTCCTGCTGGTTTTGGGTCAGGGATTGCTCCAGTTGCTGGCCCAACTGCTCCATACGGGCTGTCATGCTCTCCATGGCAGAGGCTATTTGCGGTAAGGCTTCTGCTTGCGACGCCAGCGCTTTGAACGCTTGCTGGCGCTGGTGGTCTGCCGACAGATGATGCAATCGCTGGCGCAGGGTTTTGTCCAGTTGGCGGGACACCTGTAACCGTTCGCGTCGGCTCAGGGTAGAGGCCAGCCCCAGCATGGCAGAAGCCGCCACACCGGCAATGGAAGTGCCAAACGCGAGACTCAGTCCGGCAATGGGCGCAGCCAAGGCGCTGCGAATGGCGCTGAGTTCGGTGCTGCCATCCAGTGCCGAGGCGGCGCCGCTCAAGGTCACGATCATGCCTGCGAAGGTGCCCAGCAGGCCCAGCATCACCAACAGGCCAACCAGATAGGGCGTGAATTGCGGGCTGGGCAGGGCAGCAAAATGGCCGTCAATGCGCCGCTGCACGGAGAACTGAATCTGCTCCGGCAGGCCGGATAACCAGCCGTTAAGTTGTTCACGACTTTCCGGCGTGCTGATGAGTTTGTCGGCCAGCTTTCGGGTGGTGCTGCGAAACCCCGTCAGCTCCACAAAGCCCAGGCTATACACCACCGCAATGATGAGGGTGACAGAGAGCGCCAGCAGATCAGAGCCGATGAAGCGCTGACCAATCCAGCCGGTTACGGCCAAGCCTGTAACAAACGCGAGAAGAAAGAAAAGTCTGCTCATGAAGAGTGGTTTACCTCGTTGTGGCAGGCCTCCAGCAACCCCAGTACCGGCTCCAGCCGAACATCCAGTTCAGCGAGTAACAAATTCTGCGCGTCTTCGCAGTAACGGTGTAGCCGGTTATCCGGCGCAAGGCCGGTATCGGGGGATGAATCGGAGGGTGTTTGCAGGCTGTGGAATCGCTGTTCCAGAACCCGGGGAATCTGTGCAAAACACTGGCTGGTGTATCCGGCCATGGTGTGATCAAACACGGCGTCCAGTTGCGCCAGCCGGGCCATGGCGTGACCCTGGTCTTTCATGGCATTCCGTACCTTGTCCCGCAGTTGGCGGCTGCTGGCGGCGACCTTGCGTTGCAAGGCCAGCCAGGCATTCAATATGGCTTCCGGACCAGGTTCTGTTCCGTTGTTGAGCTCGTCGGTGAGTGACTGGATGCGGCGAATCAACGCCGTGCGGGTACTGGCCAGCTCATCCGTCAGCCGGTCGATCACCGAAGATTGGGGAAAACCATTCTGTCGGCACCGGTAAGCCGTGGCGGCGTCCAGGTTCATGGTGTCGCCCAGGCCGAACAACCGGCTGAGGCGCTCGCCGAAACACGGCAGAGTATCCGGAGATTTGAGCTCTCCGATCTCGGCCAGCAGGTTCAGTAATCTGTGGGAATGGCGTGCCTGGGCCACCGGAGGGTTGTGCATCCGTTCGGTATCTCGTTCCGGGCTGGTCAGTGGTCGATTCTGAAGGCATCTATTCTACTGGCTAACCGAAATGAATCATAATGACTGAAACGAGAGAAACGGGGTGTCGTTATGATCACCTGCCACCAGTCGGACTACATCGAAATTGCTTGTATATACCGCATTCCGGTCTCACTGCACTGGCCGGATGGACGGGTGCTGGAAGGCGTGCCGTTGGATACCGGTTATGACGATCAACGGCGGGAAGCGCTGCGAATGCGCCTGGAAGAACAGGTGGAGGAATGGATTGTGATCGAAGGCGCCTGTGAAATGGTTGCCCTGAAGCCGAACCCGCATTTTGAGCGGGTTCGGTTCGGGGGCAGCTAGCGCCGGCGTTCAGTGGTTCAGATGGCCCGCATGAAACTTCAGGTGCTCTTCAATAAAGCTGGCAATGAAGTAATAGCTGTGGTCGTAGCCCTCATGGCGCCTCAGTTCCAGCGGGTATTCCCGGGCCCTGGCTGCCGCATCCAGAGCTTCGGGCTTGAGCTGCTCCGCCAGAAAGTTATCGGCTTCGCCCTGGTCCACCAGCGCCGGAACGGTTTGTTCCGCGTTGCGCATCAGAATACTGGTGTCGTAGTCCCGCCAGCTTTGCACATCTTTACCCAGGTACGCGGAGAACGCTTTTTGCCCCCAGGGGCAGTTCACCGGGTTGCTGATCGGGCTGAACGCCGAGACCGAGCAATAGCGTTCAGGGTTACGCAGGGCAATCATCAGCGCGCCATGGCCGCCCATGGAGTGCCCGGAAATCGCACGCTGCTGGCTTACCGGGAAGGTGGCTTCAATCAGTTCCGGCAGCTCGTTCACGATGTAATCGTACATCCGGTAGTGGCGGTTCCAGGGTGCTTCGGTAGCGTTCACGTAGAAGCCCGCGCCTTTACCCAGATCGTAGGCTTCGTCATCGGCCACGTTGTCGCCACGGGGGCTGGTGTCCGGGGCGACGATGGCAATGCCCAGCTCGGCAGCGGCCCGCTGTGCGCCGGCCTTTTGCATGAAGTTTTCATCGGTGCAGGTCAGGCCGGATAGCCAGTACAGCACGGGTACTTTCTGATTGCCGGACGCCTGTGGCGGCAGATAAATGGCAAAACGCATATCACAATTGAGCGTTTCGGAGCGGTGGCTGTATTGCTTGTGCCAGCCACCAAAGCTCTTGTTGCAGCTCAGATTATCGATGCTCATTCCATGATTCTCCAAGGTGATACAGATAGCCGCCCGGGCGCCTGAATACGGCCCCCGGGGGGTGAATGGCTTACTTGTCGAAATGGATGACGGTGCGAATGCTCTTGCCTTCGTGCATCAGGTCAAACGCCTTGTTTACGTCTTCCAGGCCCATGGTGTGGGTGATGAAGTCGTTGAGCTTGAACTCACCGTTCATGTAGCGCTCAACAATGCCGGGCAGCTCGGAGCGGCCTTTCACACCACCAAACGCAGAGCCTTTCCAGACCCGGCCGGTTACCAGCTGGAACGGGCGGGTGGAGATTTCCTGGCCCGCGCCGGCGACACCAATGATCACCGATTCGCCCCAGCCCTTGTGGCAACATTCCAGTGCTGAACGCATCACATCCACATTACCGATGCACTCAAAGGAGTAATCCACGCCGCCGTCAGTCAGTTCAACAATCACCTCCTGAATCGGCTTGTCGTAGTCTTTCGGGTTAATGCAATCCGTGGCACCCAGCTGGCGGGCCAGCTCGAACTTGCTCTCGTTGATGTCGATGGCAATGATGCGGCTGGCCTTGGCCATGGTAGAGCCGATGATGGCCGACAGCCCGATACCGCCCAGGCCGAAGATGGCCACGGTGGCGCCTTCTTCAACCTTTGCGGTATTCATCACCGCGCCCATGCCGGTGGTGACCCCACAGCCCAGCAGGCAGATTTCTTCCAGCGGAGCTTCCTTGTTCACTTTTGCCAGGGAGATTTCCGGCAGTACCGTGTACTCAGAGAAAGTGGAGCAGCCCATGTAGTGATGAATCGGCTGGCCGTCTTTGTAGAAACGGGTGGTGCCGTCGGGCATCAGGCCCTTGCCCTGGGTTTCCCGAACCGCCTGGCACAGGTTGGTTTTGCCGGAGGTGCAGAACTTGCACTTGCCACATTCGGCGGTGTACAGCGGAATCACGTGGTCGCCTACTTCAACGCTGGTAACCCCTTCGCCAACCTGCTCGACAATACCACCGCCTTCGTGGCCTAGAATCGCGGGAAAGATACCCTCGGGATCGTCGCCGGACAGAGTAAACGCATCGGTGTGGCACACGCCGGTAGCGACAATGCGCACCAGAACCTCGCCCGCCTTGGGCGGCATCACATCCACTTCTTCAATGGAGAGAGGCTGGCCGGGGCCCCAGGCAATGGCAGCTTTGGATTTGATCATGTCAGTCATAGTCAGTGTCCTGTGTCTGGTGTGTTCAGAGGGGCGGCAAGAATGTCGCTCGATATGAAACCATTGTAGCTGGCATTTATCGTGTAATAATCGGGGTAATAGTAAAATCACTTTTTCTGTACAGGAATAATGGCTGTGTTTCAGTGGGAAGGTGTGAGTGAATTCGTGGCGGTGGTTGAGGCCGGGGGCTTTACCGCCGCCGCTAAACGATTGGGTATTTCCACGGCGCAGGTGAGCCGCCAGGTGAGTGCGCTGGAAACCCGGTTATCGGCCAAACTGCTGTACCGAACGACCCGGCGGGTCTCGGTGACCGAGCTTGGCAACACCTATTACCAGCGTTGCCGGCAACTGCTGGATGGCCTGGAGGAGGCCGAGCGCACCATCACCAATTTGCAGAACACACCCACCGGGCGGCTGAAAATGACCGCGCCGGTCACCTACGGTGAACGAACCATCGCGCCGTTGGTGAACCGGTTTCTGGTGCGCTATCCGGAGTTGTCCGTCACCCTGCACCTGACCAACCAGAAACTGGATCTGGTCGAAGAGGGCTACGACCTGGCTATCCGGCTGGGTAAGCTGGGTGACTCCAGCATGATGGCCAAACGCCTCGCTACCCGCACCCAGTACGT
Source organism: Marinobacter sp. VGCF2001 (assembly GCF_049943275.1). Classification (NCBI taxonomy): domain Bacteria; kingdom Pseudomonadati; phylum Pseudomonadota; class Gammaproteobacteria; order Pseudomonadales; family Marinobacteraceae; genus Marinobacter; species Marinobacter sp. VGCF2001. The sequence goes on from NZ_JBNFVX010000004.1 coordinate 8,195, forward strand.
GTGTGCGTCGCCCGCTTACCTGCAGACCTATGGCGAACCCCATTCATTGTCAGAGCTGGACCAGCACCATTGCCTGCCCGGCACCCTGGACTACTGGCGCTTTCAGGAAGCCGGAACCGTTCGCAACATCAAGGTGAAAGGTCGCCTGGCCTGCAACAGCGGGCCCGCGCTGGTGGATGCCGCGCTGTGCGGTATCGGTATAGTGCAGCTGCCGGATTACTACGTACTGCCTTACATCGAATCCGGCCAGCTGGTGTCGTTGCTGGAGCACCTGCGCGAACCCGATGATGGCATCTGGGCGCTGTACCCGCATAACCGGCATCTGTCGCCGAAGGTGCGTATGTTGTTGGATTATCTGAGTGATGAACTTTTTTGCGGAGATCGCAATTGATTGGCGGCGGGGCACTAGGCCGGTCAGTTCAGTCCATAGCGACGGCCTCTTTGAAACCGGTAAAAGCCCTGCTCTTCTTCCCGCTCGATGGTCGGCGAGTTTACTCCAAAGTGAGCTTCACGCAGTTCTGACAATGCGGCATCCAGCGCCTCGCCTGTTAATTTCGAGGTCAGGGCCTGTCGTTCATGCATATAGTTCTGTCCACGCCGCCATTTTTCGTCACGGCGCTGATCCTCTTTTTCGAGTGCCTGGATGGCGTCCTCGGAATAGCCAATTTGGCGCCGTAGATGATTGATTGCCTGCTGGCGTTTGTCAGCCGGGAGTGCCGCCAGCTTTTGCTGGACAGAGTCCATCGAGAACAGTGCGTGGCCGGTAGCGCCAGAGCCAGCCAGCTGGTTTGAAAGACCCGGACCGTAAAGCTGGTCTGCGGTGGTTTTCAGCTGATGCGCCAGTTCTGAAAGTGGTAAATCTGTAGCATCTTCCAGCCGGTTCAGGGTGCGCTGAAATTTTTCTGTCTTGGCTTCTACCGGGTTTTTTTCCTCGTTCCAGATCTGGCTTGCCACTGGCCCGAACCGGGCTTGCCTTTGCTGCCAGATTTCGGCCTGGCGCTGCATTGCAGGCAACCCATGCAACCGTAATTCGTGGTCATCCAGCCATGCGTTGTATTGGTCCAGTTTTTTTAACAACGCAAAAATGGCATCCGCATACTCCGGGAAGGCGGTTCTAATAGCAGTCTCAAATAAGGCGTCGCTGTTGATGACCGGCCGCGCTGCTTGCAATCTGAGCTTGCGGCGCTCGTTGTAGAGCCGAGCCTGAATCTCTGGCTGTTCAATGGCCTGGCCATAGACTTCAAGGTATTTCACCGCCAACTCCAGTGCGAGCTGATTCTCACGAGTGATGGATGAGCGCCCGGGTGTGTCTCGTTTGATTTCGGGCGCCTGAATGTTGATGGGCGCCGCAGAATTCGGATTGTTCTGGTCCGGTAACCAGTGGCCCACAACCGTCGCTGCGAGCGCGGTGATGACACTGACTGTAAGCAGAGATCTGATGGGCATGACAATTGAACTCCTGGATATCTGCGGCCCCTCCAGCAATGCCTGCTGGTCTGGAGGGGCATTGCTTCAGAGTTGTGGTTGTAATTGTGGCCAGATCAGATCCGCAATTTTGCGGGAACCGCTGTCTGCGGGATGAATACCATCAAAAATGATATCCCCGTTTCGGATAACCGGGCGTGGGTCCACAAACGAACACTCCAGAACGCTGTTGTTACAGGCCCGTGCCAGAGTGGCGTTGCCGTAGTCGATGGCTTCCTTGAGATCTTTCACCCGGAACAGCCCGTTCTTGGTGTAGTAGTAGCCAAGCAAAATGCCGCGTTCGACGCCGGCACCGGCGACCTCGTTCAGAAAGTCGACGGCCTCGACGTAAATATCATCAATGAATTCACGACATTTCCGGCTCAGGCGGCCAAATCGCCACCACGGCGTTTTGCACTTGTTGGAATCGAAGGCGATAGCCGGAATCAGAATATCGTTGCCACCGACGTCTCCAACCAGCGTTTGAATGTCGGGGTTGTCTGCAAGAGCCTCCCGGAACTGGTTGGGTATAGACGGAGCAACCAGTTCACCGGAAAGTTCAGCACCGGAGACCGTGTAGCGCCGAAAGGTCTGGCCGGCTTTGCTTTCAAGTTGGTTCTGGATTTCACCGGACAGGGCAAATATGGAGTCGCCCACGAAGACCACTTGGTCGTTGTCTGCGTCTTTTACCTTTTCGTTGCTCAGCAGATAGCCCAGATCGCTACAGCCGGAGACTAGCAAGAGCGCAAGAATGATGCTGGTTGCCCTGGCAATTCCGGGCGGGCATATAGTCATTTTTGTCATTGTTGATATTCCTTGCGTAAGGGTAGACGGCCCGTCTACAGGGACTGCAGCAAAACTATTGACCGGGATCGGATGTTGGGCGAATGCAAAATGGGCTGAATGTTTGTCTGTTTGGGTCAGGGTGGTAGAAATGTGTACGGGTTCGCATGAGTTGCGCCAATTCAAACTACGTCAGACCGTGGCTTGCATTTTCTGCATCCGGGCCGACTATTAATAACCAGAGGACAATTATTGCTCAGATGCGAGGGACTACATGGACTTTAAAGACTATTACGCCGTGCTCGGTGTGACTGAGTCTGCCACGCCCGAGGACATCAAAAAGGCTTATCGCAAACTTGCACGCAAATACCATCCGGATGTCAGTAAGGAAGAAGACGCCAGCGATAAATTCAAGGATGTGGGTGAAGCCTATGAGGTGCTCAAAGACCCGGAAAAACGCGCGGAATACGACCAGCTGCGAAAATACGGCGCGCAGACAGATGGCTCATTCCAGCCACCACCCGGCTGGCAGAGTGCGTCCGGATTTGGCGGGGGTGGTTATACCGATGCCGATGCCCGTCAGTTCAGCGACTTTTTTGAGGAAATCTTCGGCGGTGGCCGCCAGGGTGGCTTTGGCGGCGGTAGCTTCCGCCAGAACATGAGTATGCGCGGCGAAGATGTGCACGCCCGTCTCGCACTGTTTCTTGAAGAAGCCTTTAACGGCTGTGAGAAGCAGGTGTCATTCACCGTGCATGAGCCAGACGACCATGGCCGTATGATGCCTCGCCAAAAAACCCTCAAGGTCAGGATTCCCGCCGGTATGAGGGAAGGCCAGCACATTCGTCTCAAGGGTCAGGGGGCGCCCGGCGTGGGTGGCGGTAGCAGCGGCGACCTGTTTATCGAAGTGGAGTTGGCGCCGCATCCGCACTTCAGTGTCGAAGGTCGGGATGTGCTGCTCACCGTGCCGGTCGCACCCTGGGAGGCGGCCCTCGGGGCAACAGTTACTGTGCCGACCGTGGGTGGCAAAGTGAACGTAAAGGTACCGAAAGGGTCAAGCAGCGGGCGCAAGCTCCGGCTCAAGGGTAAGGGCGTGCCTGGCAAACACCCGGGCGATCAGATTGTGATCCTGCAAGTGGCCATGCCAGAGCAACATTCCGCAGAGGCAGAAAAGCTGTACGAACAGCTCGCTGGCCTTGAAAAAGGCTTTAATCCGCGCGACAAGCTGCACGTGTAAGGGAGGTGAACATGAGGAGCAATGATCGGGTTCTGGCGGTGGAGGTTTCCGACCGTGATGGCAGCACCTTCACCTTTCGGGAAATTTGCGAGCGCGGCGCCTGCCACGGTGAGTTTGTGATCAAGCTGGTCAATTATGGCGTTATCGCGCCCCTGGACGATACCCCGGAGGCGGTGCAGTGGCAATTTGATGCGGCCTCTCTCAACCGACTCCAGAAAGCCCTGCGCTTGCAGCGCGATCTCAAGCTGAATCTTCCCGGGCTGGCCATGTCTCTTGAGCTGCTGGATGAAGTTCAGGAAATGCGCAGGGAGGTAGCCCGCCTGAATCAGCGTATACGGCAGCTGGGCGGGGGCTAGTGCTCCGGGAGTCTGGGCAACAGACTCCCGGCCCTCGTTATCCGGCCTGTTTCTCGAGCTGCTGGATTTCCTCGTAAATTTTTTCAGCCTCTTCCATCAGTGTGCCGTGGGTGCGCAGGTCGCCGTTGCGCTGGGCGTGGAGGGCTTTGGCCAGCTTGTCTTCGTAAGCTTTCTGCAATTTTTTCTTCGGATCACTCTTAAGAAATCCCAGCATTGACGGTCTCCTTCCTGAAAGTCTGTCTGGTTTTATACGTGCTCAGCGCCCGCAGGTTCACTTCCAGATCCCTCATGAAAAGGCACCTTCATTTGAGGGCTGCGTCAAAAAATTTTCGGGTTAACTGGACAAACCCTCAATTTGGGATTATTTTACCAGGACAGAAGTTGGGAAAAATATCCCAAAAGTGATTCGGCGCAATCCAGAAGCGCCGACTTGTTTGAAATCAGCCCGGAGTAAAAAAGATGGAACGTAGCGGACTTTCAAAAGCGATCAAGTTGGTATTGGCCGGTTCTCTGGCGGCGGGCCTTGCTGCCTGTGGCGGCGGTGGCTCTGGCTCTTCCGATACAGCCAGCGCAAGCCGCGAAGGGGCCAGCGTAGGCACAATCACCGGCTTTGGCAGTGTCTATGTCAACGGCACCCACTTTGATATCAACAACGCGTCGTTCAAGAACGACGACGGCCTGGAGCGTGAGACCCAGCTTGAGAAAGGCATGATTCTCAAGGTGCAGGGCACCTGGGGTGAGGACCGCGAAGGTGTGGCCAGCGCGTTGCACTACGATGACACCCTGCGCGGGCCCGTTGAAGCCGGGTCTGTAAACTGGGATCCTGCAAACAGCATGGGTGAGTTTGGCCTTGCCGGGCAGGTCGTCAAATTGAACAAACGCACTGTCTTTAAAGGCAAGGCTCCGCAAGATTTGACCGCTGACGATATTGTTCGGGTAAGTGGTTGGCGTTTGAGCGACAACACCTTCCAGGCCAGTTACGTCGGTGTTATTGGCCAAGAATCTGCCGGTATCTTCAAGACGATTGAAGTTGAAGGCGTGGTTACGGCTCTGAGCGACAGCGAGGAAAGCTTTACGCTGAATAATCACCTGGAAGTCAGCTATGCATCGACATCACGCTATGAAGACGGCACACGGGAAGATTTGATCGTCGGAGCTAACGTCGATATCGAAGGCTCGTTCAGTACTATTGGTGGCTCGGCTGTTCTCAACGCTCAAGAGATCGAATTTGAAACCGGCCTGTTTGATAATGATGACGACATTGAACTCTCCGGTGCTATCTCTGCGAGCTACGATGAGCAAACCCGTCAGTTTTCAATCAACGGCATCGCCATCACATTAAACGACGAGACCGATCTGGACGACCTGAGCGCATCGGATCTGGTGGAAGGCCTGCAAATTGAGATCGAAGGTGAGTACCGCAACGGTGTGGTGGTTGCCGAAGAGATCGAACTGCTGGAAGGCGATGCGGAAGTATCCGGCAAAATCGAGTCTAAAGAGCAGGGTGGTGAAGTGCTCACGGTGGGTGGTGTTCGCGTCACTCTGAACAACAGCACGTTGATTGAAGACGACTCGCTGGACGACGAGCAGGAATCACTGAGCCTGCGCGTTGACGACCTCAGCAGCCTGTCTGTGGGTGATTGCCTGGAAATCGAAGGCCGTGAAACCGACGATGCCTCCGGCATGATTGCGGTGCACGTGGAGCGTGAAGAAGCTGGTGATTGCGACGGCAACCTTGAACTGGAAGGCCTGGTGTCTGCGGTGGCTGCCGATAACGCCTCTATCACCGTACTGGGTGTGACTCTGATTCCCCGTACCGGGATGGATCTGAGCACTTACCAGGTTGACGACGAAGTCGAGGTTGAATACGTTCAGACCGTCGGTGGTGAGTATCAGATTTCTGCCATCGAAAAAGACGATTAATCGATAACCACGCGACCAGACACTCCGGCCTGGCCGGAGTGTCTGGTATCCCTTATTAAATGGGAATACAATCCCAAAAATGACCGCATCCAAAACCCAGTTCCTGCATCGTGCCCTGTTTCGCATTCTTCGCCCGTTGGCGAGGTTGTTGCTGCGTAATGGTGTTCCTTACGGTGAATTTGCGGAATTGGTCAAGCGCGCTTACGTTGAGGCTGCCCTGGAAGACTTTCCGGATGGCCGGCGCAAGCCTACCGATTCCCGTGCCGCCGTGATGACTGGTCTCACCCGGAAGGAAGTGCGCAAACAGCGGGAGTTGCTCGCCGGCGAAAGCCCTGTCAGTGAGCGAACCTCCCACGCCAACCGTGCTTCCCGAGTTGTCACCGGTTGGGTTCATGATCAGTCTTACCAGACCGGTAAGGGAGAGCCCGCATTGCTCGACTTTGAAGGCGAGAGTAGCTTTAGCGAGCTGGTTCGGAAATACAGCGGAGACATGACCCCAAGAGCGGTGCTGGACGAGTTGCAGCGGGTTGGTGTGGTGGCGGTCGAGCAAGACAGCGGCAGATTGGTTCTGAAGCAGAGAGCCTATGTGCCCGCAGGAGACAATGAAGAAATGCTCCAGATTTTCGGAGAAGACGTATCTGATCTTGTAGCCACGATCGATCACAATCTGATGACCCGTGAAACCGGTCAGCAGCCGTTATTTCAGCGCACGCTAACCTACAGTGACGTGCCCCCGGAAGTGATGGATGAGTGGCGCAGGCGTGCCGCCAAACAATCCCAGGCACTGCTGGAAGAGCTCGACGGCTGGCTGGGGCCATGCGATCGGGGAGTCTCCGGCCGGGAAAGCGGCGAATCGGTCCGCACCGGAGTCAGTATTTTCTATTTTGAAGAGCCGGTTCAGGCCAACAAGAGCGGAGACGAACAATGATGGCTCTTACTGTACCGAGCGCAAAAAAGGCCCGCTGGCAGACCACCGACCTGGTCAGAATGCTGCTTTCCGCCGGGGCCCGACAGGTTGTGAGTAACTGGGTGAAAAACGAAGATTACCTTGATGACCAGCATCAACCCAGAATACTGCTCAATCTCCCCCACGACCCGCATTCCTTCATCAAACTGGTGAAGTCTGCCAATCCGAACCTGGTACCTGCTGTGGTTCTCAGTGAGCTGCTCCGGAAGGGGATTGCGGAGTCACTGGAATGTGGTCATGTTCTGTTAAAGCGCAGCGCTTATGTTCCTCTGGGAGAATACGACAGCCGCGATGGTGAATTTGAACCATTCCAGAGCTTCGGAAATGCTCGCCGGCGCTACAACGATACCTGAATTTACGTGCCAGGCCCGGACGGCCTGCAGGAGAGGATAATGTCCCGAACGATCAAGCTACATACTGTCCTGACACTGGCGGCGGCGCCATTGGTTTTTGGCGTTCTGGGCGCTTGCGGTGGTGGCGGCGGCGGAGGTGTCAGCGTCGCCGATGGGGGTATCCGGGGCACCGGGTCCAGCGTTGGCCCGGTTTCCGGCTTCGGCAGTGTGTTCGTCAATGGTATCGAATTTTTTACCGATGATATCCGCAATCGGTCGGTTACGAGTAACGATGGCGTGAACACCGAATCGGACCTTGAGAAAGGCATGATTCTGCGGGTTGAAGGTGTCTGGGATGATGACCTGACCGGCACCGCGCAGGCGCTGAACTATGACGATACCTTCCGTGGCCCGATCAGCGCCGTTGAGATGGACGCCGAAACCGGCGTTCAGACGCTGACCATCCTGGGCCAGACGGTTGTGGTTGACCGCCGCACTGTGATGCGCCTCGGCGCTTATGCCGACCTGGCCGCACTGGTCGGGCAGCCGGATAACGTCCGAATCAGCGCCTGGCATACCGGAGACGGCTACCGCGCCAGCTTTATTGGCGTGTTGGCGGATCTGCCCGACAACTGGGTGGAAGTCGAAGGCAAGGTCAGTCTCGTGAATGGGCAGCTTCAGGTAAATGGCCAGAGCGTTCAGCTCTCCGATAATGCCCAGTATTTTAATGATCTGGAGCCCGATGAGCTGGTTGGCGAGTTTGTCGAATTCGAGGGTGAGCTGAATGGCGAATCTGTGTTGGCGCAGACCGTTCGTCTGAGCGACGACCGCCGGCGCGTTCTGGAAGTCGAAGATGGTGAGGCGGAAATCTCCGGACCACTCACCGCCCCGGATCTGGTGGCGAAGTCCTTCCGCGTTAATGGCGTGCAGGTTCAATACAGCGACGCCACCGACTTCGAGGATTTCTCGGTCGATACCCTGAGTAACGGTGTGCTGATTGAAGTCGAGGGTGAGTTCCGCAACGGCATACTGCTTGCCGAGGACGTGGAGCTGCTGGAAGAAGACGCGGAAATCGAGGCGACAGTAACTTCTGACAATAGCGACGCCAATACCCTGATTGTCGGAGGGGTGAAAGTGCACATCAATGGCCGCACCCTGATTGATCTCGAAGACAGCGGGGTGAAGTCCGTGTATGAAGCCGCGGCGCTGGAAATCGAAGGGCGTGAGCGGATAGACGATCAGAATCAGCCGTTTATTGAAGCGGTATCCATCGATGCAACCGATGCGGATTTCAGTCCCGGCGAGGACAACTTCCGCGTAAGGGGACGTCTCGATGAACGGCCCTCAATCAGCGCGCCGAATACCTTGAAGGTGTTGGGGCTGGTGATGGATGTGAGCGGAGTGACGTTTGATGATCTGACCAACTGCCGGTTTGTCGAAGTCGAGTATGTCCCGACCGGCGCAGCGCAGTACCGTGCTACGAGTGTGGAGTGTGATGACTGACCGTATGATTGCGCCAGCCGGCGGGCGGAGTGCGTTCACTTCGCCCGGGGTGAGGCCCCGGTGAACCACCTGGCCCACACCTTTCTCGCGCCGGACACGGCCGGGGCCCGTGTGGGCAGTATCCTCGGCGATTTTACCCGTGGTCTGGACTGGTCGGAATTGCCCGGTCCTGTGCTGGAAGGCGTGCGCCACCACCTGGCGGTGGATGCCTTCACCGATCAGCACCCACAGGTTCTGGCCAGCAAAACCCTGTTCTCACGGCAGCGCCGGCGCTTTGCCGGTGTGGCCCTGGACATTCTCTACGATCACTTCCTGCTCCGGCATTGGGCACAGTTCAGTGACTGGGACAGAGACCGCTTCATCCAGACCGTTTATAAAGAGCTGCAAACCCACCGCCGCCTGATGCCGGAAAACATGGCCACGGTGACCCACTACATGATCCAGCAGGATTGGTTCGGGTCTTATCAGGACCTGGACAACATCGGTTACGCGCTGGACAGGGTGGCCGGCCGGATCCGTTTTGCCAATCGCTTTGCCGGCATCATCGACGAAATCCGGGCCCACGAATCCGAACTGGAGGCCCATTTTCTGGCGTTCTTTCCGGAGTTACAGGCGTTTGCCCGGCAAGCCCCCCAATCAGACGATCAGGCGTGACCGGGCTCGGCGGTATTCCTCTTCAAAACGCTGCATCAATGCCTCCACTGAAACCACATCGTCAATCTGGCTCACGCCCTGGCCGGCAGACCACACCGTTTTCCAGGCTTTGGCTTCGTCGTCCATGGGCTTGAGCTTCTCGCCGTAATTCACGTCACCGGCCTGGCTGAGCTTCTGCAGATCAAAACCTGCCGCTTCCAGGCTCTGGCGCATGAAGCTGGCCGGCACGCCGGAGACAGCGGGGGTATGAATGATATCGGCAGACACCGCCTCGATAATCATGTTCCGGTAAGCGTCTTCAGCTTCGGATTCCTCGGTATTGATAAACCGTGTGCCCATGTAGGCCAGGTCTGCGCCCAATGCCTGTGCCGCCAGCAGATCTTCGCCATGGGACAAGCCGCCGGCCAGAAGAATGGTGCCGTCGAACACTTCCCGGATTTCATGCACCAGCACGAACGGATTGGTGGTGCCGGCATGGCCCCCTGCGCCGGCACTGACCGCGATGATGCCATCAACGCCGGCTTCCGCAGCTTTGCGGGCGTGCTTCTGATTGGTGACATCGTGGAACACCAGCCCGCCATAACTGTGTACGGCTTCCACCACCTGGCTGGCGGCACCGAGAGAGGTGATTACGATGGGCACTTTATGTTTTACGCACAGTTCCAGATCTGGCTGCCAGCGCGGGTTGGTGCGGTGTACCACCAGATTCACCGCATAAGGCGCGGTGATCTCGTCAGGGTGTTGTTCCTGCCAATCCGCCAGTTCATCATTCATCTGCACCAGCCACTGCTCGAATCCTTCGCTGCTGCGCTGGTTCAGGGCCGGAAAGCTGCCGACAATACCGGCTTTACAACAGGCGAGGGCCAGCCGGGGTGAGGAAATCAGAAACATGGGCGCGGCAATGAGCGGAAGGCGAAGCGTATGGTTGAGCTGTGCAGGAATTGGCATCTTGAGTCCTTGATTTTTATTGGAACTTTAGCAGGCTATGGGGGATCTTAGCCTGTTCTTGTGGAGCCGCGAAACCCGGTGCGGCACAATCCGGTATTAACACCAAATGTAAGGAGCCCGGCATGGGTGAAGCTAAACGACGCAAACAGACCGGCGCCCCCTCGCCAAAACAGCCGAAGGGGCGCAAGCCATTGGTTCTGTTACTGACTCTGGTCATCGGGGCGGCTGCCCTTGCGGGCCTGTATTTTGTCACCAAGCCACCGGCGCCGAGTTCCGGCTCTTTGCCCGTGGCCGCGCCCAATGCCGATGAGTTCCCGGCCATTGTCGACCAGTACGGTGTGTCCATCGGTGATGAGAACGCGCCGGTGGTCGTTCGGGAATTCGCAGATTATCAATGCCCGGCCTGCGCCCGCTTCGCCGAGGCCAGCCAGCGCCTGAAGCAGGAGTATGTGCGCAGTGGCAAGGTTCGCTTTGTCTATTTTGATTTGCCGCTTCGCCAGCATGACAACGCCATGCCCGCCGCGCTTGCCGCCCGCTGTGCTGGAGATCAGGATCAGTACTGGGTGATGCATGAAAAACTCTATGCCGCCCAGAGCGAGTGGAGCGGTTCCAATGACCCGACCGCCACCTTTACCCGCTATGCCAACGATCTCGGCCTGGAAGAGCGCCGTTTCCGCCGTTGCATGGAAACCGAACTGCACCGTGAGGCGGTCGAGCAAAGCCAGCAAGTAGCCGTTCAGTTGCGCGTTGCCAGCACGCCTACCGTTATGGTCGATAACATCCAGTTGACCCGGCCGGGCTGGGGCCAGTTGTCGGCGGTTGTCGAGCGAGAGTTGGCCAACGCCGAGTAATGCGGCCATCCGCAACTTGCACCGGGGGCACAGTTGATTAAACTTTGCCCCCTCGCGCCAACCGGCCGTGACCAATATCAAACCATGCTCCGGATTTACGATCCGGCCCGCAGGAGAAGAGCACCATGAGTAACGACATCGTCGTCTGCGCACTCTACAAGTTCGCCGTTGTGAATGATTACAAAGACCTACGCCAGCCCCTGCTGGACCTGATGCTGGCAAAAGGCGTCCACGGCACCTTGCTGCTGGCCCGCGAAGGCATCAACGGCACCATTGCCGGCAGCCGCGAAGGTATCGACGCTGTAAAAGCCTGGATTGGCAAGGACGAGCGTTTCAACGGCATCGACTACAAAGAATCCTTCGTCGACATCCAGCCGTTCAAACGCACCAAGGTGAAGCTCAAGAAAGAAATCGTCACCATGGGCGTAGAGGGCATCGACCCCAAGCGTGTTGTAGGCACCTACGTTGAGCCCGAACAGTGGAACGAGCTGATTTCCGACCCGGAGGTGGTGCTGGTCGATACCCGTAATCAGTACGAGGTTGAGATTGGCACCTTTAAAAACGCGGTGAATCCGGCCACCGACACTTTTCGGGAGTTTCCGGAGTATGTAAAACAGAATCTGGACCCGAAAAAACACAAAAAAGTCGCCATGTTCTGCACCGGCGGCATTCGTTGTGAAAAATCCACGGCCTACCTGAAAGAGCAAGGCTTTGACGAGGTTTACCACCTGAAGGGTGGCATCCTGAAATACCTGGAAGACGTTCCTCAGGAACAGAGCCTGTGGCAGGGCGAATGTTTTGTGTTTGACGACCGGGTGACTGTGAATCACAGTCTGGAGCGGGGCGACTACGACCAGTGCCACGCCTGTCGCCGGCCCATCACCGAAGCCGACAAGCAGCGCCCCGAGTACGAGCAGGGTGTGAGCTGCCATCAATGCATCGACAGCCTGACCGACGAGCAAAAGGCCCGCTTCAAGGAGCGTGAGCGCCAGATGCAACTGGCCCGGGAACGGGGTGAAGAACACGTGGGCGGTGAAGCCGCGCGCATTATCGCCGAGCGAAAGGCGCGCAAGAAAGCCGAGCGCGAAGCCCAGGCGCGCCGCAGCCTGGAAGGCGAGCGGGCCCGCGCCGAATAAGGCCGCCGAATACCATAAAAAACGGGGCGCTTGGCGCCCCGTTTTGCTGTGTGTTGCGGGTTACCGGGGTATGAGTTACACGGTATTGCGCAAACCCAGCTCGTCCGGGTACGGGGTGAGATACTTCTGGGAATGCAGGTAATCCACCGGCTCTTTGCGCTGGGCCAGGCGCAGCAGGGTCATTGGCACCACCAGCGGAATCTCGCGGCGCTGGTAGGCTTCAATTTGCTCCAATAGCACGGCTTTTTCCTCGGCGGACATACCGTCTTTCAGAAAGCCCAGCAGGTGCTGCATGGCATTCACGTGAGAACCCCGGCTGACTCGCTGGGTCATGGCTTCCATGAACCGGTGAATATAACGATCTGCAATCTGCTCCAGCGGCTCGGATTTCAGGTCGCCCAGCATGGGCCCGAGCTGGCGATAGATTTTTTCGGAATGGGCCAGCAGTGTGAATTTGTGGCGGGTGTGGAAATCGATCAGCGCCTGTTTGCTCAGGTTCTCGCCTGCGACATTCTGCATCCAGTCGTCATAGGCGAATACCCGCTCGATGAAGTTTTCCCGCAGCATACTATCGTGCAGGCGGCCTTCTTCCTCAACCGGCATCAGCGGATAGGCCTTCATCAATGCGGCGGCGAACATACCGCGACCATCGCGATTCATAACGTTACCGTCGGCATTGTGGACCTTGATGCGCTCCATGCCGCAGCTGGGCGATTTGGCCATAAGAATATAGCCCCGAAGATTTGCCAATGATGGCAGGATGTCCTCGATAAAACCCTGCATAGCTTCGGTGTGATCGGCCTGGCCTTTGGTCTCAATCAGGCGCATACCGTTTTCGTATTCCCGCAGATGGATTGCCGGGCGGGGTACCCCAAGGCCGGCCTCAAGCTCCGGGCAAATGGAACGGAAGTCGAAGTGGTTTGCCAGTACCTGGGTGCAGTACCGGGAATGTTTGTGGCCACCGTCGTGCCGAACTTCCTTGCCCAACAGGCAGGTGCTGATGCCAACAGGTATACCGCTCACGAGCTTCTCCAATCCATAAAGTGACGTTACTGATACAGCTTACGTACAGTCAGTTTAAACCGATCAGGGCGAGGCCCCAAGCGGTCAGTCCGATGCCTGCCGGCGCTTGTCCCGGCTGGCCAGGCTGGTGGCGTATATCTCCCGGACATCCCGGGCAAACTGCTCAACAGAGTAGTCCGCCGCAAAGTCGCGGGCCTTGTCCGACAGCCCGGAGCGCAGCTCGTCGTCTTCCAGGAGTTGCCGGGTCCGTTCAAGCCAGCGGGCCTGATTTTCCGGTGTCTTGAAACCGTTCAGGCCATCCCGGACCACATCCTCGATGCCACTCGAGCGCACCGCCACCACGGGCAGGCCCGCCGACATGGCTTCCAGAATCACCATGCCCTGGGTTTCCGATTTGGAGGCAAACAGGAAGGCGTCTCCCAGGTTGTACCAGAGTGCCATGTCGTCTGGCTGCACCGCGCCTACCAGCGTGAAGTGCGAGCCCAACTCCAGATCATCGATTTTCGCTTGCAGGCGATCGCGCTGATGGCCGTCGCCAATCATCAGGAACCGAAATGGAACCTCGCTTTCGCGTCTTAACTGGTCCATGGCTTCGATCATGAAGTCGATGTTTTTCTCGTTGGAAAGCCGGGCCACGCTGATAAACACTTTTTCGTCCGTCAGCCCCAGCTCGCTTCGTAGCTGCGCCACATCGGAACTCTCCACCGCCTGAAAGCGCTCGAATTCAATGCCGGTGGGTTGCACGAAGGTTGGCGTGGTTACCCCGATCATGCGCAGGTACTCTTCGGTAGAGTAGGTGGGCACGATGACGCCATCGCAGCGATTGGCAAAACGCTTGATCAGGGCGTGGGAAATCAGATTGCGGAACAGGGCACCGGGCAAGGGGACGAAGTGGGCGTAGTGTTCCAGCCGGGTGTGATAGGTGTAGATGGCCGGAATCCTGAGCTGCCGGGCCATGAACAACCCCAGGCTGCCGAGCCAGAACGGATGGTGCAGGTGGATAACGTCGGGCCGGAAAGCCCGTACCCGTTTGCGGACGCGCGCCAGAAAAATATTGGCCAGCCGGAACTCCCGTTTGGCGCCCATGGCCAGTAACGAGGGTACTCTCACCACCGCCTGCTCCTGTTCCGGCTGGTCCCGATAGCGTGGCGCGACAATCAGTGTGCTGTCTTCGAGTTGTTCCAGGCCGCGGCGCAGACGCTCGATGGAAATCGGCACGCCACCGATGAACGGCAGGTAGTTGTTGGTGAACATGGCCACCTTCAGCGGCTTTTCCAGCCAGGGTGTGGGGTCCAGATCGTAGTCCGGATAGTAATTCTTGCCGACGAAAATAATCTGGTAGAGCTTGATGGTCAGCGCCACAAACACCGAGAGAATCAGGATGAAGTTCAGAAAACCGGTGTAGAACAGGGAGTAGATGAAAAACCACAGGCTCTCCAGCCGTTTCCAGACCGGGTGCTGGCCTACTTCCAGGCGTTCCATCTGGTGGCTCACCTCGCCGTCTGGCGATACCCGAACATCAATGTAGTGATAGAAACTGTCGTCGGTATTGAGCACCAGCCCGCCGGCACCGCCGGTCGTAATAAACGGGGTTCCATCAATCACCTGCTGGTCGAACATCGAAAGGTTGGCGGAAAACACCAGGTCGATATTGTGCTCACGGACCACTTGCATGAGATCACTCCGAAAGGCCGGAGGCTGCAGATAGTCGTCCTCGCCGTCGAACAGGGCTGGTGTCTCGGGTTTCAGCAGGGGGTGGCCAATGAACAGAATATGCGCATTGCTGGTGTCGTGGGTCAGCAGGTCCCGCAGCCAGCGCATCTGCCAGCGCCAGGGGGTTTTTCCGGTGCTGTCGAGAAAGATCAGGCGGGTGTTGCCGGCGCGAACGCTGTAAAAGTGGGGGCCGAAGTGATCGTAGAACCGAAAACTGCCGAAGTTCTCATACTCGTGGGGGCCGAAGGTCAGCAGGTAGGGAATGTCTAGGTGGCCAAGGGTGCCGTAAAGCGCCCGATATTTGTCTTCACCGCCGCCACGAACCGCGTTGCCTGCCGACACCACAAAGTCGACACCGGCCTGATTCAGCTCTGGAATGAACCGGCGCTCGAAAATGCCCACGGAATTGTTGACGTTACCCACGACAGCAAAACGAATGCCGGTGCCGGGTGGCGTGCGCTGGTGAATGCGCTCAACCTGCTCGCTGTGTACGGCCTCGAAGTCCTGTTTGAAGAAGTTGAGGTAAACCTTGTAGGCCACCAGAGCCGTTACGACGGCCAGGCTCAGGTAGAACAACAGTTTGAGCGGGTTACGACGGATCATTCTGCCTCCGGTGGTTTTTGATCAACTCCCTTTGCATCACCAGCAAGCCGATAATCATACCGAGATAGATGGTGAGAAACCGCCAGGCGATGGTCACCAGAACCAGGTGGTTGCCCGAGAGAATATCCCGAAAGAAGCTGCCGAATACCCCTTCGGATATCCCGGAGGCGCCGGGGGTGGGCGAGAAATACATGATGAAGGTGGTCACCACCAGCAACCCCAGCGTGGTCAGGTATTCCACCGGATAGCCCAGGCCATGAATCAACAGCGCCGGGAAGCTGAACAGGCTGAGCAGGAAAATGGCGGTACATACTACTGACAAAACGACATAACGCCGCTGGCCCTGCAGGTATTCGCTGAAGCACAGAGCAAACCGGAGCATTTCCCGGCGTAACCGGAATTGCCAGCGGTCGTGGCTGCGGGCACTGAGCAGATGGGCTTTATGCAGGCCGGCGAGAAGCGCACTCAAGGGCCGAATCAGCCAGCGGGTGCGGAACAGCAGCAGGGCAAAAAAGCCCAGATACAGGGTGACGAAAATAGCGAGAGCCGTGCCAACCCCGGACGACCAGATGCCAGTATCCAGTGCCGGAAGCGTAAGCAGGAACACCGGGGTCAGTGAAAAAATGAACACCACGGCAAGCACCGTGCGGATGGTGGTGGCGGCGGTGGCGCGGGCCACCGGAACACCCTGGCTGGTGAGATACCAGATCTGGGCAAAGCCGCCGCCGGTCGCCATCGGCGTCACATTGGAAAAAAACAGATTGATGAATACCAGCCGGAAGATCTTGCGCAACGGTAGCCGGTGCCCCAGAGCCCTGAGCGTGTAATGCAAACGGAGGCCATCGGCGGCGAAGTAGATCACGAGCAGGCCCGCCACCGGCAGCAACAGGGAAGGTGAGAGCAATCGGTCATCGAACTGGAAGCTGCGGTCGGCGAAACGATCGTACACCGCATAAAGCCCCGCGCCGGTCATGGCAAAAAACAACAGGGTAAATCCGGCAAGCCGTTGCCAGGAGGTCCGTTTCTGGTAGTCGCTGTCTGTGCTTGTGGTCATGGCCCGCCCGTGTGGTCAAGGCGGGCAGTGTACCCCGTGTACCTTGGTGCTTGTCCAGCCCGGGTCAGTGGCCGTAGATCATCATGGTGGTATTGGTGATCGCGAAATCGGTGAACTGAACCGAACCAATGCTGGCGCCGCCCATGCGGAACACCGGCATATCGATATCGGCCCGGAATTCCACATCGTGTACCGAGAGCCCTTCCTTGCCGGAGGCTGCGCTGGTGCCACGGGAAAGATTGGCTTTGGCGTGGGCCATGCCGAAGTGCCCGAGGGTATCGGCGCCGCGGCGGTTATGAATCTGCAGGCCGTCAATACTGACCGCGGCAAAGTTGAACAACAGAATCACATCGGCGGCGTCCCAGTTCAGGCTACCGTTGCTGATTTCGAAATGGGTATCGAGTTGAAGTTCCGATTCGGACACGATATTGCCATTGGCCAGGGTGCGGGTAGAGCCGGCGTTATTCCGGATCACCAGATCCGTCGGGCCGATATAGCCTTGTAGAAGGATGTTGGAAAACAGACTCGCACTGCCTTCGCTGCCTGTAGTGGTGATGCTGTCGATGGCCAGCTCAAAATCCACCGCTTGCAGATAATCATTCAGGTTGGTGGGGTCGCCATAGTCTGTAGCCCCCAGGTGAATGACCAGGTCGCCGCTGTCGAACTGCTTGCCGAAGCCGCCTGCCACCGAGTAGGTCGACAGCGCATCGGCTACATCGGCATTACTGGTATCCAGCAGGCCCGCATTTGCACGGCGGGCAATTTCAGAAAAACCGTGTTCGAGCACTTCGCCGTTGCCGGCAACGTCGACAGTCAGTTTCATATTGTCGAGCAGGGTATCGTTCTGCCCGGATAACCGCAGGCCATTGATACCCAGAGACCCTTCGTCAGTCCAGATCAGGTGGTCGATATTGAGCTTGGTTTCCAGCTCAATGGTGACGCCGGCCTGGCCGGTGACGTCGGAGAGGGTGGAATCATCCAGCGGCTGGAACTCGGCCATGGCGGCCGGTGTTGCAACCATGCCCATACTCAGGAGGAGGCAGACGGCGGTTTTTCTGGCCTGGGAGTTTGCTTGTGACATATTGGCCCCGGTGTGTTCGACGGTTTGTTGTTATTGGTGGAGTCAGGCCACCCGAAGGGGACCTGATCGGCCGCAGGGACAACACAACCAGAACTGCGGTGGCTAAAAGTTACACATTGTTACTTTAAGCCGGGGGCGGGGTGCGATCTGTGAGTCTGGTCACAGACTGAACAGTCTCGGGGGCGAGCTTAACTGAGGGCCTGCCGTATGAGCTGCTTCTGATGCCTGGCGAATTCGCGAATCAGCTCGCTGACTGTTGCCTGATCACGGGCGAGCACCGCCTGGGGTAGCCCGGTGAAAAATGCACTGGTGCTGGCCAGGGCTGGCCGATAGCGGTTTGCACCGAGGTAATAGGCACGGCTGACGGCCGGTTTAAAATTGGACAGTGCTTCTGTGAGGTAGGGGTTGTTTACCACCTGGCAGCAGGCGTCCATCACACCAAAGCTCGCTTCAACCACCCGGGCCATATCGGTGCCCGGCTGTCGGATCAGGGTGGTGACCTGGTCTACCGCTTCCAGCAGGGCGCGTTTGTCTGCCTCTTGCCATCTCTCGCACAGGCGGGTGGCCAGCAGGATCAGCAGGTGCATATACACATCGTAAAGCTCGGCGGCGGAGTCTGCATCCAGTTGTGTCGCTGAGGCCCCTTTGCGGGGCGTAATCTCCACCAGCTGCCAACGCTCCAGTGTATAGAGTGCCTCTTTCACGGATGCCCGGCTGACGTTCAGTTCGCCGGCAAGGGTGGCCTCCTGAATGCGCTCCCCGGGGCGGATCTGGCCGGTCATGATGCGCTTGGCCAGGAAGTTGGCAATCTGCTCTGCCAGCGTGTTGGGTACCTGGAAGTCCATTCGGGCTTGATCGGCTCACGGTAAGGTTGTTGGACAAATCGAGGTCCGGAGTGTAGCACAGCCGCAGTAACGCGGGGCACCACCTTGAAATCCGCGCCCTCCGCACTCACATAGGGTGTGAATTCTTTCAACCGAAAGGAAACCACTATGCCCAAGCATTTTGAGCAGGCCCCGGGCCTTTACAGCGAGCCGGTTCCTGAAACGGAAGGCTACGTCTTCAATCAGACCATGATGCGCATCAAAGACCCAGAGCGCTCCATGGATTTCTACACCCGAGTGATGGGCATGAGGTTGGTTCGCAAACTGGACTTTCCGGAAATGAAGTTCACGCTTTATTTCATGGGTTACCTGGACGACAAGCAGGCCCAGCAGGTGCCGAATGACGATGGCCACCGCACCACGTTTACCTTTGGCCGGGAAGCCATGCTTGAGCTTACCCACAATTGGGGCACTGAGGACGACCCGGATTTTGCCTACCACAATGGCAATGACGAGCCCCAGGGGTTCGGGCACATCGGCGTTGCCGTGCCAGACGTATACGCCGCCTGTGATCGCTTTGAAAAGCTGGATGTGGAGTTTGTGAAAAAGCCCGGCGACGGCAAGATGAAAGGCCTGGCCTTTATCAAGGACCCGGACGGCTACTGGATTGAAATCCTGCAGCCGGATATGCTGGAGAAACAGCGCAAAGACAGCTGATCCTCCCGCTGTCCTTCGCCCCGGTGCTCAGCTCTGCTGGCTGGTGCCGGGATCTTTGCCATAGCGCGAGGCGACAATCACCGCCACGGTCAGGATAAATGCGCCTGCCACGCCAATCGCCCCCAGCTCCTCTCCCAGAATCAGCCAAGCCAGTAAGGCAATAAACAAAGGTTCCAGCACAACAACAATGCTGGATACCGTGGCTGGCGTTGTTTTCATTCCGGTAAAGAACAGCAAATAGCCAATACAGGTTGGCACCACACCGATATAGGCCACCATCAGCCAATGTTTGAACCCCATGGTTGCCAGCCCGGCAAAGCCGCCGCTCAGCGCCACCACCGGCAACAGCAGTAACGCGGCCGTGCCGAAGCAGATAAAGGCAGTAGTAAACACCGGCGTGCCCGTTGAGTTATAGCGACTGGTGAGGGTGAACCCGGTGTACACCGCCGCAGCCAGCAGCGCCATCAGAATACCCGCCAGCCGCAGAGTCCCGGTTGTATCCATGTCACTGACCACCAGCATACCCGTGCCCAGAATCGCCGCGATAGCCGCCAGCATGGTCAGCAGCCCAGGCTTCTCGCCCAGCAGTGGGGCCGCCAGAATGGCCACCAGAACCGGCGGCAGGCACAAGGAAATGAGGGTGGCAATGCCGGCCCCGGTCAGATCCACGGCCAACAGATAGCTTCCCTGGTAAATGGCCTGAAACAGGCCCAGAGCGGTAAGGGTGAGCAGTGCCTTGGGGTTGAGAGCGCGCAGCGAACTCGCGGCTACCGCCCGGCCACTATTGCCGAGAACCAGTTGCCGTTGTTCGCGGCGCATCAACAGCCAGAAAAAGGGCAGGGCGACCACCAGGCGTAGAAAAGCGAGGGTGATAGCCTCCAGTTCGGTGCCATTGAACAGAAACTTGGCCACGATACCCGTTGTAGCCCACAGCAGGGCCGCCAGGGCAATCAGAAGTGCTCCGTGAAACATTAGATACCGCCGGGTCAGAGAGAATCAAAACCGACAGGTTAACAGCGGCGCAACAGCAACGCCATCAGGTGAATGGGCGGGGCAGTAGTACTGCCCCTGGGCGGGTCATTTTATCGCGATGCGCGCAGCGTTCTTCTCTACGGTGCGAGCGCCAATACCTTTGACACTGGAGAGGGCGTCCACGGTTTTGAACGGGCCATTGGCGTCGCGGTAATCAACAATCGCCTGAGCTTTGCTTTCGCCTACGCCGCTGAGCGATGCCAAAGTCGCCACATCGGCGGTATTGATGTTCACAGCCGGCTGCTCGGAAGCAAAAGCTGCGGTGCCGGTGACCAGGCTGAAGAACAGAACGAGTGTGGCCAGAATAGAAGAGAACTTCATCGGTGAGCTCCTGATTGTAATTACGTTGTTATGAACAGTCAGGCACGACAACCCAGTGAGGTTGCTGATGATTCGAAACGGTACAGTGGAAAGCCGGCCGGTTGGGGAGGAGAACACTAGTGCACGGAGCGGGACTACAATCCGTGTAGTCCCTGTCTTCCGTGGCTGACCCCTGCCTGATCCTTCAGGCGTGCCTCATCCTGAGCACTTCATCCTTGCAGTCGTCCTTGTTGCCCTGTTCCGTTGGGCAGCTCCGAATCCCTGGAGTTTTCATCCATGCGCCAACATCCGTGCTGGCTTGTCATCCCTGACATTCACCATTCTACGTTTATTACGAATTCAGCAAATCGGATATGCCCCAGATGATTTGTGCGAGATATCCCACACGACTGTGAGTATTTCGGTGAATGCCGGTTCATTCGTTTGTGATGCGCGTGCTGGGCAATTTATTGCCTGAAAATCAGGGTGCTGCGTTGTGGTGCAGTACGGTTTTGCCGGTTTGCACTAATTAAGGGCGGCACCCATGGCGAAGCACCGGATTGAGGCCCGAAAGCCCGTGCCGGTCCCGGCCGGAGTCTATTTTGCACTGTTTTAAACTTATTAAGCTATTGTTATGTAATGGGTTTTTTGGTTGTTGGAACGGCGGGTGCTAACAGGGAAGTGCGTTGACGACTCAACACTAACGAAAAGGACGCACAACATGAGCATCAAGAAACACGTGAAACTGGGCCTCTCTGCATTGGCGTTGTCTGTCTCCCTGGGTTCCATCAATACAGCCTTTGCTGCCGAAGACCCCATCAAGGTCGGTATTCTGCACTCACTGTCTGGCACCATGGCCATCAGTGAGACTGCACTGAAAGACACCATGCTGATGCTGATTGAAAAACAGAACGCAGCCGGCGGTGTGCTTGGCCGTCAATTAGAGCCGGTGGTGGTGGACCCCGCGTCCAACTGGCCGCTGTTCGCGGAAAAAGCCCGTGAGCTGCTGGAAAAAGAGGAAGTCGACGTAATCTTCGGCAACTGGACGTCTGTCTCCCGTAAATCGGTATTGCCGGTGGTTGAGGAACTGAACGGCCTGCTGTTCTACCCGGTCCAGTACGAAGGCGAGGAATCGTCCGAAAACGTGTTCTATACCGGTGCGGCGCCCAATCAGCAGGCGATTCCGGCGGTGGATTACCTGATGAACGAGCTGGGTGTGGAGCGCTGGGTGCTGGCAGGCACCGATTATGTGTACCCGCGCACCACCAACAAGATTCTGGAAACCTACCTCAAAGACATGGGTGTGGCCGCCGGCGACATCATGATCAACTACACGCCTTTCGGCCATTCCGACTGGCAGACCATCGTATCTGACATCAAGAAGTTCGGTAGCGCCGGCAAGAAGACCGCCGTGGTCTCCACCATTAACGGCGACGCCAACGTGCCCTTCTACCGCGAGCTGGGTAACCAGGGCATTTCTGCCACCGACATTCCGGTGGTGGCCTTCTCCGTGGGTGAGCAGGAACTCTCCGGCATCGACACCGCGCCGCTGGTGGGCCATCTGGCTGCCTGGAACTACTTCATGAGCGTGGACAACGACGCCAACTACGACTTCATCGATGCCTGGATTGATTACAAAGGCGACGATGCTGCCGTCACCAACGACCCGATGGAAGCCCACTACATTGGTTTCAATATGTACGTTGAGGCGGTGAAGAAAGCCGGCACCGCCGAGGTGGATGCCGTGAAAGACGCCATCATCGGCGTGAGCGTCCCCAACCTCACCGGCGGCTACGCCACCATGATGCCGAACCATCACATCACCAAGCCGGTGCTGATTGGCGAGATCCAGGACAACGGCCAGTTCTCCGTGGTCTGGGAAACCCCGTCTACCGTGGCTGGCGATGCCTGGTCTGACTTCCTGCCGGGTTCCAAAGACCTGATCAGTGACTGGCGAGCGCCCCTGCGCTGCGGCAACTTCAACGTGGTCACCGGCAAGTGCGGCGGTGGCTCGGCGGACGTCGCCTCCAACTAAGTTCCAATCGGGCACAGCCGGGCAGGCCAGCGCCTTGCCCGGCACCGCTCCCGAATTCCCTCGCCAACAGGAATGAATCATGAGCATTCACCGACTGCTCGCCAGGATGGTATTGGCTGTCTGTCTGGCCCTTGGGGCCACACTGGCGAATGCCCAGGCGCAGAGCGATGCGCCCGAAGCGCTGCTGAAACGGCTCGCAGAAGCCGGGCAAGCTGAAAAAACCGAATTACTCAAAGCCCTCTCCGAAACCGGCGACGAACGCGCCCGGGGCTGGCTGGAGGCGGTTCGCGACCGCAAACTCGCGATGATTGAAGACACCGGCGCCCTGGTGATCGTGGTTAACAACCGGGGCCGAAACTGGGAAATTGCCGATGCCATGACCGGCGAAGCCCTGGGCGAAATGTCGCGCCGGGATTTGCAAAGCGTGGGGGTGAACAACGCCCTGCGGGCCGAGATTGAAGGCATTCTCTCGGTCATCGACCTGACCGTGGCCGACCCGGACCAGCGCCTCGACGCCGCCCGCAATTTGCTGGGCGAGGTAAATCCTGCGCTGGCGACCCAGCTTGAGGCCCGCCTGCAAGTGGAAGAGCATCAAGAGGTACGGGCCATGCTTACCCAGGCGCTCGCGATCCATCAGGTTCAGCAAGGCCATGTGGACGCGGTTGAAGTGCTGTCTGGCAGCCTGAACCCGAAAGCCCGCGCGGCCCTGAATAACGCCGTGAACAGCGATAACCCCGCGCTGGCGGCGGCGGCCGAAAAGGCCCTGGCCAGCATTGAGCAGAAACTGAAACTCAATCGCGCCGCCGAGACCCTGTACTTTGGCCTGTCTCTGGGCTCGGTACTGGTACTGGCCGCCATTGGCCTGGCCATCACCTTCGGCGTGATGGGCGTGATCAATATGGCCCACGGTGAGCTGATCATGCTCGGTGCCTACACCACCTGGGGTATGCAGCAGCTGTTCCCCGGCCAGCCCGGTCTGGCCCTGATCCTCTCCATCCCGGCCGGCTTCCTTGTGGCGGCGCTGGCGGGTATCGCCATTGAGCGCAGCGTGATTCAGTACCTCAAAGGCCGCCCGCTGGAAACCCTGTTGGCCACCTTCGGCATCAGCCTGATCCTGCAGCAGCTGGTGCGCACCGTGATTTCCCCGCTCAACCGCACGGTGGTCACGCCTGAGTGGATGAGCGGCTCGATCATGGTAAACGAAGCGCTGTCGCTCACCCTCAACCGCCTGTACGTGATTGGCTTTGCTCTGGTGGTATTCGCCGGGCTGATGCTGATCATGCGCAAAACCCGCCTGGGCCTGGAAGTCCGTGCCGTGACCCAGAACCGCGCCATGGCCCGTTCCATGGGCATCAAAGCCACCAAAGTGGACATCATGACCTTCGCCCTGGGCTCCGGCGTGGCCGGGCTGGCGGGTGTGGCGCTGTCGCAGATCACCAACGTGGGCCCCAACCTGGGCCAGAACTACATCATCGATTCGTTCATGGTGGTGGTGTTCGGCGGCGTGGGCAATCTCTGGGGCACCCTCATTGCCGGGCTGTCTCTGGGCACCATCAACCAGCTGCTGGAACCCTGGGCGGGTGCCGTTCTCGCCAAAATCATGGTGCTGGTGCTGATCATCCTGTTCATTCAAAAACGCCCTCGGGGACTCTTTCCCCAGAAGGGTCGTGCTGCCGAGGGTTGAGCCATGATGTCATCAAGTAACTGGCTGCTCCGGCCTTTCCAGGAGCGTTCCACTCAGCTTTTCCTCGGCGTGCTGTTCGCCGCCCTGGTGGCGGTGACCTTCCTGCATCTGTTCATGCCGGAAGACAGCGCGCTGCACGTCAGCGCCTACACCGTCACGTTGCTGGGTAAATACCTGTGCTATGCCTTGCTGGCCGTGGCGGTGGACCTGGTGTGGGGTTACCTGGGCATTCTCAGCCTGGGCCACGGCGCCTTTTTTGCCCTTGGTGGTTATGCCATGGGTATGTATCTGATGCGCCAGATCGGCGACCGCGGCGTGTATGGCGACCCGGTATTGCCCGATTTCATGGTGTTCCTGAACTGGCAGGAACTGCCCTGGTACTGGCAGGGCTTCGACATGGCCTGGTTCGCCTTCATCATGGTGTTGCTGGCCCCGGGCCTGCTGGCGCTGGTGTTCGGCTTCCTGGCCTTCCGCTCCCGGGTAACCGGCGTGTACTTGTCCATCATCACCCAGGCGCTGACCTTCGCCCTGATGCTGGCATTCTTCCGCAATGAAATGGGCTTTGGCGGTAACAACGGCCTGACCGACTTCAAAGACATTCTCGGCTTCGACCTGCGCAGCGACGCCACCCGCCTTGGCCTGTTCCTGGCCACCGGCATCGCGCTGGCGGTGGGCTATGTGGTGTGCCGCGCCATTGTCGCCAGCAAGCTGGGCCGGGTCAGCGTGGCCTGCCGCGACGCCGAAGCTCGTACCCGGTTCCTGGGATACCGGGTAGAGCGGGTGCAACTGTTCGTATTCGTGGTTTCCGCCATGCTGGCGGGTGTGGCCGGGGCCCTGTACGTGCCGCAAGTGGGCATCATCAACCCCAGCGAATTCTCGCCGCTGTTCTCCATCGAGATTGTGGTGTGGGTCGCTCTGGGTGGTCGCGCCACCCTGTATGGCGCGGTTATCGGCGCCTTGCTGGTGAACTACGCCAAGACCGTGTTCACCGGCATCATGCCGGACGCCTGGCTGTTCGCCCTCGGCGCGCTGTTCGTGCTGGTGACGGTGTTCCTGCCCAAGGGCATCGCCGGGCTGTTGCAGAAACGCCGCCAGAAGGACGATGACCAACCCGGCGCTCAGGAGGCCACCGCATGAGCATCTTTGAACAACTTGCCAACCGGGACCAGGTGTTTGAATTTCTCACCCCCGTGGCCTCGCCGGTTGACGTGCGCCACGGCCCGATCCTGTACATGGAAGACGTGAGCGTGAGCTTCGATGGCTTCAAGGCCATCAACAACCTCAACCTCACCATCGACGACGGCGAGCTGCGCTGCATCATCGGCCCCAACGGGGCGGGTAAAACCACCATGATGGACATCATCACCGGTAAAACCCGGCCCGATACCGGCTCGGTGTGGTTCGGCAGCCGCCACAACCTGCTGCGCATGAACGAGCCGGACATTGCCACCCTGGGCATTGGCCGCAAGTTCCAGAAACCCACCGTGTTCGAGGCCCTGACCGTGTTCGAAAACCTCGAACTGGCCATGGCCGCCGACAAACGCATCCTGCCCACCCTGACCGCCATCATGACCGCGGAATACCGGGACCGGATTGACGAAATCCTGGAAATGATCGGTTTGCAGGCGCTGCGCGACAAGCCCGCCGGCATCCTCTCTCACGGCCAGAAACAGTGGCTGGAGATCGGAATGCTGCTGATGCAGAAACCCCGGCTGCTGCTGGTGGACGAACCCGTGGCCGGCATGACCGAACAGGAAATGGAGCGCACCGCCGAGTTGCTCACCAGCCTGGCGGGCAAACAGTCCGTGGTGGTGGTGGAGCACGACATGGGCTTTGTGCGCTCCATCGCCCGTAAAGTCACCGTGCTGCACCAGGGCAGCGTGCTGGCCGAAGGCACCATGGACCAGGTCTCCAACGACCCGGACGTGATCAAGGTGTATCTCGGGGAGGAGGCCTGATGCTCAAGATTGAAAAGCTCAACCAATTCTACGGCGAAAGCCACACCCTCTGGGACCTGGAACTGGACGTGCCTCAGGGCCAGTGCACCTGCGTGATGGGCCGCAACGGCGTGGGCAAAACCACCCTGATGAAATGCATCATGGGCGAGGAAGCCGTGAAAAGCGGTGCCATCGAATTTGCCCAAGATGTGGAACTCACGAAAAAGAAAATCGAAGACCGCTCCCGCCTGGGCATCGGCTACGTGCCCCAGGGCCGGCAGATCTTCCCGCTGCTCACTGTGGAGGAAAACCTGCGCACCGGCCTGGCAGTGCGGGCCGATGGCAGCCGGAAAATTCCCGAGCGCATCTACGAACTCTTCCCGGTGCTGGAAGAGATGAAGCACCGCCGGGGCGGCGACCTCTCCGGTGGCCAGCAGCAACAGCTGGCCATAGGCCGGGCGCTGGTGATTGAGCCGAGATTGCTGATTCTGGACGAGCCGGGGGAGGGCATCCAGCCCAACATCGTGGCGCAGATTGGCGAGGTGATTCGCCGGTTGATTAAAGAAGACGGCCTGACCGTGCTGCTGGTGGAACAGAAACTGCCGTTCGCCCGCAAATACGCCGACCGCTTCGCCATCCTCGACCGGGGCCGGCGCGTGGCCGAAGGCGACATTGCCGGGCTGACCGATGAACTCATCAAACAGCACCTGACCGTATGACCGCCTACCAAGCCATCGACCGCCATGCCTCCGGCCACCGTTTTGATACCGAACGGCGCTGGGCGGCGGCCCTGGAACTGGGCTTTGAGGCACGTACCGAGAGCGAACCCACGCCGGTAACCCGGCTGGTGCGCCGGCGTCACCATGGCCCACTGCGGGTGCAGCGCCCCTTCTACCCGGAAGGCAAAACCGGCTGCTGCCATGTGTACCTGCTGCATCCCCCGGGTGGCCTGGTGAGCGGCGACGAACTGCGCATCGAAGCCGCCGTGGCCGAAGGTAGCCACGCGCTTTTGACCACCCCGGCCGCGGCCAAATTGTACAAGGCCGACAGCCACGGCGTGGCCTGGGGCCAGCACACCCGGTTGCAGGTAGCCAAAGACGCGATCCTGGAATACCTGCCCCAGGAAACCCTCGCCTTCAACGGCTCCCGGGGTTTGCAAACCGCCAGTATTGAACTGGCAACCGGCGCCCGAACCCTGGGCTGGGAAGTGCTCGCACTGGGCCGCCCGGCCAGCGACCTGCCGTTTGCCACCGGCGAACTGGAACAGCGTTTTCATTTAAGCCTGGACGGCCAGCCGCTGTGGCTGGAGCGCCAGCTGCTGGACCCGAAACACCGCCGGTTCAACGGCCACTGGGGCCAGGGCGGCGCCACCGTACAAGCCACCCTCTGGGCGGTCGGCCTGGATGACGAAGCCGCCGCCATTGAAGTATTGAGAGAGCAGTTACCAGGCCACAACCGCTGGGCCGTCACCCGGCGCCGGGGCGTGTTGCTCTTGCGCTACCTTGGCACCGAACGCAACGAAGCCTGGGCCCTGTGTGAGCAAGCCTGGCACCTGCTGCGCCCAATGCTCGCCGGCGTACCGGCCCACACACCCAGAATCTGGATGACCTGACCATGGGAGCCGGAAGCAAGCGGGTACGTTCCTCCGGGACACGCTGTAAATACGTTCCTGTAAGCTCGACGGCAGCATCCATGCTGCCGACGGTCCCGGAGGGACGTACCCGCTCGCTTCTTCAAACTCTGTGCGTGGACCAGGCGCGACAAGAGAACAAACACGGAGAAAGGTAATGGAACTCACCCCCAGAGACAAAGACAAACTGCTGCTGTTCACCGCCGCCCTGCTGGCCGAACGCCGCAAAGCCAAAGGCCTGAAACTGAACTACCCGGAAGCCATCGCCCTGATCAGCGCCGAAATCATGGAAGGCGCCCGCGAAGGCCGCACCGTGGCAGAACTCATGAGCGCCGGTACCGACATCCTCACCCGCGAGGACGTGATGGACGGCGTGGCTGACATGGTGCACGAAGTCCAGGTGGAAGCCACCTTCCCGGACGGCACCAAACTGGTCACCGTCCACAGCCCGATTGTTTGAGGAACGCGCCATGACCCCCGGTGAATACCAACTCAAAGACGGCGACATCGAACTCTGCGCCGGCCGCGAACGCATCCAGCTGGATGTGGCCAACACGGGCGACCGCCCGGTGCAAATCGGCTCCCACTACCACTTCGCCGAAGCCAACCCCGCCCTGGACTTCGACCGCACCAAAGCCCGCGGCTACCGCCTGGACGTGGCCGCCGGCACCGCCATTCGGTTTGAGCCCGGCCAGACCCGGTCCGTGACGCTGATTCCGTTTGCGGGGAAAAGGGAAATTTACGGTTTCCGAGCTGAGGTTATGGGCTCTTTGGACTCCACGAAATAACTATGAGGGTCGGTCGGGTAAGGCTTTCCAGGAATGTGCGGAGGCATGGATGCCGGAGAACAAGCGCCACATGGGTTCGGCCGAGCGCTTATGAAGCGCAGCTTCATGCGACAGCCGAACGACCGCAATCTGTGATTGCGGGCCGGACCCCGAAGGGGGGCCGCCAGGAGCGTTTCCTGGAAAGCCTTACCCGACCGGCCCCAGCACCCAAGTTACAACGAGGAATAAGATGAAAATCAGCAGACAAGCCTACGCCGACATGTACGGCCCCACAGTCGGCGACCGGGTCCGCCTGGGCGACACCGAACTGTGGATTGAAGTGGAAGAAGACCACACCCACTACGGCGACGAAGTAAAATTCGGCGGCGGCAAAGTCATCCGCGACGGCATGGGCCAGAGCCAGCGCTGCGACGACGCCGTGATGGACACCGTGATAACCAACGCCCTCATCCTCGACTGGTGGGGCATCGTCAAAGCCGACGTAGGCATCCAGAAAGGCCGCATCGCCGCCATTGGCAAAGCCGGCAACCCGGACACCCAGCCAGACGTGACCATCGTCATCGGCCCCGGCACTGAAATCATTGCCGGCGAAGGCAAGATCCTCACCGCCGGCGGCATCGACCCTCACATCCACTTCATCTGCCCCCAGCAGGTGGAAGAAGCCTTGATGAGCGGCGTGACCACCATGCTCGGCGGTGGCACCGGCCCGGCCACCGGCACCAACGCCACCACCTGCACGCCCGGCCCCTGGCACATCGGCAAGATGCTGCAGGCCGTGGACAGCCTGCCCATGAACATCGGCTTTCTGGGCAAGGGCAACGCCAGCCTGCCGGAAGCGCTGGAGCTGCAGGTAAAAGCCGGCGTGATCGGCCTC
The DNA here is from genome assembly GCF_049943275.1 of Marinobacter sp. VGCF2001. Lineage (NCBI taxonomy): Bacteria > Pseudomonadati > Pseudomonadota > Gammaproteobacteria > Pseudomonadales > Marinobacteraceae > Marinobacter > Marinobacter sp. VGCF2001. The sequence continues at coordinate 37,641 of NZ_JBNFVX010000004.1, forward strand.
AAACTGCACGAAGACTGGGGCACCGCCCCGGCCAGCATCGACAACTGCCTGACCGTGGCCGACCAGTACGACATCCAGGTGGCCATCCACACCGACACCCTTAACGAATCCGGCTTTGTGGAAGACACCCTGGCTGCGTTCAAAGGCCGTTGCATCCACACCTTCCACACCGAAGGTGCCGGCGGCGGCCACGCCCCGGACATCATCACCGCTTGCTCCAAAGACTATGTATTGCCGTCGTCCACCAACCCGACCCGGCCCTACACCGTGAACACCGTGGACGAACACCTCGATATGCTGATGGTGTGCCACCACCTGGACCCGAACATCCCGGAAGACGTGGCCTTTGCCGATTCCCGGATCCGCCGGGAAACCATCGCGGCGGAAGACATCCTGCACGACATGGGCGTGATCTCCATGATCTCCTCGGATTCCCAGGCCATGGGCCGGGTGGGCGAGGTAATCTGCCGTACCTGGCAAACCGCCCACAAGATGAAAGTGCAGCGCGGCCTGCTGCCGGAAGACCAGGAACGCGGCGCGGACAATTTCCGCGCCAAACGCTACATCGCCAAGTACACCATCAACTCCGCCATCACCCACGGCATTGCCCATGATGTGGGCTCGGTGGAAGTGGGCAAACTGGCAGACCTGGTGCTGTGGAGCCCGGCATTCTTCGGCGTGAAGCCTGCCAGCATCCTCAAGGGCGGGATGATTGCCGCCGCCCCCATGGGCGACCCGAATGCCTCTATCCCCACGCCGCAGCCGGTGCACTACCGCCCCATGTTCGGCGCCTTTGGCAAAGCCGCCAGTGCCACCCGCCTGACCTTCGTCAGCCAGGCCGCGCTGGATGCCAATATTGGTGGAGAGTTGGGGCTAGACAGCCCGTTGTCCGCCTGCAAAGGCGTGCGGAGCGTGCGCAAGCAGCACATGAAACTGAACGACGCCTGCCCGCACATTACCGTAGACCCGCAAACCTACGAAGTGCACGCCGACGGCGAACTGCTCACCTGCGAGCCGGCCATGGAGCTGCCCCTGGCCCAGCGCTATCACCTTTTTTAATCAGTACAGCCCAAGGCTTTCAAGGAATAGCTCAGGGCTGTTGTGAGAGGAACGAACGGATGTTGGAACTGATAAAACGCATCACCCACGTAGATGCCAGCGAAATCCACGACAACCTGGTGCTGCCCTACGAACTGCGCATTCGCGGCCGGCTGCGGGCAACCACCGAAACCAACCTGGACGTGGGCCTGTTTCTGGACCGAGGCCCGGTGCTGAGAGACGGCGACCTGCTGGAAGCGAAATCCGGCGAGATCATCCGCATTCGCGCCGCCGACGAACCGGTGGTAACGGCCCGCATAGAGGCCGGCTTGCCCCTGGCCCGCTTGTGCTACCACCTGGGTAACCGGCACGTTTCCCTGGCGATCGGGGAAGGCGAGCAGGGCGCCTTCGTACGCTTTCCGCCCGACCACGTACTGGAAGAACTGGCCGAACGCCTGGGCGCCAACGTGGTGCACCACACCGCCACCTTCGACCCGGAACCCGGCGCCTACAACCAGGCTGGCCAAAGTCATTCGCACGGTCATAGCCATGACCATTCCCACAATCACGACCACGGGCACCGCCATGGCCACAGCCACAAACACGCGCACTGAACCCGGCGGCGACCTGGCCCTGCTGGGGCTGATGCAGCTGGTTAGCCCGGCGTTGCCCATTGGTGCTTTTGCCTGGTCCCAGGGCCTGGAAAGCGCCTTTGAGCTGGGCTGGGTGAACAACGAAGCGGAGCTTGCCCAGTGGATTGAGGGTGTGCTGGAAGACGGCCTGAGTCGATGTGAACTGCCGTTGCTGGCCCGGTTGCAAAGCGCCTGGGCGAGCGACGACGGCGCCACCATCGCGCACTGGAACCAGTGGCTGCACGCCACCCGGGAAACCGCCGAACTGAGCGACGAAGACACCCGCCTGGGCGGTGCCCTGAAAACCCTGCTGGGCAACCTTAACCTGTTGCCGGAGCAAACCCTGATTCCGGCCGAGCCCGGCTACATCACCCTGTTTGCCTGGGTGGCCCATAAACGGTGTGTGCCTGCGCGCCAGGCACTGCTGGGCTTTGCCTGGGCCTGGCTGGAAAACCAGTTGGCGGTGGCCTGCAAAGCTTTGCCCCTGGGCCATACCGCCGCCCAACGGATTATCGAACAGCTACGGCCCCAACTGGCGGGCGCGGTAGACGTTGCGCTGGCCCGGCAAGACCACGAACTCGGGCCCATACTGCCGGGCCTCGCGCTCGGCAGTGCCCTGCATGAAACCCAGTATTCACGGCTTTTCAGAAGCTGATTAACAACATCAAGGAGATACAGCCATGACACATTGTCTGAGAGTAGGCGTTGGCGGCCCGGTCGGGTCTGGCAAAACCGCCTTGCTGCGCCAGCTATGCAGCGCCCTGCGGGACCACTACAACATCGCCGTGGTCACCAACGACATCTACACCCGCGAAGATGCCGACTTCCTGCTGCGCCACGAAGCGCTCGAAGCAGACCGCATTCTGGGCGTGGAAACCGGCGGCTGTCCGCACACGGCCATCCGCGAAGACGCCTCCATGAACCTGGCAGCCATAGACGACCTGCAAAACCGCCATCCGGGCCTGGAGCTGGTGCTGGTGGAATCCGGCGGCGACAACCTCTCCGCCACCTTCAGCCCGGAACTGAGCGACCTCACCCTGTACGTGATTGACGTCTCCGCTGGCGACAAGATCCCCCGCAAAGGCGGCCCCGGCATCACCAAATCCGATTTGCTGATCATCAACAAAATCGACATTGCCGAACAGGTACACGCCTCCCTGGACGTGATGGAGCGGGACAGCAAGAAGATGCGCGGCGAACGCCCCTTCGTGTTCACCAACCTGTACGACGGGGTAGGGCTGGATACCATCATCAGCTTCATCCTCGAGCGCGGAATGCTGCCGGAAAGGCGCCCCGAAAAACTGGCCAAAGAAGCCTGAACCACCGAACCAACACGATCTTAGAACCACCCGGAGCAACACCATGAAACTGACGTCAAAACTTCTCGCCACCGCCGCGCTGCTGACCGCCTCCGCCACCGCCATGGCCCACCCCGGCCACACCGACGGCGGCTTCACCAGCGGCCTGCTGCACCCGATGCTGGGCCTGGACCACCTGCTGGCCATGGCCGCCATCGGCTTCTGGAGCGTGCGCCAGAGCAAACTCATGAAAAACGCCACCCCCGCCTTCGTTATCGGCGGCATGGTATTTGGCGCCGCCTTGGCCTGGGGCGGCCTGAGCCTGCCGGGCGTGGAAACCGGCATCACCTTCTCGGTACTGGTTGCGGGCATCCTGATTGCCACGCTGGCAAAACTGCCCACCGCTGTGGGCGGCACCTTGGTTGGTGCGTTCATGCTGTTTCACGGTTTTGCTCATGGGGCGGAAATGCCGGAAGGCGCCACGCTGGCGGCTTACCTGGCAGGTTTCTCCATCGCCACGCTGGCTATCACGCTGGTTGGGCGTGGGCTGGGTAGCTTGATGTTGAAGGCGGATAGCCGGTTTAGTCGGGGGATTGGAGGTGTGCTGGCTGTGGCGGGAGCTTACCTGTCCGCCGCTTGATTCGATCGCCCCTCATAAATGCAGAAAGCCGCCCGGGACACCGCGCGGCTTTTTCAGTATCTGGTTTACAAATTTTGACCTTAACGGCATGGGAAGTTTCCTGAAAATCAGTTTAGTGTGTAGGCTTGGGATGCGAAATTATCATTTACCATCAATAATATATGACTTAGGAAATCAAATTGGCCATTCCAGACTTCCAATCAATTATGCGGCCTTTGCTGGAGCATCTGGCAGATGGTGAGATTCACCGAAATTGTGAAACGAACGAATATCTGGCTCTACACTTTGAACTGACTCAAGACGAGTTGGCCGAAATGTTACCCAGTGGTTACGCTCGGCTATTTGATAACAGGATTGGCTGGGCTAAAACTCACCTGAAGGGAGCTGGTCTGATCGAGGCCCCAAGCCGGGCAAAGTACCGTATAACCCAGCGTGGGCGCGATGCGTTGTCGCAAGACCTTCCTATAAATATGGCTTACCTGCGCCAATTCGACGAGTACAAAGAATTTCAGACAGGCTCTAAGCAAATTAAGTCTCAAACATCGGCGGTCGCTTCAGAAACTGCTGAAACTGACAGCCTTACACCTTCAGAGCACATTGAGTTCGGGTATCAAAAGGTTCGTGAGGAGCTTGAGGAAGAGCTGATTTCGAGAATCAAAACTGCCTCACCTGATTTTTTTGAGCGCCTTGTTGTAGAGCTCCTTGTTTCAATGGGATATGGCGGATCAAGAAAAGATGCTGGCCAGACTCTTGGCAAGTCCGGCGATGGCGGCATCGATGGCGTTATCAAAGAAGATCGACTTGGGCTGGATGTTATCTACCTGCAGGCCAAACGTTGGGAGGGCACTGTGGGCCGCCCAGAAATTCAGAAATTTGCCGGCGCGCTCCAAGGCCAGAGAGCGAAAAAGGGAATTTTTCTTACAACTTCTAACTTCAGCGTGGAGGCAATCAACTATGCATCTTTCATTGATACGCGCATTGTCCTGATTGATGGCGAGCAATTGGCGGGATTGATGATTGATGCCGGCGTTGGGGTTACTAAAGTTGCAACTTATGAAGTCAAAAGGTTGGATTCTGACTACTTTGAGGAGTAGTCGGAATTCTGTTTGACATCGAAAGCTCCAGGCAGCTACTTGTTTAATTTGTAACGGGTGACTATTTGTCTTGGCTTAGTCTGCGCTTGCGTTTAATCTTTCCAAACGTGGCCGGAACGCATTAACGAACGCATTCAGCGTTTCGGAAAAAAATACTTTTACGCCCGGGTCAGATACCGGCGGCCAATCTCCCTCAATTCGTCGATGGGTGATTATGCGGCAGTTTTTGTCATCCCATTCAACCGTCAACGGCAGTTCGCTATTGATAGCCTCTGCATACTCTTTCAAGTCCTGGTAGAGCGACAGCCCTTCTTCCGAACTGGTCAGGCGTAAGAAGCAACCGATTTCAGACTTGGCCTTATAGAAATAGAGCGTTATCCAGGCTGTCGTTGAGGATGGCGGCATAGGGAAAAAGATGTTGCCTCTTGCTATCGGGTTGGCCATTGGTTGGTCGGGATCGTCGAGCCTGAGATCGTCAATAAATGCTTTCCAAAACTGATGGTATTGAGTCATTAACGACGATGGTTGGCTGGTGCTTCGATTATCTACCGGTGATAGGGTGTCGCCAAAGTCAGTAATGTATACCGTTCGCTGGATCTCTTTGGTTTGGAATAGCGTCCGAGGTTGTATGAAGGTCAGGTCTTGCTCTTCCGTTTGATAAACCGCGGTTTCGATCACTGCTAGCGTAAACTTCATGTTCGCAGTGTTGTCGAGATACTGGATCATTGCCTGGGTGTCGCTTCTGATCCCATCGCCCGCTATCACCAGCATGAAGTCGCCCTGTGCCAGTGAGTTACTGATGCCATCAACGAATTCGGCTTCGTCGGTGTTTGGATAATGGTTTTGGACTAACGCATACGGGACGTTTCCTTTTTCTCCAGTCCTGCGCGAGACTTCCCGTTGCAGATCAGAGTAGCTCCAGTTCTGAAGCTCCTTTGCGTAGTCCAGAATCTGGCCGATGACTTTTCTTCTGGCTTCCGGGTTTCTCCAGAGTTTGGTTTCAACAATGACTAATTTTCCCTGTGGAGTTACGTAGACGATATCGATGGGACCTGCGGCGGTATTCATTTCCATGCACAGGGGGACGACTTCTCGATATCCGGGATTAATCTCGCCAAAGGGGAGGCTTTGTGGATTCCTGAACAGCTGTTCCTGCAGCCACTGTTCTGAAAAGCCTTCACTGAATGCCAGTCGGAGAAGCGGCCGGGTTTCGGAATTACCGTCGATGAGAAAGGGGGTAGCCCGCAAGGTTCTTATCCTTTTTGATTGATTCCGCCTGCTATCCTAGTCCTCCGGTAAGGTACTTAAAAGATTAGAGATTCGGAAGTACTCTGCTTGCTACTGCGAGAAATACCGGTTCTTTGCCATGGCGTTTCTGATCATTGGGCCGTTCACCATCACCGCCTTTCCTAATCTGGCGGAGTAAACAAAAGACTTATCCCCGGGAAAACCGGGACAGATTTATTTTCTGATCGCCCTCACGCAACGGCGGAACAGCTCGGCCGAAAAGTACCGGTGCTCGCCGGGCTGCTCTGCCACAAAAAGCTGGCCGCCGGAACTGTAGATTCCGCCCTCGATCATCAGGTTGTCGCTCATTTCAAAGTCCTCAATGGCATGGCCCAGATCGTCCAGGTCGGCTGCGCCCACTCGTTCCCGGTAATATCGGCTTTCGAGGGTAAAGCCGAAGGCGGGTTTACCCTGTCCGATCATATAACCCACCTCAAAGACGGTGCCAGGGTCTGCGCTGATGCCGCGGAAGGGGGTCAGGTTGGCGATGATGGTCTCGCAGCTGTCCATCAGTTCCCGGTTGGCCTGGTAGATCCGGTGCCCGCGCCTGAATTTCGCCTCGTTGGCGGACAGTGCCAGTTCAGTATCCAGCGGGTCCACGCCCTCCAGCCTGTATTCCTGAAGCAGGCGTTTTTTCTCGGCCACGATGGCCTGATGTTCAGCGGCGGGGAAGAATACTTCCGGGCCGGCGAGGTAGATTCGTTTTGGCTTCGTCATGGGTGCCTCATAGAGCTGGTGAAATTGCAGGATAACACCAGTATTTTCGAGGTAGCAGAAATGAAAAACCGGGACAGCTCTATTTTTCCGGGCTCCTGATATAGAAAACGTTTTTATCCCGCACACTCATCTCGAAGAGTTCACTGGCCCGAATAAGATCGCTCAGTTTCTTGTACCCGTAGTTGACCGGAGAGAAAGAGCTGTTATTGGAAATATACTGGCCAACTTTTCCTAGATGGGCCCAACCATCGTCGTCAGCAGTCTGTTCCACCGCTGTTCGCAGAGTTCGTACCAGAACAGTGTCGCCCCTCAGTTTGTTCCGGCCCCACTTGGTTTCAACGGTTGGTTTTGGCGTACCGCCGTTGTTGATGCTATCCGATTCCTCAGTGTCTTCTCGCAGGTTCTCTGTGTAGATGAATTGCGAGCAGGCGTTTACGAAGGGCGTAGGGGTTTTGCGTTCGCCGAAGCCAAAGACGGGCAGCCCGGCCTCAAGAATTCGCATGACCAAGGGCGTAAAGTCGGAATCGCTGGTCATGAGAGCGAAGGCATCGACGTTCCCGCTATAGAGCAGGTCCATGGCGTCAATGATCATTGACGCATCGGTCGCGTTCTTGCCGGTGGTGTAGGCAAACTGCTGAACCGGCCGGATGGCGTTGGCGTGCAGTTTTTCAATCCAGCCACTCAGCTGGGGGCCGTTCCAGTTTCCGTGGGCATGGCGCACATTCACCGCGCCGTATTTGGCAAGTTCCTGGAGCACGCCCTCAATGGACTGATGGCTGACGTTGTCGCAGTCGATCAGGAGCGCAATTTTGTAGTTGTTGTTCATTGTGGTTGGGCTTTCCTTGTCTCGGATAAAACAGGCCTATAGGGCAGAGCGGTAAACTTCCATTCGGAAATTGATGGTCACCTGGTTGCGGCATGCCATTCCGTCGAATTCCAGCTGCCTGTCACGCAGGGCCTTGGCAATTTTCTCCAGTGACTGTTTTAGCCAGCCGCGAGTAAAAACCGAGATGCCCATGGTAAGCCCTGTCACCAGTTCTTTCATGCGGACGTTGCATTTGATGAGCTCTTCCCTGGTTAGCATATGACTACCCCCCGATTCCTTTCAGGATTTCGTGTTCAATTTCTTCCCAACTGAAGTTGTCCAGCACCAGTTGAGTAAACAGCTCCGGCTTATCCGGTGAGGTGAGCATGATAATGGTCTTTTTCGGATTGAATGCGATATAGGCGGTGATCTCGCCCACGGTTACCACGCTGGTTTCCTTCTCTGTGGTCGGTTCCAATGTCATCGCAATGATGCCTTCGAGCTCCCGCCGAAACTCAGGGGTTTGAACTGCGCTGAGGTCTCGATTGAAGATGTAGCCGGGGGCCTGGTTCATTCGAATGTTGGGGTTGCTCCAGTCATCGGATGTAACCACTGTGGCAAAAAGACCTTTAAGTTTGTTGTACAGAATGAGCTCGCCATCACTGCCGATAAAGGTCGCGCCGGCCAGTGATTTAAGGGGGAGCTTAATAGGATGCGCTGTGCGGCTGATAACAACGCCGGCTGTCTCTGTCTGTGGTTCCACAGAGTCATGCACGTTGAGTTTAGAAGAGGCGCAGGCCGAAGCGGACAAGCATAGCAGCAAAGCCAACGTGGTTTTTCCGAATCGCTTCATGGTCCGGTTCCTTTGGAGAGGTTTCAGTCCTTTGGGTGAAAGACTACTGTTTGAATATGCCGATGGAAAGGGTTGATTGTGCCCGGTTTTCCCCATCATAGTGTCCAACGCGGCCATAACTGCCAACCGGTGTTCGTCGAACGCCGTGATTTCGAGTACTACCTGGCAAACCTTCAGGAGTGGGTCGCTTGAGGATAGGTGATGAATTAGTAGAAGCCTGGCATGAGTGTACCTAATTAAGTACACTTGGTTTGCTCCAAGAAAAGGGGTTGTATGACAAGGAAAACGGTGAACGTCGTATTTTACAGAAGCGACAGTGGTCGAGTGCCGGTCAAGGAGTGGTTGCTGAACGGCTTTATCAAAAAGACTCAGAGAACGCCGGATCAAGAGTTGGCAAAGGCGAGAGATCGAAAGAAGAATCTTGTCTGAATGGGAGAAAGAAAATGGCGCAGCACAAACACGTTGGCAGCTCTCTCGATGATCTGCTTGAAGCTGACGGCACACTTGAGCAAATAGAAGCTGAAGCGCTGAAGCGGGTAATCGTCTGGCAGGTTCAGCAGGCAATGGGGCAGGCCGGTGTGAACAAGTCTCAGCTTGCCCAGAAAATGCATACCAGTCGAACGGTGGTTAACCGCCTTCTTGATGAGAAGGATACCGGTGTAACGATCACAACGCTTGTTAAAGCTGGGCGCGTTTTGGGGATGAGATGGACTCTGGAGTCCGATGGGGATAATGGCTCTCCTCGGGCTGCCTGAATAGAGTCTTGAGTATTACGGTATCTATGTCCAGCATTACCGCGTTGAGTGCCAGTGACGGCGCCCCTGAAAAAAATGGATGATTCTTCAAGGACAGAAGGAGCAAAGGAATGAGCAAGAAAGTTGTGCTGTTGGGTGACATTGGAACAGACCACCAGGGGTTTCCGCCCACTCCGGTAACTGCCGGCTCCCCCAATGTGCTGATTGATGGCAAGCCTGTTGCCCGTGTTGGCGACCCTCTCGCACCACACTCCAAACCCAAGCACCCTCCCCATCCGCGAGTTATAGCCGCTGGTTCGGCAACCGTGCTGATCAATGGTATTCCCGCAGCGGTAACCGGCAGTGCGATTTCGTGTGGAGGCGTCACGATTGGCAGCGGTAGCGTTGTTATTGGTGATACATTCACGCCTGCGCCATTTTCCGGTATTTCAGCGGCTCCAGCAAAGGCTGTTCGGCAGACGGAAGGTCCCATTGCACGGCGTGCTGATGGTGGGTCTGTAAAATCTCCAGGTTCCAACGGGCTGGCTCATGGAGCGAGTAGCGCAAACGCAGGCGCGTCGGTTTTATCTGATGTGTCTGGCCAGGGCTCGATGGAGCAAGTAAAGGAAGCCACCGTGGAGCCGGGCTTTCATGTGGTTCAAAGCCCCTTGAGCAAAACTGCGTTGTTGGCTGTTCTCTACGGCGATGCTTCTGCCAAACCAGATAGTTTTGAGCGTTTGAATCCAGGTGTTGGTGATGAGGTGCTGCCCGGTGAGATGGTTGTGCTGGGTGACCCGGAGGGCATGGAGTGCACTCGGGAAGAAGCTGATCTGATGGAGGTGGCGGCACAGGTAAATGCCCAGGTACGGGCGCTGGATCAGGACGAGGCGCAGTTTATCGTCAAGTATTACGATCTCCTGGAGGCTATTACCTCGGCAGGTTCGGCGGGTCTTGGGGCTGGGGCGGTCATGGTTGGTAAACAGATGGATAGCGTCAAGACGACATTGGTGGAGGTGGAGCGACTCCATCAGGACAGTTACCGCAAACATGGTCACCTGAATCATTCGGAGTTCTTTGAAAAGCGGCGGGCACTTTTCAAAAAACTGGACTTTGCTTTGGGCAGTCTGGCGCGTAAGGGCATGTCACTGGAGGATGATGCGAAGCTGAAGCGGGCATTGGGGCTGTCTTCGAAGAGCGTCGTGCACCATTGGAAGACTGCCGGGGTGGGTGAGATACCAGGTTACGCCACGAATTACGATAGACTTGCTTCTGGTGCCAAGTATGCAAAGGGCGTTGGCTATCTATCAGTTGGGCTAGACGTTGCTGCATCGGGAATGAAAATTCATGCGGCGTGCACGAACGGGCGGGCCAGCGAATGCAGACGTGTAAAATATACTGAAGGAGGGCGCCTGTCGGGCTCTGCAGTCGGTGGAGGTGCGGGTGCTTTCGCTGGACCATTTGTGTGCGGGGTAATTGGCCTCGGTTCAGGAGGTTTGGGCGGAGTTGCTTGCGGGATAATTATGGCTGGCGTTGGTGGTTTCGCAGGAGGGGCAGCTGGAGGGAGCACTGGTGAAGATATCGGTGAAGTTATCTACGAGGTGACGAATGAGTAATGACTCTCTTCAGATCATTGCGGCATTCGTCGGTGCAGGGGCCATTGTTCTGGGTTTGGTCTCATTATTGGTGATCCTCACGCTCGCATTTTCCAGAGTGATGGTAATCGAGGAAAAAATCTCACGATCTGGCACCTCCGCACCGGAAAACAGAAGGATCTGGGGTAACGATCCTTTGGGTCGCTTGATGAGAAGCAGCTACGTGTTTACGTTTCTGGTGCTTCGGTCCACACCCTCGAGCCGGTTAAACCGATCTGCTGCTCAGATTGGTGATGTGTCCACTCACTTGTCGCTTCAGCTTAAGTTATGGGGGCTATTGCCTCCTTTAGGTCTATACGGATGTTTTGTCGTGCTTCTGATAACTGGCCTGTTTTTATAAAAGAGTCTTTGGTCTCTAAGCCACGAAAAAGTCGTCGGCGTTCTCGATGATGCGTTCCCTGGCTCCGGGCTCGTTCAGGCTTTAACTCCAGGATGCGCCCGATCTTGGCGGAGGTGAACGCGGAGGCTTTCTCGTGGAAGTGAGGGTTTGGCTCGCCGCTTGATTTCTTGCCTTTTGACCCGATTATTTCAACCATCAGAAAAATCGGAGCCTGAAGTGATTAAGCCCAGTTGTCACAGCTGTCGGAAAAGGTTTGAGCCGTCTGAGCTCCGGGTCTCTTACTCGAAAAACTACTGTGAGCGCTTCGGTGTTGGGCTGTTTGGTGAGGATTATTTCAGTTTCACCGCTAAGCCCGCCCCCACTATCCGGAGGAACCTGGCTGTCCATTTTGCAGTGCTTCTTTTCGGGGTTGCTGGCTTGTTGTTATGGCTTTTGACTGGCAGGTCGTGACCGCTCTGTGAAAACCGGGACATGAAAACCGGGACAGATCTATTTTCCCCTTAACGACAAAAAATTTAATAAAGGAGATAATAAGACCTAACCAGTCGCTGGTGGTGACACCACTCGTTGGCGATCACGGCGCGCCACAGCTTTAACTTAGCTGTAAGGAAACGATAAGGACTCAGGTTCCGCTATGAATAAAAAACCCACTTTCGACCAAGTTCGGGCTGAACAGCTGAAATACAACGCTAAGCGAGCTTCCGGCTATCGAGAGCAGGCGCTGAAACTCTTTCCCCATATTTGTGGCCGCTGTGCGCGGGAGTTTGCTGGCAAGAATCTATCGGAGTTGACTGTGCATCATGTTGACCATAACCACGATAACAATCCGTCGGACGGCAGTAATTGGGAGCTATTGTGTCTTTATTGCCACGATGAGGAGCACTCGAAATTCGAAAATCTCGTGCGTTATGGCAGTAGAAAAGAAAGCAATCAAGCCCCGGCAACCCATAATCCCTTCGCAGATTTAAAGGAAAAGATGGATCAGAAGAAGTAGCTCGGACATAAAACCGGGACAGATATATTTTTTTGAAATCCGCGAAGACGCCAGCATGAACCTGGCCGCCATTGATTCGTTTAGCCCCCCAAGCCCAGTATATATAGACCGATTCCAGCCCAGGTGAGCAGTAGCAGCGCCCATGGTAGCCATGGGGTTCGGTAGCGGATCTCGGGTTTTGCAGGGTTTTGTGCCGCGCTTTCGGTGTAAACGTCCGGTGATCCCATCTTGAGTCAGGCGCTGCCATCGTCAGGATAGTGTCCACTTATTTTCTAGTGGACACTTAACATGAACGAATTAAGCGTAACCAAGCCCTACCAACGCCGTCGCCGTTTTTCCCGCGAATTCAAAGCCGAGATTGTCGCCAAATGCCTGGAACCCGGTGCCTCTGTTTCCCGGATTTCGCTGGATAACGGTCTCAACGCCAACATGGTCCGGCGCTGGATGAGTGAAGCGCAGCGAGCGGCTAAAACACCGGGATTTGTACCGGTCAAACTGCCGGCGGCAACCTCAGCATCGAGCAACCCGGCGACACTGGTCTTGGTGCTGGCACTGATCTGCCGGATCGAGAGCCCGGCTTCCAGCCTTAGGCGAAGCACCTCTCTGATTTTACGCATTGGAATTCTCTTTGCTGGCACAACTCCGCTCCCCAGAAAAAGGAATCAGAGTAGCAAACGGTTGAATAAACAATGCGTTAAGAAGGATTCAGGTTGAACGTGAACACCGTTTCCGGGAATGTGAACACTGATTCCGGCATCGTGAACACCGATTCCGGAAAATCCGGAAAAGTGTTCACCTACAGCCAGAATGGCTGTTCACGTTAAACCAGAATTGGTGTTCACGTTCGTCCGGAATGGGTGTTCATGATGGGCCGGAATATGCATTTGCCGGGGCCGCTGAGTCGCCTTTGCCATGGCCAAGGCTTCCTCCTGGGTTTGCGGTGACGGTTGTTGCTTTTTGATTTTTGCCATAGGGCTCGGCTCGGGTTGTTGGTTAATGGGCTATTGGAGCGCATCGTAGGGGGCGGCGTCGAATGTTTCCTCGATCATCGTGCTTCGGTTAAGATCGGCGTCCAGCCCAGAAAGGATTCTGTGCTTCAAAAGCGAGGAGAAGCTTGATGCCAAGACAGGCCAGGGTGATTGTGCCCGGTTTTCCCCATCATATTGTCCAACGCGGCCATAACCGCCGAAAACCAGGACAGACTTATTTAATCCATAGAGAACCAGCAATCAGATAGTTTGGTGGTCAGAGGTGCGCCTCAGGATCCATCCTTTGGTGCAAAATCCGAAGAATGACAACGGACCGATTGTGCGTACCTTCTTCCATCCTAAGATAAAAGAGACGGTGCTAGGGTTTGCCTTTCATCGTAATCAGCTATTCCGTTTTTTCCTGATGGCTTGCTCTGCACGTTCAGAAAGGTACGTAGCAAACTCGTCACCGGTGAATGTCCTGGTTCTGCCAGCCTCGAGGTCTTCCTGGCCCGCATCGATGGCGGCCCTGAGGTTATCCATTTTCGTGACGTAGCGTGACTCCGCTTCTTCGATCATTCTCAGGCCGGCTCGAAGTACCTCACTCGCATTTTGATAACGGCCCGAGGCAACCAGGTGATCGACTACCTGGGATTGATGGTCCGTGAGTACTATGTTTCTCGTCGCCATGAGAGTCATCCTGTCAGCGTTTCATTGGCATAATATGCCAATGCAGGGGTTTGCTGTCTAGGGGTGGGATAACTGTGATACCTATGGGGAAGCCGGGACAGATCTATTAATGCGGTTATTTCGGTATGCTGGGGCGCTTTACGCGTTGGCTGCGCGGTACAGACCTTTTTCCTGGCTATTGCCGATATGGTCTATCGTCGTGCAAACCTGGAACACGCGGCGGCCTCGGCTCCAAACATGATGCAGAACGGACTGCTGATCGCGCTCCTGGCACTGCTGCTTCTGGCGCTGACCTTGCCGGATGTGACCGTCTGGAATATTCATCCAGTTACCCCGATACTGCTGGGCTTCTATTTCTATGGCACTCGGCTCATACGGGGTGCCGGCGACAACCCCATGTGGTATCCCTCCGTTACTAGTGATACCCGGCAGGACGAGCCGGAGAGCGAGAGCAGTTTGCCGTCTCTGGACCGAATTTCTGGTGCTCTAAGGGCTTGGTGTGGTGCTAATGTTTGCTGGCTGAATAGCGGCGTCATCCATAAGCAATGAGCTATCTGAGACTCACGAACGAAAAGCATACGAGCCAAACAATGATTGAAACGCGCCTGGAATTTCAGGGCGATGGTACAACCTCTCGCGGGTTATGCCTGAGATCCGAAGGGTTAACGGGAGCCACGCAGTGCTTTATCGTGTAGTCAGACGAATGCGATGCAAACAAGGGGGATAGCGATGACGGCACCAGGCGATCAGCTTCGCGTGTTCTACGATGGCGCCTGCCCGAGCTGTGTCAAGGATCGCAGGCTCTATGAGCGACTCGCGGGCAGGACCGGCGAATCGGTGGAGTGGGTGGATATCACAGGCCGTGATGAGGAGTTGGAGGAACGTGGTATAGACCCGCAAGCCGCGCTTCAGGAGCTCCATGTGGAAGATGGCCAGGGCAACATCCACCGGGAACTGGATGCCTATATCCTGTTGATGTCGCGGGTCTGGCTGCTGAAACCGCTTGTCTGGCTGATTGGTTTGCCGGTAATTCGGCCAGCACTGGCGAAGCTGTATCACAAATGGGTGAGCGAGCGGCTGGAGCGAACCGGGCGTATGCCGGATTCAAAAGAAACGCAGAGAAGCATCGAGGCGCGCAAGGCCGAGGTTGAAGCTGAGGAAAGCGCGGAGGAAAGAGAGACTTGGTAGGGAGCTTGGAAACCGGAAAACCGGGACGGATTTATTTTCTCGGACCGGTTTTCGTGCATAGCCTTATTCGCAGTGAACTTATCCCCGAGCTTTAATCGTAAAATATCACTCAACCCAGAACGCGGAGCTTTTTATGCGGGAGTTTGTTTTAGTGAAGGCCTTTCTGGTTGTGTTAACGCTGGCGTTTACACCGATGCTCGCCCAGGCGAAGTCGGTGTGGATTGATGTCCGAACGGAAGCCGAGCACAGGCTCAATCACATCGATGGAGACCCTCTCATTCCGCACAACGTTATTGTGGAGCGCGTTACCGAGCGGCTTCCGGACAAGAATGCGGAGATAAACCTGTATTGCCGAAGTGGAAACCGTGCTGGAAAAGCGAAGTCTGCTCTGGAGAGCGCCGGCTACACCAACGTGAACAACATGGGCAGCGTAGCCGAGGCTCGTGAGGCGCGTGATCTCTGAAGGTGTCAGATTCCCAGCGGCCGTTCGCGTGATCAGCTAGGCTCAAACTCGATTCTTCTGGCGAACGGTTAGGGGAACAAGAACATGAGGTTCACTTCTGTCATCAACGCAAAGCAAACCATGTTGGCGGCACTGCTTTCGCTCTTCGCACTGGCCACCCACGGAGCCGACATGAACACTCTAGGCGACTACCAGTGGAAAAATCGGCTCATTCTGGTTCACGCTGTCAGTGAGAATGGCGATGAGATTGAAGCGCTCAGGAACGCCCGGGCTCACATTGAGGAGCGGGACATTGTCTGGTTTGTGAATACCGGGTCGGAGCTGGTTTCTAATCAGCAGGCTGTCTCGGGCAGCCTTGCGAGCGAGGTAAAGGCGCTGCTTGAAGAATCCCGTTCGGATGAGAGGGTTCTGTTGATCGGCAAGGACGGCGGTATGAAAAGCCGCGAGTCCGTTCTCAATCTGAACGCTATTTTCCGCCGGATTGACAGCATGCCGATGCGTATTCGTGAGATGCGTGATTGATCGCCCCGCTTGATTTCTCTCCTCCTGCCCTGATTATTCCTACAGTTAGACAATCAGAGGCCTATCCATCATGACTGACATTCGACACCTGGTGTGCCCCCATTGCCACAAAGTGAATCGCGTACCGGCTGAAAAGTTGTCCTCCGGCGGCAATTGTGGCGCCTGCAAACAGCCGCTGTGGCCGGATCAGGTTCTTGAATTAACAGACCAGAACTTTGCCGCCCATACAGGGCGCAGTGATGTGCCGGTGCTCGTGGACTTTTGGGCCAGCTGGTGTGGCCCCTGCAAAATGATGGCGCCACAGTTCGAGCAGGCTGCGAAGGACTGGCAAGGGAAAGTGCGCTTTGCCAAGCTGAACACCGAACAAGCCCCCGGGCCGGCTGGTCAGTTTGCGATTCGCAGCATACCGACCCTGATTCTGTTCCAGGACGGCCGGGAGGTGGCGCGCCAGAGTGGCGCCATGAATCAGGCGCAGATCAGCCAGTGGCTGCAATCAAACGGTATTCGTTAGGAAAACCGGAATAAAGGGGCCGTGCCATGAAGTTTCTGATCATTGCTGTTTTCGCCGCCATCGCCGCTTTCCTGATCTGGCGCAGCAAACAAAACACAGCCCCAGAAGAGCGGGCCTGCGCCATCGACATCGGCAACCTGCTCAAAGCCCATCCGGAGGCCCAGCCGCAGGCCATTGCCGATGTCTTCAAACAGCACGGCATTGACCCCTCCCGTTGCCAGCAGGTGGGCGCGATGGTGATGCCGCAGTTAAGAAAGCAGGGCCTGAAACCGGAAGATGCCCGAATTGTGATGGGGCAGGTGAGGGCGGCGTACCCTCTCGTTCGCGAGACCTGAATCAAAGCGGCCATTTGATCGGCCGCGTGCTCACAGTGATTGTTGACGACAAGCCCTCAACGTATTTCACTTAATCTTAAAGCTGCATTCATTTGATGATCGGAGAACGCTATGGCTGGTGGATGGTCACGGGATGGCGCCGTTCAGGATCAGATCGACGCCAGTGTTGAAGACGAGGTGCAGCGGGCCCGGAGCCAGCTCGGTAACGGCGAAAGTGCGCTCTATTGTGAGGAGTGTGACCGCGCGATTCCAGAAGCCCGCCGCCGGGCCATTCCGGGCGTGCGGCTTTGCGTTGACTGCCAGTCTGCGCTTGAGAAGGAGCAATCGACGTCGCGCGGGTTCAATCGCCGGGGCAGCAAGGATAGTCAGCTACGGTGAGAGCAAGGCCTGCACGTTGTTACCGAGGCCTTTATTGGTTCACCGAGAGCGGGGCAAGTGCCGATACGTTCAAAGCGTCCGAGCTTGGGGGAACCGGTGTTGAGGTGGAGTTGATTCTTTTTGCATCAAGTTTGCCTGGCCCCCGTGGCATGGGGCTTATGGCCAGTTAACCCGAGGTTCCCAACAATGTTATCCACAGCTTTTGTGGGTAAAGTTTCTTTGTTAGACCGACCGCCTGAACGCTTTCTGATACACTCGGAACTTAAACATTCCAGGCGAAAACCATGGCTCCTGATCAAACCAAGCATCCAGATATCGAGAAGCTCAGCGAGTTACTGGCCGATTTTCCCCATATACGGGTTGCGGCGCTCTTTGGCTCCATGGCTCGGGGAACGGCCCGGCCAGACAGCGATATCGATGTTGCCGTTCAGGCGGACAAAGAGCTCGGTGCGGATGAGCGTATTGCTATAACCGAAGCCATTGCTCTGGCCTTCAATCGCCCTGTGGATTTGGTGGACTTACGAACAGCCGGGCAGCCTCTGCTGCACCAGATTGTCAGCACTGGCATACAGGTTGTTGGCACGCGCCACCAATGGGGTGATCTGATTTATCGTAATATTATGGAAAACGAAGACTTTGTCCCTTACCAGAAACGTATCCTCGAAGGTCGACGCAACGCATGGATGAACAACTCGTAGCACAGAAACTGGAGTCCCTCCGGCGCTGCATTCAGCGTGTGGAATCCCGCCTACCGGAAGACCTGGATACTCTGCTGGTTGATCTGGACGCCCAAGACATCATTTCGCTGAACCTCACCCGAGCGGTACAGATGTGTGTCGACATCGCCTCCCACTGGCTTGCCGAGCACACTGAAGCGACAGCACCAAAAACCATGGGGCA
This sequence comes from Marinobacter sp. VGCF2001, assembly GCF_049943275.1. Classification (NCBI taxonomy): domain Bacteria; kingdom Pseudomonadati; phylum Pseudomonadota; class Gammaproteobacteria; order Pseudomonadales; family Marinobacteraceae; genus Marinobacter; species Marinobacter sp. VGCF2001. Next base: position 55,680 of record NZ_JBNFVX010000004.1, read on the forward strand.
GGCATTTGAAGCGCTGGCGCAGTCCGGCATTATCGACCCTGAACTGGCGGCTCGTATGCGGAAGTCCGTCGGATTCCGGAATGTGATGGTTCACAATTATGACGATGTGAACTGGGAGATCGTGTATACCATTTGCAGTAAACATCTTGGTGATTTTCGTGCGTTTGCCAGAGTGTTTTCGGATTTGATGGCGTAAACGAGAAAGCCTGAACCGGTCTTCGCCGGGTATCGTCCATTTTTGCATCAGGTTTCCCGAGCCCTTGTGAAATGGGGCTTATGAGGAGTTAACCCGAGGTTCCCAACACAGTTATCCACAGCTTTTGTGGGTAAAGTTCGCGGTGGGCCGCGATTCATCACTCAAACGAATTCGAATGTTCCCAAGCCGGCAGTATTGGCTAATATCAGGGTATGTTGCATGACCTGATACAGGGAACAGGCTATTCAGATGAAACCGCTCCTTCTGGTTGTTGCTTACTTTGCCGCTGTCACCCTGCCGTTGCTTTTGTCGGCCTGGGTGGGTGGTCCTCCCCGTTCGTTCCACCAGGAGCTGGCCTCCGGTCTGGGCATTCTGGTTTTCTCGATGGTGCTCGTGGAATTCATTCTGTCTGGCCGGTTCAAGGCGATTTCAAATGATGTGGGCATGGGGGTGACCATGCGGTTTCATCAGGTTATGGCCCGCACGGCTCTGGTCTTTGCGCTGCTGCACCCGTTGCTTTATCAGGGGACCCCGGCAGGCGGTTTGCGCCCATGGGACCCCACGCGCCAGTTGACGCTTACCATGGATTTTTCCGCTCTGGCGACTGGCATTGTCGCCTGGTTGCTGCTTGCTGGCCTGGTTGTTATGGCCATCGGGCGCGCTCAGTTGGGCTACCGATACGAGACCTGGCGTCTGTTACACGGGCTTGGCGCGCTGCTGATCGCGTTACTTTTGTTGCACCATACCGTGTTTGCCGGGCGATACGGATCGCAGCCTGTGATGGCTGGGGTGTGGCTGGCCATGACGGGTGTGGCGGTGGGGTCGCTACTGATGGTGTATCTGGTGGTGCCCTGGTGGCAGAAAACTCGCCCCTGGCGCGTGACGTCTGTTACCCGGTTAACGCCAAAGCAATGGGAAGTGACGGTGACTCCCGACGGTCACCGTGGTCTGGCTTACCAGGCCGGGCAATTCGCCTGGCTGAATGTGGGGCACAGCTCCTTTTCGTTGAAGGAGAACCCGTTCTCCATTGCCTCCGCACCGGCGGCCGGGCCGGACCTTTCCTTCATGATCAAGGAACTTGGCGATTTCACGGGAACCATTGGCAAGACAGAACCCGGAACCGTCGCCTATGTGGATGGCCCCTATGGCAATCTTACCATCGATAATTGCGAGGCTCCGGGGGTTGCGCTTATCGCCGGTGGCGTTGGCTTGGCGCCGTTGCTGGGCCTGCTCCGGCAAATGCGCCTGACTGGCGATGCACGCAAAGTGAAGGTGGTCTATGGCAACCGCACCATGGATCAAATTGCGTATCGTGAGGAATTGGGGGATGAGGGTGTGGCCTATGTCTTGTCGGAACCGCCGGAGCATTGGCAGGGAGAGACCGGCTTCATCGATGGCCCGCTGTTGGACCGCGTGTTCTCAGCGGAGGAGTTCCACGGCTGGGTGTTTGTGATGTGCGGGCCGGTGGCCATGATGGATGTTGTTGAAGACCACCTGATTCAGCGGGGCACACCCGCTCACAGAATTCTCTCGGAGCGGTTTAGCTATGACTAATCCCATCCAGCGGTTGACCCGGCAGCAGCGGCTTTCTTTGGTGATCTGGGGGCTGAATATTGCTCTGATGCTGAGCCTGCTGGTGTTTGTGTTGCGCTGAAAAACAGGGGCAGGAGCGCTGGCTCAGCCCTTGCCGCCAGACAGCCTGAAAACTCATCGTCTTTGAACCTGCCTGTTTTAGCATCAATTTTCGCGAGCCCCCTCTGCACGGGGCTTATGAGTAGTTAACCCGAGGTTCCCAACAACGTTATCCACAGGTTTTGTGGGTAACATTTTCGGCTATACCGAGTTATTCAACCGTCAGCACCGGCCAGAATTCGTGGCAGCAACGGCAGATTGAGGTCGCGTTCTGGTTAATAGGCGCGGTGTTTTGCTTGGGAATTGATCGGGCTTTGTTTACCATGAACCGGTTGGTTGCCAGTGACGGCAGCCCAATGGAAGCTTTGTAAATATTCAGGGACAGAAGGAACTGGGAATGAGCAAGAACGTTGTATTGTTGGGTGATTTAGGAACCGATCATCAGGGCTTTCCGCCCACGCCGGTGCTGGCTGGCTCCGCCGATGTCCTGATTGACGGCAAACCCGTCGCCCGCGTTGGCGACCCTCTCGCGCCGCACTCCAAGCCCAAACACCCGCCTCATCCACGCGCCATCGCGGCGGGCTCGGCAACGGTATTGATCAACGGCATTCCGGCCGCGATCACTGGCGGTGCAATCTCCTGTGGTGGTGTCACGATTGGCAGTGGTAGCGTGGTGATTGGTGATGTCTAGACAAGACTGAGCAACCTGTGGAGCGAATAATGAATGATTCCTGGCTAAAAGCCCTGCCCAAGGCTGAGTTGCACCTGCATTTTGAAGGTGCCCTGGAGCCGGAGCTGCTGTTCCGCCTGGCCGAGCGCAACAAGATTGATTTGCACTGGCAGGATGTGGAGCAGCTTCGCCAGGCCTATTCGTTCAATAATCTGCAGGAATTTTTGGATCTGTATTATCAGGGTGCCAACGTGCTGCGCACCGAACAGGATTTCTACGACCTCACCTGGGCCTATTTGCAGCGTTGCCAGGCTCAGGGTGTGGTCCATGTAGAGCCCTTCTACGATCCTCAAACCCATACCGAGCGGGGCATTCCCTTCGAGGTTGCCATTCGCGGCATCAGTGCCGCCATGGCGGACGGCCAGAGCAAATTGGGGATCAGCGGAGGCCTGATTCTGAGTTTTCTCCGGCATCTGTCGGAAGATGAGGCGTTTCAGACTCTGGAGCAGGCGATGCCGTTCCGCGATCAGTTTTTTGCCGTGGGTCTGGACAGCTCGGAGCAGGGGCATCCGCCGAGCAAGTTTGAACGGGTGTTTGCCAAGGCCCGAGCCGAAGGCCTGCTGGCGGTGGCTCACGCCGGGGAAGAAGGCCCGCCCGAGTACATCTGGGAGGCGCTGGATCTGTTAAAAGTGAGCCGGATTGATCATGGCGTGCGTGCGGCCGAAGACCCCAGGCTGCTGGATCGGCTGGCGGAGGAGCAGATTGCCCTGACCGTGTGCCCGCTGTCGAACATCAAACTGCGGGTATTCGATAACATGGCCCAGCACAATATTCTCGAGTTGCTGGAGCGGGGCTTGAAAGTCACCGTCAATTCCGATGACCCGGCCTATTTCGGCGGCTATGTGCTGGAGAATTTTGTGGCACTGCGTGACAGCCTGGGTATGACCGAAGCGCAGGCCCGGCAGCTGGCGAAGAACAGCCTGGATGCTCGGCTGGTTTAGAAGTTGGCGGCGTGTGCCGCCAACTTTAGCGCTCAGAGTCAGAGGCTGTTATGTCCATTTTGGCGTGGGTGCTTCGTAGCCGCGGATTGCCGAGAGCAGTTCTTCGGCGTTGTCCGTGCGAATCAGCATATCTGAGTGCTGTTGTTTCACAAAGCCGGCTGTCGACATATTCGAGATCATCTCGAACAGCAGATTGTAGAAACCGTTGATGTTGTAAAACGCACAAGGCTTGGCGTGGTAGCCAAGCTGGGTCCAGGTCCAGGCTTCGAAGATTTCCTCGAGTGTGCCAACGCCTCCGGGCAGGGCAACAAAGGCATCGGCCATCTGGGCCATGGCGGCCTTGCGTTCGTGCATATCGGCAACAATGCTCAGCTCGGTCAGCCCATGATGGGCCAGCTCCCGGTCTTTCAGGTGCTCGGGTATCACCCCGTATACCTTGGCTCCTTTTTCAAGAAAGGCATCTGCCACCACGCCCATCAGGCCGACGTTACCTCCGCCATACACCAGATCCACTCCGTTCGCTGCCAGGTAATGCCCCAGGGCGCGGGTTGCCTGAGCGAATTCCGGGTTTTCTCCACTGCTTGAACCACAAAATACGGCAATTTTCATGTGTTTGTAGAGGCTCCATCGAATCGGTTTAGGGAGTTGAATGGGTTGTTCACTCGATAGTGTTGGTCTGGCCGTGTATCTTCAACTATAAAGGCCGAGTTGGGCAATTGACGGCCCTACCGGATGGACCATTCCAGCGAGGACAGAATGAGAGTAGCACTGTTTACCATCATGGCATTCTGGTTCCTTCCAGTTTCTTCCCAAACGCTCCAGATTATGGGGTCGGACGATAGTTTTCTGCCATTTTATTACGGCCACAACCTCAACCAGGGCATTTTTGTCGAGGCGATCAGAGACTTCACAACGGAGACCGGTATCGCAGCCGATTTCCTCCCGATGGCCCGTAAACGCCAGGCCTGGGCCCTGCAACGAGGGCTCGCCAACGCAGTGTTTGCCAGCCCACGGTGGATGCCCTTGCCAGACCAAATGCACGCCGTCGGGCCGGTATTAACCTGGCGTGACCGGGTGTTCGCGCTACCGGGTCGCCAAGCGGATTCGTTTGATGATCTCCAGGGAAATATCTGTCTACGCAGATGGTTTGTATACAGTGATCAACTCGAGCGGCGGATCGGGAGCCAACTGGTGCGCCAGGATGCGTACAGCGCCCAGCATATGCTGCTGATGTTTTTGCACAAACGTTGCGATTACATCGTCATGAACGAAACGGAGTTCCGGTTTCTGGCATTGCTCGGAGATGTTGATCATGAGCGTTACAGCACGGAACTGATAGCCGCCGAATGGCCGGTCTATCTTGGAATACTCAAAACCGAGGCGGCTTTAATTGAAGCGGCGGAGAGCTTTTTCGCTACCTACTCGATTGATGTTGAAACCCTGTTGCCCAAACTGCCGCGGCCGGACCGTTGAAGAGGTTGACGGCCGATTTGTCCATATGACGGGCAGGCAAGGGGTGTTCCGGGCGTCGTACCTAAATTTCCGCTTTACTGTGTGGCCGCATCCAGAGCACTACTAAACAAAAGCGAACGTTCGATTTTATCTTAATAATTCGATAGAAACGCGTAAACCGCTACAGGACTTAGTCGAAAAGCTGATTTTACCTTCATAGCGAGTCACTATATCTCGAACGATAGCAAGACCGAGACCGTGCCCAGGTGTTTGCTCATCTAGCCGCAGACCCCTTTGGCCCAAACTGGCTAAATCCTTGTGATTAACCCCTGGGCCATCATCAGCAACAACTATTCGCTTAAAGCCGCTGCCTTGTTCCACAGAGAGCTCTACGCATCTCGAAGACCATTTGCCAGCATTGTCGAGTAAGTTGCCCAATACTTCATTAAGATCATGTTCTTCTATTGGCCATCGGCTGTCTTCAGGCAGAGAACTCGATAGTTCAAACGACTTTTCCGGATATAAACGACCGAGCATCCACAAAAGATCTCGTGCCTGTTTTATGGGGTAGGCGCTTTTCCCAATCTGGGGCCCTGCAAAACGGCTTCGACGCATTTCAGCTTCTAATTGCCTGTCGATATCGCTTAATCGCTCCGCCATCTGGCGCCTTAGATTGGTGTCGATAGGACGTGTGTCGTCTTCCAGTATCTGCCGGACGGCTGCGATGGGGGTTTTGACGCTATGAGACAGGTTTGCGAGAGCGTCTCTGGAGCGCTCCAGTCGCTGATCTAAGGAGTCCAGCAACTGATTTAGTTGAAGAACCAGCGGGTGGAACTCCTCTGGCGACTGAACGTTGATTCGGGAGATCTCTCCGTCCTGGAGTCTTTTTAATGCGGCTTTGAGTGTGACAACCGGTCGCATGGACATCGTGATACCGAACCAGAGCACGGCGACCAAGAGCATAATCAACAGAACTGATACTACGGCGGTCCAGGCATGAAGTGCAGCTTGGCTGCGTTTCAGCGCACCCAGATCTTCAGAAACGATTACGACGATGGGTGTTTCACCGACCTGAAAAGACTTTCGGTAGGCGAGGATGTCTAAGGGAGTATCAGTGGTTTCGGCATCTTCTACGCGAACGGTTCCGTCTTCTTCGTTTTCAATCAGAGGCGTTAACAAGGGCTCCCAAGTATCGGGTGAAATGATGGTCTGTTCGGGTGTATGTATGGCAAAGGCATGATGAAAAACATCCTGGAAATAATCGCCCGTCTGGAGAGTGTCAACTTCACCATTCGCGTCGCGAATCTGGTGTTCAAGGAAAGCGACTTCATCTTTCAGTCGGCTTTCAACGAATTCCCGAGACATTCGGTCGAGCAGCAAGCCATGAACCAACCACGCTACCCCCATTAGACCAATTCCGGCGGGCAGTAACAGCGCAAGCAAGGTTCCTTTTACGGACGCAGGCTTTTTAAGGAATCGCATTAAAAATGTACCCCTGGCCGCGTCGTGTTGAGATGGTTTCGCTGCCCACTAGCTTCCTTAACCTCCGAATATACGCCTCAATGACGTTTTCGCTCGGGCTATCATTCAAGTTGTAAAGCTGTTCCATTAGTTGTTCTTTGGAAAAGACGTGGCCAGGGCGGCTCATCAAACAACGTAGCAGCCGGAATTCGGTGCCGGTAAGTGTATGTTCCACGCCGTCGTCCATCTTGAGACTCTGGCGGTTTTCGTCCAGTTCAAAGCGGCCGGCTTTAACCTGAGCATGGACCCTTCCTTCACTTCGACGCACGAGTGCGTTGAGGCGTGCGATTAGCTCTTCTGTCTGAAAAGGTTTTGCCAGGTAATCGTCTGCCCCGGCTTTTAAGCCGTTAACCTTATCCTGCCAATCGCCTCTCGCGGTCAGAATCAAGACCGGACAGCTGACGTGATTCGTTCGCCACTTTCTCAATACGTCCAGCCCGTTGCCATCAGGTAGACCCAGGTCCAGAACAACAGCACGGTAATCCTCTTGCTCACCCAGAACGACGGCTTCTCGGGCACTGGGAGTTGTATCAACGCTGAAACCTGCTTTTCCCAACTGCCTGACCAGACCCTCAGCAAGCAAGCGGTCATCTTCGACGAGCAGTAAACGCATGAGTTTTTCCTTCTATGTATGGTCCGCGGTCGAAAGTGTGACTGATTAACCTGAATTCAGCCTGAACGGAAAATAGTTCGAGTTTTTCAGAAAGAATTCAGGTTAGTGAGAGAAGGTAACAACCGATTCTGGACATTGCTCAAGATTGGGGCTCAATCCTGCAGTGTTTTTCGAGCAATATTTTACAGAGGATAAAAAGATGAATGCATCAAAACTATTCGTAGCGGGTATGGCGCTTTCAATGTCGGCAACAGCGTTTGCGGCTGGCGCCCATGATGGTGGCCACGGGCACGGCGCTACAAGCGGTGAACCTGGCAAAGCGTCGGAGGCCAGCCGAACCGTAACTGTCGAGATGTACGACAACTACTACGAACCCGAAGAAATCAGTGTAAAGCCGGGTGAAACCGTTCGCTTCGTGGTGGAGAACAAGGGAAACCTCGTCCATGAGTTCAATGTTGGCACTCCCGACATGCACGAAGCTCATCAAGAGGAAATGATGATGATGGTTGAGCATGGCGTCATCCAGGGCGGCAAGCTGAACCACGACATGATGAATATGGATATGGGGAATGGCCATTCCATGAAGCATGACGACCCGAACAGCGTGTTGCTGGAACCGGGCCAAAGTAAAGAAGTGGTATGGAAGTTCTCTGATAAAGGCAATATCGAATTTGCCTGCAACGTGCCGGGCCACTATCAGGCCGGGATGTACGGTGAGGTCAATTTCGAGTAACTCGCTTAACTGAGGTCCGCGAGCGCGGGGCTGAGACACGTTTCTCGGCCCGGCTTCAATGACGTGTAGTTCGGAGCAACACAGATGAAACCACGCTTTTTGACAGGGCTTTTGAGCCTGCTGATGCCAGCCATGGTTTTGGCCGGCGAATACGACCTTACGGTCGACCGGGTAAAAATTGATACCGGCGATTTTGTGAAGGAAGGCATTGGATACAACGGCGCATCTCCGGGACCGGTAATGCGTTTCAAGGAAGGCGAGAACGTCCGGATCAACGTGACCAACAACCTGGATGAGATGACGTCCATTCACTGGCACGGCCTGATCCTTCCTTTTAACCAGGACGGTGTGCCTGGTATCAGTTTCCCGGGCATCAAGCCGGGTGAAACCTTTACCTATGAGTTTCCTATCCAGCAGGCAGGCACCTACTGGTTCCACAGCCACTCTGGTTTTCAGGAGCCGGACGGCGCCTATGGTGCCATTGTCATCGAGCCCGAGGGCCGTGAGCCATTCCGCTACGATCGTGAATACGTGGTGCAGCTGACTGACAAGCACCCCCATTCCGGTGACCGCATCATGCGCAACCTGAAAATGATGCCGGATTACTACAACCGCGAGCAGCAAACTGTCGGCGAGTTTTTCTCGGACGTGTCAAAGAATGGCCTGATGAACACCGTCAGTGACCGTATTGCCTGGGGTGGTATGCGGATGATGAAGGCGGACGTTGAAGACGTGCAGGGCTTTACGGGCCTGATCAACGGCAAAGGCCCGGACCAGAACTGGACGGGACTCTTTGAGCCGGGCGAACGCATTCGGCTGCGATTCATCAACTCTTCTGCGATGACCTACTTCGACATCCGGATTCCTGGTCTGGACATGACGGTTGTCCAGGCTGATGGCAACAACGTTCAGCCGGTCAATGTGGACGAATTCCGGATTGGTGTGGCGGAAACCTACGATGTGATCGTTCGCCCGAGAGACAAGCAGGCCTACACCATTTTTGCTGAATCCATGGGGCGGTCCGGCTATGCCAGGGCAACGTTGGCCCCCGAAGAAGGTATGGAAGCGGCTGTTCCGCAACTGCGTGATCCGGCGCGCCTGACTATGGCAGACATGAGCGGTATGCCCGGCATGGACCATGGCAACATGGCCGGTATGGATCATGGCGACATGGATATGAATAGCTCAGAAGGGATGTCCGGAATGGATCATTCCAACATGGAAGGCATGGATCATGGTTCCATGGCGATGGGAAAAGGCGGCCAAAGCGACCCCTTTTACGCCAAGGGAAGTGGCCTTGTACCCACGGCAGCCAATGGCGGCAAGTTCCTGTCCTATGCTGACCTGAAGGCCCAAGATCCACTGTATGAAGACCGCGAACCGACCCGGGAAATTGAGCTTCGTTTGACCGGCAATATGGAGCGTTATACCTGGAGCATTAATGGCGTCAAGTACGAAGACGCAGACCCAATTCGTCTCAAATACGGTGAGCGAGTTCGCTTCAAATTCGTGAACGAGACCATGATGACTCACCCTATGCACCTGCACGGTATGTGGTCCATTCTCGATGTTGGTGCAGACCAATGGAACCCGATCAAGCACACGGTCAGTGTGCAGCCAGGCACCACGGTTTACATGGAAACCGAGGTCGACGAGCCCGGTCAGTGGGCGTTCCACTGTCACCTGTCCTATCACGCGGCCGCTGGTATGTTCCGCAAGGTCATTGTTGAAGGTGGGCCAGAGTCGACGCAGGCCAAAACAGACGTGATTGCCAAAGATGGAGGTGAGGTATGAGCTGTATTCGATCAATTGTCGCAGTCAGCTTCCTTGCCTCTATTGGTGTCTCAACGGCGGTGACAGCTCAGGAAATGATCTCCGACACGACCGCTCGAAAACAGTCGCTCACAACCTGGGGCGTTCAATTCGAGGAATTTGAGTACCGCTACAGCGACGATGACGAGGAGCTGGGCGTCTGGAATGCGGATGCCTTCTATGGCACCGACGACTTTAAAGTCCGGCTGCTCACAACCGGGGAGTACGAGATAGAGGAGCAGGCCTACGAAACGCTGGAAAACCAGCTGGTCGGCCAGATCCCTATCTCCAAGTTCTTCGACGCCAAAGCGGGCGTGCGTTTCGATACGCCCGAGGGGCCGGACCGTACGTATGCGGTTCTCGGTGTGGCCGGGCTGGCGCCCCAATGGTTTGAGATCGATGCAAATCTGTATGTCAGCAAGGATGGCGATACGTCAGCTGAACTGGACGCTGAGTACGAATTGCTGTTCACCAACTACTGGATTCTGGCGGCAACGCTGGATGCCTCAGTAGCGTTCAGTGAGGATGAAGAGATCGGCGTCGGCAAGGGATTGGTTTCCACCGAAACCGGCCTCCGGCTCAGCTACGACCTGATCGACCGTGCGTTCTCACCCTACGTAGGTGTGGTGCACGAGCGTAAGTATGGCGATAGCGCCGACCTGGCCGAGGCGGACGGCGGTGGCACAGAAGACTGGTTTGCCGTGATCGGCGCTCGAATCGCATTCTGATGCTGATGGGCCATGGGGAAACCCACGGCCCTTTTTCATCTATGATTTGATGTAACTCAAATCCACCGAAAGTCTGTGTCCATTTTCAGCCGCAGTTCAGATTGAAGTGTTTTGATACAGGGAGAAGTCATCAGGAAGAGAGGTGTCACCCCATGACCAAAGCACACAAAGCAACCAATCAGGAGCAGTTTTTGTTGCGCCGAAAAATGGCCGTCGAGGGGCTTGGAGAGGATCAGTGGGATGGGCTCATCCACGATCTTAATCGCCACCCCTGCGTTGATTTCGCCGAGCGTAAGCCAAATGGCACATTGCAGGTGACGTACGACGGAACCCACTGGTCCGTCGATGAATTACTGGAACTGATCAAGGCTTACGGTGGCCAATTGAAAACCGGATGGTGGACCCGGCGCAAATTGGCTTGGTACCGGGTTACCGACGACAACGTCCGGGCAAATGCCAAGCATGAGCCGTTCTGCTGTTCCAAGATTCCACCCATGAAAAAATAACAGGAGGTTGAATGAACAGGGAGGAAGATCGAACTACCCGCTACCAGGAGGGCAGTCTCACTTTACCAGGGACAGTCATGCTGGGTACCGGCGTCATGATTGGCGCCGGTATTTTTGCACTTACCGGGCAGATGGCCCAGATGACCGGTGTCCTTTTCCCGCTGGCCTTTCTCGCGGCGGCGGTGATTGTCAGCTTCAGCGCCTATTCCTACATCAAGATCTCCAATGCCTACCCGTCCGCCGGCGGTATCGGCATGTACCTGCACAAGGCTTACGGAAACCGGCTGCCAACGGCTTTCAACGCCCTGTTGATGTACTTTTCCATGGTGATCGCCCAGAGCTTCCTGGCCCGCACCTTTGGCTCTTACACCATGCAACTATTCGGAGGGGACGAAAGCGGCCGTATGGTGCCCATTCTGGGGGTGGCATTAATCCTCGTGGCTTTCGTGATCAACCTGCTCGGCAATCGGATGATTCAGGGGGTGGCTTCCTTTATCGGGATCCTGAAAATCGGCGGCATACTGATTTTCGGTCTGGTCGGGATCTGGATTGCCGACTCAGTCTCGGTTGATTTTTCGGAGCCCGGTGAAGCCGGAGCGCTGGGCAACTTCCTGGGCGCAACCGCACTGGGGATTCTGGCGTTCAAAGGCTTTACGACCATCACCAACAGTGGTTCGGAAGTAATAGACCCAAAGCGAAACGTCGGGCGCGCCATCGTGATTTCCATTGCCGCCTGCGTGGTGATCTACACGCTGGTGGGCTTCGCGGTCGCCAGCAACCTGTCACTGGCTGAAATTATCGAAACGCAGGATTACTCCCTCGCTGCTGCTGCGCGTCCCGCTCTCGGCGATTACGGTGTCTGGTTTACTGTCGCTATTGCCATGATGGCCACGGCGGGCGGTATTCTCGCCAGCGTCTTCGCGGTATCCCGCATGCTGGCGATGCTGACGGAGATGAAGCTCGTACCACATCGGCATTTTGGCATGCCCGGCAGCATCCAGAAACACACACTGGTGTATACCGTTGTCCTGGGGCTGATCCTCACCGCCTTCTTTGATCTGTCACGAATTGCCGCGCTGGGTATCGTGTTTTACCTGATTATGGACATTGCCATTCACTGGGGTGTACTGCGCTATCTTCGCAAAGACATCAAGGCCAACACCTGGGTGCCAACTACAGCCATCTTGTTGGATCTTTTGGCGCTGGGCGGCTTCGTCTGGGTAAAGCTTAATACGGACCCGTTCGTCATCAGCGTGGCAGTCGTGACCATGATCGTGATTGCAGTATCCGAGCAGATTTTCCTTAAAAGATCACCGGAATCGGCGCAAGCGAAACAGGAAGAGAGTCATGCGCATCATCATTAATCTGAATCAGGAAGAGAGGCTATTGCCATGATGGGAGATAACATGTTCGGGAATACCATGTGGGCAGGCCACTGGCTGTGGATGCTGGTGATTGCCATTGTGGTGGTCATTCCGGCTTGGCGTATTTGCCAGCGCACCGGGTATCCGGGGTGGATGGGTGTGCTGATATTGATCCCCATCGTCAATCTGGTTCTGCTGTATTTTATTGCATTTGCAGACTGGCCCGCCGACAAAACAGGAGATCGCAATGGCTGAGCACCATCACGCCCATGACCACGATCACCACACCGATAAGGAACCTGGTGAGCACACCGCCAAGGATCCGGTTTGCGGCATGGCAGTGGATCCGCATACCGCGGAACACCGCAGCCAGCATGGCGGTAAAACCTGGTACTTCTGCTCGTCGCGTTGCCAGTCCAAATTCGACGAGGACCCTGAGCAGTACCTCGATTGGGAAAAGAAACAGCAAGAGCCGGTAGCGCCGGGCACTATGTATACCTGTCCCATGCACCCCGAGATTCGGCAGCAAGGGCCAGGGGACTGCCCAATCTGCGGCATGGCCCTGGAGCCCGAGCAGGTAAGCCTGGACGACGGGCCTTCGGAAGAACTCAAAGACATGACCCGCCGATTCTGGATCGGCCTGGTGCTGGCCCTGCCTGTACTGGTGCTGGAGATGGGTGGGCACCTCACCGGACTCGATCACATTATAGCCCCGCAGATGTCCAACTGGATTCAACTGGTGCTGGCAACGCCTGTGGTGCTCTGGTGCGGTTGGCCCTTCTTCGTCCGGGGTTGGAAATCCGTGGTTAGCCGTAACTTGAACATGTTTACGCTCATTGCCATTGGTACCGGCGTCGCGCTGATCTACAGCCTGGTTGCGACCCTGGCGCCGCAGATCTTCCCAGGCGCCTTCCGGCAGGAAGACGGGTCGGTCGCCGTCTACTTCGAGGCGGCTGCTGTCATCGTGGTGCTGGTGCTGCTGGGGCAGGTGCTGGAATTGCGCGCCAGAGAGAAAACCTCTGGTGCCATCAAGGCCCTGCTGGATCTGGCACCGGCGACGGCCAGAAAACTGGACGACGATGGCAGCGAATCCGATGTGTCGCTTGATCAGGTCAAGGTCGGTGACCGCTTGCGGGTACGTCCGGGAGACAAGGTGCCGTTGGACGGCGAGGTGCTTGAAGGCAGCTCCAACGTGGATGAATCCATGGTGACCGGTGAGCCTTTGGCAGTCAGCAAAAAATCCGGCGACCAGGTGATCGGCGGCAGTATCAACCAGCAGGGCAGCTTTATCATGCGGGCCGACAAGGTTGGCCGTGACACCATGCTGTCCCAGATTGTGCAGATGGTGGCGAGCGCCCAGCGCAGCCGCGCGCCCATTCAGGGCCTGGCCGACAAGGTGGCGGGTTATTTTGTGCCTGCGGTGATCGTGATCGCCATTATCGCCTTTATAGCCTGGTCATTCTTCGGGCCCACGCCGCCTATGGCGTTCGGGCTGATTGCAGCGGTCAGTGTTCTGATCATTGCCTGCCCTTGCGCACTTGGCTTGGCGACGCCCATGTCCATCATGGTGGGTGTCGGACGCGGTGCTCAAAGTGGCGTTCTGATTCGCGATGCGGAAGCCTTGGAGCGTATGGAGAAGGTGGACACCGTGGTGGTGGATAAAACCGGCACGCTGACAGAGGGCAAGCCGCAAGTCACCCGGCTTGTCGCGGCCAACGGGTTCGATGACAGTAGTCTCATGCGTTATGCAGGCGGCCTGGAGAAAGGCAGTGAGCACCCACTGGCTCACGCCATACTCGATAAAGCCAAGGGCATGGACCTGAAGCTTCCGGATGCGGAAGACTTTGACTCTCCGAATGGTAAAGGGGTTACCGGTCGAATAGACGGCAAGCGGGTGCTACTTGGTAACCGCCTTCTCATGGAGTCGGAAAATGTCGACACCACGCGATTTGACGGCGACGCCGACCAGCTCCGAAAAGATGGTGCTACCGTGATTTTTGCTGCTGTCGACGGAAACGTCGCAGGGTTGCTGGCGATTGCCGATCCGGTCAAGGAAACCACCGAAGCCGCTATTTCCGCGCTGCAAAAAGACGGCATCCGGGTGGTCATGCTGACCGGCGATAACCGCACTTCAGCTGAAGCAGTTGCCCGAAAACTGCATATCGACGAAGTGGAAGCGGAAGTCCTGCCGGAAGATAAGGGCAAGATCGTCCAGCGCCTGAAAGACGAAGGCCGTGTTGTCGTGATGGCGGGTGACGGCGTAAACGATGCGCCTGCACTGGCAACGGCGGATGTCGGTGTGGCCATGGGCACCGGGACCGATGTCGCCATCGAAAGCGCCGGCATTACGCTGCTACGCGGCGACCTGATGGGCATTGTCGAGGCGCGCCGTTTGTCTCTGGCGACCATGCGCAATATCCGTCAGAACCTGTTTTTCGCCTTCGTTTACAACTCCGCCGGTGTTCCGATAGCGGCAGGGGTTTTGTACCCGTTTTTCGGGATACTGCTGTCGCCCATTTTTGCAGCGGCCGCCATGTCGCTGTCCTCGGTCAGCGTGATCGTGAATGCGCTGCGTTTGAGGGTGGTGAAACTCGGGTCAAAGCAATGAACTTCTGAATCATTGGAGGTAGCTATGTCATACACGATCGATCAAGTTATCAAAGATGTCGATTTCGAGGACGTGGACAGAAGAGCGCGTCAGGCCCTCACTGATCACGGGTTCGGTGTGCTGACAGAAATTGATGTCAAAGCCACCATGAAGAAAAAGCTGGACAAGGATATGCAGGCCTATCGGATTCTCGGGGCCTGCAATCCTGGCATGGCCTGGGAAGCCATCGGTGTGGAGCCTCGCGTGGGTGCCATGCTGCCTTGCAACGTTATTCTTCGTGAGGTTTCGGAGGGCATTGAGGTAAGTGCAGTGGATCCATTGGCTTCCATGAGCGCCATCGATAATGACGAGCTCAAGCAGGTTGCCGGGAAGGTCAGGGATATGCTCTCTGAGGTTGTGGAATCGATCTGAAGCCGGTAGAGGCGTCGATTTGCTGCAGTGCCTGCGGTTTGCAATGGATTAGCGAATTAGCCAGGCGAGCGCATAGCCCAACTGAACACTGGAAATGCAAATAGGACTCCTCATTTGACGACGGGATACCTATTTGATGTCAGTCATATTATGGAGAAGAAAAAAGGAAAAAAGATATGGATATAAAGACTTTTGGACAACTGATCGACTGGACGCGCGATCTGCACTCACATCTGGCGAGCTGTCTGTCCCATTGCGCAACAAAGCACGAGGAAGAACGGGCCCGTGCGCTTTTGGATTATCTGGCAGCTCATGAATCGGAAATAGAGCGGATCGTGAACGAGTTTGAGCATCAAGGGGATAAGAAGGCACTGGAAACTCGGGTGTACGACTACCTGTCCCATAATCCGATCAAAACTCATCGAACCTGCGACGAGCCTTACGCGAAGCTTGATTTTGATGGTATCTGCCGGGAAGTGTTCGACTTTCATGATCAGATTATTGATCTCTACAAAACGCTGATTGGAAAAGCCGAAATTCCAGAAGCAAAAGAGCTGTTCGAATCTCTTTTGGCGATGGAGGAAAATGAGTCGATGAGACTGGCTCGTCAGGTTGGCCGAATGCAGGATCTATGAGATCCGAGCACTTTTGCTGACAGCTTAATCCCTTTGAATGTTTCCAATTGAGGCTCACCTTCACACCTCAAAGACGGGCGCAAAGCCACCTCCCGGCGTTCGAAAGTTGGTGGCCTGGCCCTGGTACACACGGGCAGCGGCAAGCAGATGTTGCCCGGCATAGGTGTACAAACGGATATCGACCTTTCTGGTGGTGACCGTGCCATCCACTCTCAGGGTGCGTTCTCCGGCGGGAACGAAGTTCTGCGCGATGTAATCACCCTTCAGGATCTCTTCGAAAACGCGGCGAGTTAGTTTTTCGCCCCGATAGACGCCCTTGCTGCCATGGCCCGCTACCGGTTTGAAAAACAGTTTACGCCGGTTGCTCCACAACTCCGCCTCATCACTTGCTGAAACCAGCCGGGTCTTCGGTACAGCTCTATCCAGAAATCCTGCCTCGGTTTCACTCAGGCCCCAGTCGCGCAGGGTTTGGGCATCAGATAGCAGGATCAGGTTCCGTTTGTCGGCCATCAGCGCATGGGCGCGTGGATTGGGCGTGACGACCGCCGCGCCGTCGAGGTAGGCGCGCCTCAGCGCCCCAAGAGCCGGGGCCTCCAAGGCAAAATCCACCAGGCGGTTGTACACCATGTCAATAGGCTTGCCGTGGGCGCTCAGGGCACCATCAACATACTCAAGCTCCGATGGGTCGAGGATCAAGGTCTCTATGCCTCTGGCCTGGAATAACTGCTGGGCCAGTTGGAATTCCGGGAACATAAACTGGGATTCTGGGGCATCGTCCACAATGGCCAGCCAACCGGGCGTCGAGTCGCCACCTTGCCGTTCCCACTCCTGCTGGAACATGGCAAACACCGCGTCCTCGAACCCATCCAATGCACGGTTGGTGCCAGCGGTCTGCTGGGACGGGTCACAGCATCGGTGTTGAGCCCGGGCCAATACCGTGTTCAGAAATGCGCCGCCGGCGTTGGTGTTGATTTCGATCAGCTGAGGCCCGTTCTCGCCCAGGTGAAAGTCGTAGCCCATGAACGCCCCGATGGGGCCTGGATCAAAACCGGCGATGTCCGGCGCCCAGGACAGAGCTTTTTCCTTATAGGGCGGAAGCTCGGCTGCGGATTCGATCGCCTGAACAATCCGCTCCATCGTCGCGATGTCAGCCTGGGGAACAAAAACCGGCGTGTTTGAAAAGAGATGATGGATCTCGGGAGTGGCCGGCGCCTCGTTCCCAGTGTCTGAAAACTGCTTCTGGAGGCTGTCAGTGAGCGCTTTTCGGTCAAGGGTGATGCAGTAACACTGCCGGTTGAGCTGGTCGGCGTGGGTTTTGGTTGTTCGCTGGTTTTCCTGGGGCACGTCTTGCATTGGTCGTCCATGGTCATTGTGAATCGTTCCACCTTGATTCTGGTCAAACGAATGCATGTTTCGCAACTGTTTTCAGGCCTGTTTCAGCTTGGTGTGATGGACTGCCAAGTAATGACCATGCCTGTTCGGGATCTTGCTTACCGGGCGAGGAGATCTTACTGAAACCCTCTGACCAAAAAGGGCACGCTATGAACCATTCGTTGCGCAAGCAGTGTATTGCTGGTATTACGGCCAGTGTCGCTATGAGTTTTTCGCTGATGGTGGCCGCAGACACGAACCGGGCATTTGTTCCCATGGGCACAGCGGATGCCGTCGGCGTTATTGATCTGGAAAACCGCAAGGTGACGTCGTCCATTGGCGGCACCCTGAATACCCACGGTTCGGCACTGACCCCGGATGGCCGGTATCTGGTGGTGGGTAGTTTGTCGGCGCATGATCGTCAGAAGCCGGTTAGTCGCCCCGAAGGCATTTCAGAAGATGAACACGCCGCTCATCATGGGGGCGGGAAGTCTACTGAATTGGAAGCAGGGAGTACGGGGCTGCTCTATTTGGTGAACACGGCCACAAAGACGATTGACCGCAAACTGGAAGTGCCGGGGCCGGTGCACCATGTGCTGGTGACTTCCAACGGTCGCTATGCCGTTTCCACGCATCCTGCTAGTGGCAGTATCAGCGTTGTGGATCTGGATTCCGGTCAGTTGGTCAAAACTGTGGCGACGGGGCCGGCCCCCAACTATCTGGTGCAAACCGACGACGGCCAATCCCTTCTGGTCAGCAATACCGGTAATGGCACGGTCAGCGAAGTGGATACCGAGCACTGGTTCGTCGAGCGCAATTTGCGAGTTGGCGGCAACCCAGAGCATATGGTGCTTGCCCCCGGCAACCAGCGGCTCTACGTGAATGATGCTGCATCCGGCCAGGTTCTTGTCCTTGAGCTTGCCAAAGGCGCGGTGGCGAACCGGTACGAGGTTGGGGAGGCGCCCCATGGCGTTGGCTTGAGCGCAGATGGCCAGACCCTCTATGCCACCAGCCAGGGCGGCAACCAGGTGGTCCGGATTGAGCTAGCCAGCGGCGCCCGCCACACCAGGCCGCTGGCTCCTGCGCCCTATCATCTTGCGGTCTCTCCCTACGATGGCCAGCTACTGGTGACCAGTCGGGCAGAGAACAAGCTTTGGGTGCTCGACCCGGAATCCCTCGATGTGGTTGATGAGATCGCGCTGAGCGGCATAGGCCATCAGATATCCCTTGAGGCCCATTAGTACCCTGTTCTGACACTGGCTTTTTCGCAAAGGAACCGCTCATGGATCGACGCTTTAAAATTACCTTGGCAATGTTTGCCGTTATCGCACTGGTTCTACTCTGGGGAGAACACAAGGTTCATCTGCTTGGCGCCTTGCCCTGGCTGATACTGCTTGCTTGTCCGCTGATCCATATTTTTATGCACGGAGGGCATGGAGGACATGGAGGACATGGAGGACATGGAGGACATGGAGGACATAACCACCAGGCAGAGCAACCGGGAAAGAGTGGAGAGCAGCGTGATGACTGATGGTGCATCGGATTATGGCCTTTGGAGCCTAGTGGTGCTGAATTCGGCGATTTTCATATTCTTCACCTTCAGTTTTTTCAAACCGCAGACCCGCCGGGACTGGCGTTCGTTTGGTGCTTTCAGCGCGTTTCTGGTGGCACTGTTCACCGAGATGTACGGGTTCCCGCTGACGCTCTACTTCCTCTCCGGCTGGCTGCAGAGCCAGTATCCCGACGTGAACTGGTTGGCTCACGACAGTGGCCACTTGCTGGAAATGCTGTTTGGTTGGAAGGGTTCCCCACACTTTGGGCCGTTTCATCTCTTGAGCACAGTGTTTATTGGCCTCGGGTTTTATCTGATTGCGGCTGGCTGGCGTACCCTGTATGCCGCGCAAAAGGCAGGGCAGTTGGCCACAACCGGCCTGTATGCCCACGTTCGCCACCCCCAGTATTCCGGCTTCGTGCTCATCATGTTCGGTTTTCTGCTGCAGTGGCCAACGCTGCTGACGCTGGCCATGTTCCCGGTGCTGGTGTGGATGTACTCGCGCCTGTCTATTCACGAGGAGCGTGAAACAGAAAAAGCGTTCGGCTCCGATTGGCGGGCCTATGCAGCCAGAACTCCCCGTTTTATTCCGCAATTGAGGAATTTGAGGCGCAAGGAAATCGAGGAACAAGAATGATGCATGGGGCAACTATCTCAGTAGGCGTTCTTGCAGTCGCACTAATCAGCGGCTGCGGTAAACAGACGGTGGATGACCGCTGGTACACACAGGCTGAGGTCGAGCGCGGCGCAGTGGTGTTCGACGACAACTGCGCAAGCTGCCATGGCGGCAATGCCCAAGGCGCTTTCAATTGGAAAAAGACTCTGAAGGATGGCTCTTACCCGCCGCCACCGCTCAACGGAACAGGTCATGCCTGGCACCATTCCTTCGACACGCTGATGGGTACAATTAGTCAAGGTGGCGCCCCCATGGGTGGGAAAATGCCGGCCTTCGCAGACGAGCTCTCCAGGGACGATCAAAAAGCCGCTATCGCCTATTTCCAGAGCAAATGGGACAAGCGGATCTATGAGGCATGGTCTGAAAGGAGTGGGCTCTGATTTCTCTGGGTAATCAGACGATTAACTCAAGGAGGCAGCGTATGAAATGCTTATGGGTGGTGGCTTTTCTAAGTGTTTTTCCGGGCAGTGCGCTGGGTGGTGCGCCCTCGGCGGAATCATTGATTGAGGGGATGGAGGCCACCCTGTGGTCGGACAGCAACCACGGCCGTTTCACCATGCGTATCGAAACCGAATACTGGACCTGGGAACCGGACCTGGAGGCCTGGATGGTTCGGCAGGTTTAAGATGGAATTATAGCGAGTTAATGCCGGTAGTCACATGGACAGGCACAGGGGGTAATTCCTCTTGCACAATGGGTTTTCTTGCCACCGATAACGGGCCTGATTGTCAAATGGATGTTTCTTGGGTGGTTGACTCTGAGAGCCAAATGAAGAGGCATCGTGGAAGTGAAGTAAATTACTTTCTGTATTTTCAATATTTAATAAATAGTCGACTGTCGTTCTAAGAGACAGTCGACTACTGGTTATTCTCTAACACGCTGGATTTATTTAAGTATGATTGTGGTGTGTGTTTCTGACTGATATTTTTTGCTGCTTATTGACATTGGACCCGTTCATTGATTTGCGAGATTGCATGTCTTTCATACAGGTCATCATTCTGGTTTTCGTGTCGACTGTTTTGTTCGGGTAAGTGCGCGCTTCATTAATCCGATCGGCCAATCCTGAATTGGCAGTGGCCATGGTAGAAAATAAAGTGGCAGCTGCGGCAGCGATAATGATTTTTTTCATGATACTCTCCTTAATTGCCTTAAACCGTTCAAGAAATTCAGTTCAGTTTCAGTTTTCTGTGATTTACTTGAGCGCGATCAGGACGTCGACTGCTCGAAGCCCGAGCCAGCCGGCGCTTGCGTCTCCACGAGTTGACTTTACCGCAGGGATTACCCTGCGGTATTTTTTTGCCTTTGTTTCAGAGCTTTGTGATAAGCCCGGCCTTCTTCCGTCATCATTTGCACGCGAGCCTCAAAGCCCCCTTCGGACATCGCATTACGTGTCATGTCTCTGTGTAAGCGCTGCATCTCTTCATTCTTAAGTATTTCTTCAATGGATGATTTGTCCATCATTTGGCTGTGCATGGCCTTCATGTCCTTATTGTCTGACATGTTGCCGGCGAGTACGGACGTTGAAACAGTAACTGCTGCTGCAAATATAAGAAAATTTTTCATTATTACACCTCCTAGTTGGTTGGTGAGTTAATTAAAACATCGGTTTCTGAATTGATCCTGAAAGAAATAAGAAAATTTAAAATAAAGTAATTTTTTTCAGGAATAACAGTATCTTGATATAAATCAAATTGTGAATTTTCGTTCTGCAATTCAGTTTGGTTTCAGATGAGCGCTATAAGATTGCGAGTCAGAAACATTTCAATGGAGATATAACGTTGTCCATTCTTCCTCACCTTATAAAGCCGGCCTTTCTCGGTGCTCTGGTTTTGACCAGTTTGCCCGCTTGGACGGCAACCAGACTTGAGTTAACCGGCGCGATTGATGCGGCCATCGAGAATGATCCGTGGCTGCGTCAGAGTGTGCAGATGCAAGATGCTCTGTTGGAAGAAGCTGTTGCCGATGGGGCACTCCCGGACCCCCGGATGACGCTTGGTGCCGCGAATTTGCCCACGGATACTTTCGATACCGGACAGGAGCCAATGACTCAGGCCACCATTGGATTTACCCAGCGAATTCCGCGAGGTAATAGCCGTCAGTTGGCCAGCGCAAAAAAAGAGGAAATGGCAGGCGTTCAGCCTTTTCGACGCGAGAACCGCCGGGCGCAGGTCATGGAATCGGTAACGCATCTCTGGCTTGAGGTCTGGCGATCCCAGCAAAGCATCGAACTGATTGAAGATAATCGTGCTCTGTTTCAACAGTTAGAGGATGTCGCAGAGGCTGGGTATACCTCAGCAAGCATGGGTTCCAGGCAGCAGGATGTTATCCGTGCCTCGCTGGAACTGACGCGACTTGAGGACCGGCTGACGGTGCTGCATTCGCAACAGGCATCGAACCGCGCGGAGCTGGCAGAGTGGATCGGCCCGGACCAGGCCAAGCTGGCTGTCAGTAAAGATGTACCCAACGAGTTGCTGAGAGTGTTTCCTCTGGGCTGGGCTGAAACATCCGCAGAGGCACTGATCCGTCATCCGTCAATCCGCGCGACTGATCAGCTGATTGATGCCCAGAGTGTTGACGTTGACCTGGCTCGCCAGGCCTACAAGCCGGAATGGTCAGTATCTGCACAATATGGATACAGGGAGCGGGCACCAAACGGTCAGGACAGGGCCGACCTGTTTTCTGTAGGCATTGGCTTTGATCTCCCGATCTTTACAGGCAACCGGCAGGATCGAAAACTGAATGCATCAGTGGCGCGACTGGAGGCGGCAAAAACAGAACGTATTTTGCAGATCCGGGGACTTCAGGCCAAAGCCCGTGCGGCCGTGGCCCGGATCGAACGACTGGATGACCGCATAGAGCTCTATGAACAGACCCTGCTGCCGCAAATGGAGGCGCAGGCAAGCGCAGCATTGACTGCTTACAACAACGATGACGGCGACTTCGCCGAAGCGGTACGAGCGCGAATTGCAGAGCTTAATACCCAGGTTGAATTGATACAGATGATGGCCGAGCGGGCCAAGAATCTGGCGAGTTTCCGTTATCTGACGTCCGACACTTCCGACATACCTTCCTTTTCACTGAATCGTTACCAGGACTGACCATCATGGCTAATTTTGCTCGCCCTTTGGGCTTTGTATTGCTCGGCGGCCTCGCCGGTGCAGGGGCCACGTACTGGCTTGACACTGACGCGACTTCGACGCCTGCAGCTGAAATGGCCGCTTCTGGCCCAAAGGAGCCGCTGTATTGGGTAGCCCCGATGGACCCCAATTTCAAAAGTGACAAACCCGGAAAATCCCCGATGGGGATGGATCTGATCCCCGTATACGAGGAGGGTGGGTCAGCTGAGGATCCAGCCGGCACGGTCCGAATTTCACCAACGGTCGTCAACAACCTTGGGGTTCGAACGGAGCCGGTGATTCAGGGGCGCCTGCCTAACAACATTACTACCGTAGGCTACGTGCAGTACAACGAAGACGAGATGGCCCACGTGCACCCTCGTGTTGAAGGCTGGATCGAAGCGCTTTATGTCAAAGCCGAGGGCGAGCCTGTTAAGCAAGGCAAGCCTTTGTACACGCTGTACTCGCCCACCCTTGTGAATGCGCAGGAAGAACTGCTTCTCGCGATGAACCGTGGCAATCAGAGACTGGTTGATGCTGCTACCGAGCGATTGTTGGCGCTGAACGTACCGGCTAGTCTGATCAGCCAACTGCGCCAGAAGCGCGAAGTCCAGAGAACCATGACGGTTTACGCTCCGGGTTCCGGGGTGATCGAGAATCTGAATGTTCGTGAGGGTATGTTCATCAAGCCCGGAAACCGGGTTTTATCGATTGCCGCACTGGATGAGGTCTGGGTGATCGGCGAAGTGTTTGAAAGCCAGCTTTCCGCCGTAGAGGCTGGTAATCGGGTGCAGATGACGCTGGATTACATGCCCGGTCGCGAGTGGCGCGGAAACGTGGATTACGTCTACCCCGAAGTGAACCCGAAAACCCGGACGGCGCAAGTGCGGATGCGCTTTGATAACGATGATGGTGTTCTGATGCCAGGCATGTTCGCTCGCCTGGATGTTCAGGGCGAACGGGGACAGCGGCAGTTTCTGGTGCCACGGGAGTCGGTCATCCGCACCGGACAGAGCGATCGACTGGTTCTGTCGATGGAAGAGGGCGCCTTCAAGTCGGTTAACGTGAACGTTGGGCGCGTCGGCGACAAGTATGCGGAAATACTCAATGGCCTCTCGCCAGGCGACACGGTGGTCACATCCGCCCAGTTCCTAATCGATTCGGAATCCAGCAAAACCTCGGACTTCCAACGGATGTCATCGCCTCAGGATATGGATGAGCAGGGGATGGATCATGAAGGCATGGATCACAGCACCATGAGCCATGGCGGAGGCGAGTCATGATTGCCGCTATTATTCACTGGTCTATTCGTAACCGCTTCCTGGTGTTGCTGGCGACGTTGCTTATCACAGGGCTCGGCCTTTATTCGCTGAAACAAACGCCGGTGGATGCTCTGCCGGATCTGTCCGATGTGCAGGTCATTATCAAAACCAGTTTCCCAGGCCAGGCGCCGCAGGTGGTGGAAGACCAAGTGACCTACCCGATGACGACAGCCATGCTCTCGGTACCGGGCGCGAAAACGGTCAGGGGATACTCGTTCTTCGGTGACTCCTATGTTTACGTGATCTTCGATGAAGACACCGACATGTACTGGGCCCGCTCCCGGGTACTGGAATACCTGTCCCAGGTTGCGCCCAGCCTTCCAGACTCTGCAAGGCCTCAGCTCGGGCCAGACGCTACCGGAGTTGGCTGGGTTTACCTGTATGCGCTGGTAGACCGCACTGGGAACCAGGACCTAAGCCAGTTGCGCAGCCTGCAGGACTGGTTCCTGAAGTACGAACTGCAAACGGTGCCGGGTGTCTCTGAGGTGGCTGCGCTAGGCGGTATGATAAAGCAGTACCAGGTCAAGGTCAGCCCGGAAAAACTCAGGGCGCTGGGAATTCCTCTGGCTCACATCCAGAACGCCATTAAGAGAGGCAACCAGGAAGTGGGCGCCTCCGTCATCGAGATGGCCGAGGCGGAATACATGGTGCGCACGTCTGGCTATATAAAGTCCCGTGAGGATCTTCTGTCGATTCCATTAGGACTCGATGACAACGGTACCCCCATATTGCTGAAAGATGTGGCCACCGTTGAAGTTGGCCCGCAGATGCGGCGTGGGGTTGCCGAACTGAATGGGGAAGGTGAAACCGTCGGCGGTGTTGTGGTGATGCGCTTTGGTGAGAACGCTCAGGCAACCATTAATGGCGTGAAGGCGAAACTGGAAGACCTGAAATCCAGTTTGCCTGAAGGCGTCGAGGTGGTGACGGTTTACGATCGCTCTGGTCTGATTGAGCGGGCGGTCAATAATCTCGGCTTCAAGCTGCTTGAAGAGTTTCTGGTGGTGGGCCTGGTGTGCATCGTCTTCCTGTTCCACGTGCGCTCGTCGCTGGTGGCGATTCTTAGCCTTCCCGTGGGTATTCTGGCGGCCTTTATCGTCATGCACTGGCAAGGCATCAATGCCAACATCATGTCACTCGGGGGGATTGCCATCGCTATCGGCGCCATGATTGATGGTGCTATTGTAATGATCGAGAACATGCACAAACACATGGAGCGAACCCCGTTAACGTCTGAGAACCGATGGGAAGTCGTTGCACGGTCAGCCTCTGAGGTCGGGCCCGCGCTGTTTTTCTCGCTCCTGATCATTACCGTCAGTTTTGTGCCGGTGTTTGCCCTGGAGGCGCAGGAAGGGCGGATGTTTTCTCCCCTGGCGTTCACCAAAACCTACGCCATGGCGGCGAGTGCGGCCCTGGCGGTGACGCTGGTGCCGGTGCTGATGGGCTATTTCATTCGCGGCAAGGTGCTGCCGGAGCACAAGAACCCCGTGAACCGCCTGCTGGTTGGCGTTTATATGCCGGTGCTGAAGCTGGTGTTACGCTTCCCGAAAACGACGGTTATTGTTGCGTTGCTGGCATTGGCTGTGGGCCTTTGGCCAGCCACCAAAATCGGCAGTGAATTCATCCCGCCACTGGATGAAGGCGACCTGATGTACATGCCCACCACCTACCCGGGCATCTCCATTGGTAAGGCTCGGGAACTGTTGCAGCAAACGGACAAGCTGATTGCCACCGTACCCGAAGTCGAAACCGTGTTCGGCAAAGTGGGGCGGGCGGATACCGCTACCGATCCGGCTCCATTGACGATGATCGAGACCTTCATCCAGCTCAAGCCGAGGGATCAATGGCGGGAAGGCATGACCACCGAAAAGCTGAAGCAGGAGCTCAATACTCTGATTCGGTTCCCGGGGGTAACCAATGCCTGGGTTATGCCGATCATCACGCGCATCGATATGCTGGCAACGGGTATTAAAACGCCGGTGGGCATCAAGATTGCCGGCCCGGACCTTACAGTCATCCAGAATATCGGTAAACGCCTTGAGGAAGTTATGGTAGACATCCCCGGTACAGCCTCCGTTTACTCTGAGCGAGTCGCTGGAGGCCGCTACATCAAGGTGGATATTGATCGTGAGCGTGCCGCTCGTTATGGGCTGAATATCGCTGATGTTCAGCAGGTAGTGGCCTCCGCTATTGGTGGAATCAACGTTTCCAGAACCATCGAGGGGCTTGAGCGCTACCCAATTAATCTGCGCTACCCGGAAGATTACCGGGATTCGCCCGAGAAGCTGGAGCAACTGCCCATCGTGACCGCATCCGGCCAGCGCATTGCCCTGGCAGATGTGGCGGAGATCGGCGTGGAGGATGGCCCGCCGGCCATTAAGAGTGAGAATGCCCGCCTGAACGGCTGGACCTTTGTGGATATTGAGGGTGTCGACGTAGGCACCTATGTTGAACAGGCCATGGTTACCGTGAGTGAAGAGCTGGATCTACCTCCCGGTTATTCAATCAACTGGTCTGGTCAGTATGAGTACATGCTCCGTGCGAAGGAAAAACTGACCTATGTGGTGCCGTTAACGCTGGCCATCATCGTCATCCTGCTGTTTCTTAACTTCCGCCGTTTTGCCGAAGTGGGGATTATTATGGGCACGCTACCGTTTGCGATGATCGGTGCTATCTGGCTGATGTATCTGCTTGGTTATAATTTTTCGGTAGCCGTCGGTGTCGGTTTCATTGCGCTGGCCGGCGTTGCGGTAGAGATTGGGGTGATCATGCTGGTGTATTTGAATCAGGCTTATAACGCAATGCTGGAAACGTGTGATGACAAAGGGCTGACGCCAAGGCGAGAAACCCTCCGCCATGCCGTACTACACGGTGCCGGTATGCGGGTTCGGCCAATCATGATGACGGCGGCCGCCATTATCGGGGGGCTTGTGCCCATTATGATTGGCACCGGTACAGGGTCGGAGGTGATGGGCCGGATTGCGGCACCTATGGTGGGCGGTATGATTTCCGCTGTCATTCTGGCGCTGCTGGTGATTCCTGTGCTCTTTTATCTCTGGAAACAGCGAACTCTTGGTGAGTAACGCCGATAGCAAGGTGCCAAGATTCGGCCTGGCACCTTGCTATCACGTCTTTACCGGTTATCACGATCATTCGCAGAGTGCCTACCCGTCTACTGCGCATATTCCAAAATCTATTTGCCTGAACGTTCGCTTTGCGACCTAAGCGGCTAGAATGCGGCGCCATGCCCAACCTGACCCTCACTGCAATTGGTAGTGAACCGGCTGCAGCGGCGCCGGTGCCGGGTCGCCCAGGGCTTCGGCCACGCTGATTTCGTGAATCCGGCAGATGGCATCCAGAGGCAGGTCGTTGGTGTGCCGGCCAAAGGGGAATTCGAGCTGTTCTGACAGCCGGTCTAGCCCGAAAAAGGTGTAGGCCACGATGGCGGTGAACACCGGCGTAAACCAGCCGGCAACACCCACCAGCCCGAACGGCAACAGGTAGCAGTAGACATAGGCGGTACGGTGCGCCAGCAGGGTATAGGCAAACGGAAGCGGGGTCAGGGCAATGCGTTCTGAGGCCGCCTGAATGCCAGCCAGGTTGTGCAGGTGCCGGTCGATGGCCGCGGTGGCTACCGAATCCAGCTCGCCCGCCCGGCGGGCTTCGGTCAGCACGTTTCCGGCCTGGTGCAGCATGAAGGCGGCCGGGTTCTGGGCGTTCAGGGCCTGGTCGATCAAAGCCGGTGGCAGTGCCTCTGGTAAGTCGTGCCGCACATCTTCCCCCCGCAGCTGGCCGCGCAATAGATGAGTGTGCGCCAGGCACCGTATTAACAGAGCCCGCTGTCGCTCCGTGTTCAAATAGATATTGCCGGTGCGCGCCAGGCTGCGTATTTCATACACCATGTGCCCCCAGTGTTTTCTGGCTTCCCACCAGCGGTCGTAGGTGGCGGTGTTGCGCACGCTTAAAAAAATGGACAGGGCAATGCCCATGATCGTGAATGGCAGCAGGGAATAATCCACAATGCCGTCGAGGTAGTGGTGGCGCGACACCCAGGTTACTGCGGCAGCAAATAGCCCGGCCAACGCGATGTGCGGCAGAATGTGGGGAACAACGGACCCT
Source organism: Marinobacter sp. VGCF2001 (assembly GCF_049943275.1). Lineage (NCBI taxonomy): Bacteria > Pseudomonadati > Pseudomonadota > Gammaproteobacteria > Pseudomonadales > Marinobacteraceae > Marinobacter > Marinobacter sp. VGCF2001. The sequence goes on from NZ_JBNFVX010000004.1 coordinate 83,715, forward strand.
TTCCAGGCCAGCATGAGCCGGAGAGCGCCGGGGCGTTCGCGGACGATCATGTTCGAAACTCCTGTCATTGATGCTTGGGCGCAGAGAATAACCCAAAGCTCGCCAGAAGACAGTTGGAGGTGTTGGTCACATACCGGCTATTTTTGCATCAGGTTTCCCGAGCCCCTGTGTCGCGCGGCTCCCGGGTAGTTAACCCGAGGTTCCCAACAATGTTATCCACAGCTTTTGTGAGTAACTGGCCACTGGCCGGTTTCTATTTGCGCGATTTGTTTGGCCAGGCCTTGCTTTTTTACTTCTTTTGAGACTAATAATTTATATCCATATATCAGCCACTAATAGCCCAATTTTGCATCAATTTCCCGGAGCCCCTGTGGCGTGGGGCTTTCAGTTACTTAACCCTAGGTTCCCAACAACGTTATCCACAACTTTTGTGAGTAACGTAAGTGGCACTACCGGTTTACCCACAAGCCACTACTGACCAGAATCCCCTCCCTCAACGTAATAGTTTGCCTGCTCACTAAATGGTTAGGGTGTATGGGAGCCTCCATGAAAGCTGTATTTAACGCGTATTTGAATACCTCACTGGTGCTGCGCATTGGCGTTGCGCTGGTGCTGGGCCTGGTGGTTGGGCTGGTGGGCGGCCCGACGGTGGCTGAGTGGCTGAACCCTTTGGGCGACTTGCTGCTTCGATTGCTCAAGTTCCTGATTGTGCCGATTGTTCTGTTCACCCTTATGGTGGGCATCAATCAGGCTAACCTCGGCAGTATGGGGCGTGTGGGCAGGAAGCTACTGGGTTTTTATGTGTTGACCTCTGCATTAGCCATTGCGGTTGGGCTGGTCGTCGCCTCGGTGTTTGCTCCCGGCAGTGGTCTGGAACTGTCGTCTTCGGCGAGTGTCGATGTGCCGGAGAATCCAGGATTTGTGCAGGTGCTTTTGAATATTGTGCCCACCAATATCGTGGGGGCTTTTGCCGAGCCGAACCTTTTGGGGATTATTTTTACCGCGATTGTGTTTGGTATTGCGCTACTGAAGCTGCGGGAATCACAGGCGCACTCAGAAGCCGCCGAGCGTGTTTACGGGGTGGTTTCCGGCCTTAACGAGGTCACCATGAAGGTGATGGCCGGGGTACTGCAGTATGTGCCGATTGGTGTATTCGGCATTGTCGCCAGTACCGCCGGTGAGCAAGGCATGAACACTATCCTCGCCCTGGGCGATATGGTGATGGTGTTGTACATCGCTCTGGCGGTGCAACTGGTGGTCTATGGGGTTCTTATGCGCCTGAATGGCGTTAGCCTGATGGACTTTGTGCGTGAGGCGCGGGCGCCGGTCGCCACGGCCTTTGCCACCCAGAGTAGCTCTGGCACGTTGCCCCTGACCCTGAACGCCGCCCGGCGTATGGGTGTTCCGCAAAGTATTTACGGCTTCAGTCTGCCGCTGGGTGCCACCATCAATATGGATGGAGCGGGTATCCGCATCGCTATTTCGGCTGCATTCGCGGCCAATGTCATTGGCGTGCCTCTCGACATGATTACCATGCTGGAAATTGTGTTGATCGGGACCCTCGCTTCCATTGGTACGGCCGGTGTGCCGGGCGCAGGGATCGTGATGATTGCCACGGTATTCGCCCAGGTGGGCCTGCCCATTGAAACTGTGGCGCTGCTGGTGTCCATCGATGCTTTGGTGGGTATGGGCGCTACAGCGATGAACGTGACGGGGGATCTGGTGTGTACGTCGGTGATTGCCCGTTCCGAAGAGAAGCATGAGGCGACAGAGACAGGCCCGGGCGCGGCGATGCCAGAGCAGCAATGGTCTTACGGGCGGGAATGATCTCGAGCTTGCCCAAATACGCAAAAAGCCCCAAGCGGGGCTTTTTGCGTTTTGACTGACGCCTCTAGTTATTCAGGGTCAGCTTCATCGATTGCGCTATAGCGGTGGGGTTGGTTTTACGGCCATCACGATGAGTAACGCCGTTGAGCCAGGCTTCCACGGCCTCCGGGTTTTGATGCATCCAGTGGCGGGCCGCCCGGTCCTGGGGCACAAACTGGTTCAAAATCATATCCATTACCTGGCCTTCCATTGCCAGAGAGAATTCCAGGTTGTCCAGAAGGGTCGCGACGTTCGGGCACTGTTCGGAAAATCCGGCTCGGGTATTGGTGTACACCGTGGCACCGCCTTTATTCGGCCCAAAGTAATCGTCACCGCCATCCAGGTACGCGATATCAAAGCGCTCGTTCATGGGGTGGGGCGCCCAGGCCAGGAAGACAATCCACTCCTGATCACGAACCGCGCCATTCACCTGAGCCAACATGATGCGCTCAGAGGTTTCAATCAACTCAAACGGGCGTAAACCAAAGGCATTGGAATTGATCATATCGAGGATGAGCAGATTGCCATCGTTGCCTTTTTCGATGCCGTAAATGTTGTTTTCAAACTTGTCTGCAAACCGGGCGATGTCCGAGAAGTGTTTGACTCCGGCATCGTAGACGTACTGCGGCACGGCCAGGGTGTATTTGGCGCCCTCGAGGTTGGCGCCCAGCCGCTCGACCTTCTGGGCCTCAATCAGCGGGTCTGCCACCGGGGCCATACTCGGCATCCAGTTGCCCAGAAAAACGTCGATGTCGCCCTTCGCCAAAGCATCGTAGGTATCCACAACGGATTGGTTGGAAATATCCACATCGTAGCCAAGAGCCTGCAGCAGTTCCGAGGCCACAGACGTGGTTGCCTTTACATCGGTCCAATCGACAATACCAAATCGCACCTGATCACACTGTTCGGCGGCATGAGCGGTTTGGCCAGCCATAACCGATGCAAAAAGCACCAGAATCAACATCGTTCGCATATCGAATCCTTAATTGAACGCTCAATTAATAAAAAATTGGCGGGGATCATACCTAAGGCTGATTGAAAATGATATGCGAGTTCATGCTGTAAGAGGTTGTATTTGTGACAGTTTACGTCATTTTGTTACTTTTTTTGGGGTTCGGTTGTGGGGTGCATGACCGAGCGCACTGGATCAGTCCCTGACGCACGCCTGAAGTCTGTTGTGTATGGTTTCGCTCAGACTTGGCGATTCTGCAACTGCCCCACATAGGCGGCGGTAAAGGCGGTTTCCTGAAAGGCTTTCAGGCCTGTCTCTGCAAACGCAATGGGCAGCGGGTTGGCGGCCAGGGTGGATTTGATCAGGGCCGGGGGAAGCAGGGTCACCGTTAACTCGATACTGGTGATCAGTTGAATGGCCGCTTCCATTTTGAAGCTGACGGCGCCACCGGCAAACTTGCCTTTCGGCATCCGCTCTTTGATCGCAACCGTGGAGACCTCGTACTCGGTCATCAACTCCGCGAAGGTCGCCTGAAACCGCTGCAGATCTTCCCGACTATGATTTTTGGGCAGTGACAGCTTGCGCACCTTGCATTCCGGCAGGTTGAACTGCCCGCGATCCATATTCAGCATACATACCACGGCGTCACTGCCTGTCAGTTCCACTCCACACACAATCATCGTTATTGCCCCTTGTGCCACGACAGCGATTGGTCCTGGCATTGCCTGAATTTGAAACCGCCAACGCAATGTTTGCCTCGTTGCGGGACGGGGATATTACCACGATGACAGGCTCTCAGGTTCTTGTTGTGCGACCGGGGTTTCAGACACCTTCTTTAAATTTGGCTTTGCAATTCCCGCTCATGCACATGGTGCAGTAGTGCTCGCGATCCTCGTGCTTTGGGCCTTTCGCGATCGTGATGCCGCAGCCGTTGCAGAGCAGAAGGGCCACGTCTCCTTCAACCTTTACAACTGCATACTGGTAAGTCATAAGCTTGCTCGCTCTGCGTGGATATGGGCGGTATGGTATTGAGCTGTCGCCTTTTTGAATTGACTAATAGTGTTACGCATTCAAACTAAAGCCAGATTGCAGTCAACAGAGCGTTGCTGAGCTTGCTATGCACTCAATAAGCAACCGAAGTAAAATGGCATGACACTTCACGGAGAGGCCGAGACTGGATTTCGATTGCGGCCCGAAGCCGAGTTCGCCCGGCAGGCGCTGGGAATTGAACCTGCCATGCTGATCAGGATGTAACGATGCAAAATATCTGCTCTGAAGAAAGCTTGTCGCAATTGCTGCAGTCCAACCCTGCGGTGCTGCTTCTGTATGGAGGCGCGAACTGCGGTGTGTGCCAGGCCATCAAGCCTCAACTGGGGAAACTGTGCAAAGAAGAATTTCCGGGAGTGGTTACCGCCTACATTGATTGTCAGGAGTCTGCCGGCCCGTTGTGTGCCGCGCGGGGTATCTTTTCTTTGCCGGTTGTCCAGCTGTGGTTCGAGGGGCAACGGTTTGCGGAATTTGCCAGGGTGTTTTCGATTGGCGATGTGCGGGCAGCGCTGGAGCGGCCTTATGGGATGTTGAACTGATGGGGTGGGGAAGGGTGTGTTCAGTTTGCATTAAAAAAGGCAGCCGAAGCTGCCTTTTCTGATTACGTATTGGCTGTTATTTACAGGCCAATCACGTTCTCTGCCTGGGGACCTTTCTGGCCCTGGGTCACGGTGAATTCAACTTCCTGGCCTTCGGCCAGAGTTTTGAAACCGCTACCCTGAATTGAGCTGTAGTGAACAAAGACGTCTGCACCGCCTTCACGAGTGATAAAACCAAAACCTTTTGCTTCGTTGAAGAACTTAACGTTGCCGGTAATTGTAGACATAACTATTTATCCTGAAATTAATCAATAAGGTGCCGCCAAATGATCGTTGTGATCTTTGATCAGCGATATGCGGGAAACAAAAAAACGTGCAGGATCAAAAACAGGACAAAAGGTGTGACAACACAAGAGGTCTTATTCGTGAAATGCTTTGCTAAATCTTTCCAACGAGACTGACAGTACGCTAATTAAGAGCCCCTGCATAGCAAAGTTTCGGATATGGGTGAAATAACTTCATTCCGGCCTTCCGATGCTAAACCCTCTTTTGGGTTGCCGAAGAGATCAGTGCGGCGATCTCCCGGCCAATTGCCCGATGCTCCACCAACTGATCAAACCACTCGTTGGCCACGTCGTCGTTGGTCAGCCCCAGTATGGCCCCAAGCACCATCCCCCGATGAACATTGTCGCCGCCCAGGTTGGTGTTCACCCGCAGAGCCAGCCATGGGTCGTTGCGGTATTTGTACGCCAGGTACAGCACCACTGGCCAGGAGTCCGAAATGTAACACGCAGACGAATACATCCGGCCCACCACCTGGGAGTCTGGCAGGTTTCGGTTTGCCAGGGCCGCGACATCCAGGCCTCGTGCACCCTTACCGGCTTCTTCGAGAAGCGTTTTAATGCCTTCTTCGTCTGGCTTTTCCAGCAGGCCGCACAGCAGGTTTACATAGCGGTCGCACACCTGCATCAAGCCTTCATCCGGATGGGTGAGCGCGAGATGTTCCCGGCAAAGTGCCTGAATGGCTGCCATGCCTGTGCCCCGGAGACGCTCAGAAAAGACCAGCGGAGCAATGGTCACCAGGCCGCCGATGGACGGTGTGTCGTGGGTGACCATGGCGCATTGCTCGGGCGGCCTGCCTTTGGCCAGGTTGGCGAAGAAGCCGCGATGATACGACTCGGCGTAAGTGTCCGGATGCTCAGGAGGGTCGGCGGTCATAAAACCAATGTAGGCTTCGAGGAAGGCCTGTGACCGGTAGTGCCCGCTGGCTTCTGAGAGGCAGCGCATCAGTACTCGGCTGCAGTGCGCGTTCAGCGTGTTCTCACCGGCAATCATGCCGTGGTGATAGTGAACGTTCGGTACGTTCCAGAATTGTGCCCGGCCCTTGAGAATAAAGTCTCCGACAATCTGCGGTTCCTCTTGGTTTCGGTTGCCCCCATGGCGCCCGCCACGGCTTGTGGAGTGCAGCGACATGATGGAGGAAGGGTGAAAGTCGGGGGCTGCCTCGAATTGTTGGATGCCGCCGGGAAATGCCTTTTCAATATCCATCGGGTTGTAATACCAGTGCACGGGCATGGCCAGGGCATCGGCGATGAATTGGGTCTTCAGGCTGGTGCTGATGCTGTTTGCGTAACTGGAGTGTGTTGGCACTGGACGCTCCCGGCTGGATGTGTCCTTGTTAATACGATCATTTGTGATGCGCGGTTTTTCAGGACATCATGGAGCATCATCGCCGGCCGGTTTTTGCCTGGCGTCGACAGGCATGAACGCTAAACGCGGCGGGTGAATACCAGCAATTCGTTGTTCGCGGGCATCGCGATATCCGCCTGCATTGCCAGGCCCACCTGCCCGGCCAGCTCCGCCAGTGCTTCAATATCCCGTATGCCCATGTGAGGCGCGTTGGCTTTCAGGGATTGGTCGAAGGCCCGGTTGCTCTCGCTGGTGAACTCGCCCTGATGCCTGAACGGCCCATACAGGCAAAACGCGCCATCGCTCTGCAGGTGCGCACCGATACCCTGAAACATCTGCTCGACCTCTTCCCGCGCCATGATGTGGGCGGTGTTTGCTGAGAATGCCCAGCGGAAGCTTTGCACGGGCCAGGGAGCGGTGCCCACGTCCAGTTCGAGTATGGGGTGGATGTTTGGCAGCGCGGCTTGCGCTAATCGTGCGGTTGCCAAATGCGCGGCCCTTGGGTGGTCAGTGGGCTGCCAGCGCAGATGAGGCAGGGCAGAGGCAAAATGTTCGGCGTGCTGGCCGGTGCCGGTGCCGATTTCCAGTACGGTGCCGGATGCGCTGAAAATGTTGCGCAGCTTTGCCAGGATGGGGCCTTTGTTGTTTTCGCAGGCCTGGGAATAGGGGAGTTGGGTGTTCATGACGGCGTTTCTCCTTTTCCGGAACGGTAGCATAAAACAGTGTTTTTCTGATCAGGCCGTTATAATGGGACGACATGAATCAGTACAGAGAACACTATGCCAATCGAAAAGAATCAGGTGGTCCTTTTTCACTACAGTGTGCGTGATGAACAGGGTAATGAGGTTGAAAACTCCCGGGGTGGCGAGCCCAATGCCTACCTGCATGGCCACGGGGGCATTATCCGGGGGCTGGAAGAGGCTCTGGAAGGCCGCGAGGCCGGTGACACGTTCAGTGTGACCGTGTCACCGGACAAAGCCTACGGCGCGCGCCAGCCAGACGCTATTCAGCGGGTCCCCATCAAACACCTGATGGGCGCCAAGCGCTGGAAACCGGGCATGATCGCGCAGGTAAAAACCGAGCAGGGGCCCCGGCACGTTCTGGTTGCCAAGGTGGGGCACAAATTTGCAGATGTGGATACCAACCACCCGATGGCCGGAAAAACCCTCACGTTCGACATTGAAATTACCGACGTGCGGGCGGCGGATGCCGAGGAGATCGCCCATGGCCATGTTCATGGGCCGGGTGGGCACCATCACTGACAACCGGTGGTTGGTAAGGTAACAGCCGGGCCTGGTTGCTACTCGGCGTCAGCCGTCTCGTTAAGCAGCTCCGGCTTTTTCAGGGCCCGGGTGAACAGGTCCTTTTCTTCCGCAATGGCCAGGGCGCACTGCTCGGCCAACTCTTCAGACAGGCCGCTGACCTTGCGCTGCAGGAACGCGGCCACTTCTTCGGAAAGTTCGAGGATTTTGTCCCGGGCATCGGCTTCTGCTTTGGACGAAAACAGCATTTTGTCCGGGTTTTTCAGTGCCATGTCCAGTCCGTCCCTCTCGGAATAATAAAGTGCTTTTACGCCCATGGTATGCCATAGCCTCCGGGTAATGATGGTCGGCAAGACCGTTTGATGAGTGGGCAGTCTAGCACGAGTGGTGTATATTTATACAGTGTTTTGAGGGCTGGCGTTCTGGTTCAGGTATTGATCGATCAGTGGCTGTGTTTCGTCAGTCATTTCTGTGATTGAATAAATGGTCTCTACGCCGTTAGCCGTATTGTCTGTTTGGCTGAGCGCGTCAACGGATGGCGTGAAAAGGTACACGCTCGAAACCAGCAGAAATCGTTTTGTGATGGGGCTCATTAAAATTCCTTCTAAGTGAGTTTTCATATTAGTTACCTAATGATTGGGGTGGTTTGGATATTCCCAAGTTGCGGGAAACCGAGATGGCCGCCGTCGCTTTGCTTTCACATCAACCAGTAGACGCTTGCAATGCCTGTTTCCTTCCAGCTTCGGCCTTATCAGCAGGAGGCCGTAGACGCCACGCTTCAGCATTTCCGTCAATCGGATGAGTCGGCGGTGATTGTGCTGCCGACCGGCGCCGGGAAAAGCCTGGTCATTGCCGAGCTGGCCCGGCTTGCCCGGCGCAAGATTCTGGTGCTGACGCACGTGAAGGAACTGGTGGAACAGAACCACGCAAAATACGAGAGCTATGGGTTGTCGGGCGGCATTTTTTCCGCGGGCCTGAAACGCAAGGAACGTCAGCATCAGGTGACCTTTGCCAGTGTGCAGTCTGTGGCGGCGAATCTGGCTCAGTTCCGAAATGAGTATTCCCTGATCATCATTGATGAATGCCATCGTGTGAGCGGCGAGGATACCAGCCAGTATCAACGCATCATCGAACTGCTGCGCCAGCAGAACGCGTCGCTCAAGGTTCTTGGGCTGACCGCCACTCCTTATCGCCTGGCCATGGGCTGGATTTACCGTTACCACTACCGCGGATTTGTGCGCGGTTCTGCGGATGGGCAGGAAAAGCCGTTCCGGCACTGTATTTACGAGTTGCCTTTGAGCTACATGATCAACCGGGGCTATCTCACCCGGCCAGAGCTGGTGAACGCGGCGGTGGCGCAATACGATTTCTCCGCGCTGGCTGCGGATCGGTTTGGGGAATATGCCGAGAAAGACGTCAACCAGTTGCTGAGCAAACATAAGCGAGTGACTCGAGCCATCATCGAGCAGGTGGTGGAGTTGGCGGCGGAGCGCCATGGGGTGATGATTTTCGCCGCCACAGTGGCGCATGCGCAGGAGGTGACCGGCTATCTCCCGCAGAACGAGACCGCGCTGGTAACCGGGGCCACGGATTCGAAAGATCGGGATGTGCTGATTCAGCGCTTTAAACAGCGGCAGTTGAAATACCTGGTGAATGTCTCGGTGCTGACCACGGGGTTTGATGCGCCCCACGTGGACTTCATTGCCATTTTGCGCCCCACTCAGTCGGTGAGCCTGTACCAGCAGATAGTCGGCCGGGGATTGCGGCTGGCGGAGGACAAGAAGGATTGCCTGGTAATCGATTACGCCGGTAACCACATGAACCTGCACCACCCGGAGGTGGGGGAGCCAAAACCCCATCCGGACAGCGAGCCGGTTCAGGTGTTTTGCCCCGGTTGCGGCTTCGCCAATATTTTCTGGGGTAAAACCGACAGTGATGGCCGGGTTATTGAGCATTATGGTCGCCGATGTCAGGGGCTGCTGGAAACGGCTGAAGGCGACAACGCTCCGCCGCAGCAGTGTGATTACCGGTTCCGTTTCAAGGAGTGCCCGCATTGTGGCGGCGAGAACGACATTGCAGCGCGGAACTGCGGGCACTGCCGGCAGACCATCATTGATCCGGACGATCAGTTGCGCGATGCCCTGAAGCTCAAGGATGCATGGGTGATTCGCTGTGCGGGCCTTTCGCTGAATGTGGAGGGCACAAAGCTGAAAATCACTTACCATGGTGAAGACGGGGAAGAGCTCCGGGAGTCTTTCGATTTCAGCAAGCCGGCCCAGCGTGCGGTGTTCAACACCTTGTTTGGCCGCAGATTTGCCCGCGGGCAGGCACCGAAGACTTTTCACAAAGTGAACGAGGTGCTGGAAATGCAGGCCATGTTACCGGCCCCGGATTTTGTGATTGCCCGTAAACAGAAGCATTACTGGCAGGTGCAGGAGCGTATGTTTGACTACCAGGGGCAGTATCGGAAGGCGAACCAGATTTGATCAGGTTCGCCGTTGAGGCTAGATACGTGAGGCAAACAGGATGACCCGGCAAAAATCAGAAACCGATGCCGCGCCCAAGCCTGAAGAGGCTGTTGAACGTATTGTTTATGCTCTCAGGAGCACCCGGTTGGGATGGATGCTGGTGGCTTTTACCGACCGGGGTATTTGCTGTGTGCAGTTCGCTGATGACGAAGGCGTTCTTCTTGATGCTTTGAAGTCGGAATTCCCGCACGCGCACCTGGCGGCCGCACCGACCTCGGCGCACGATTCCTGGGTTACCTTACTGGATCAATACATCGGCGGAGTGGCGTCAAAGCCGGATTTGCCTCTGGATATTCGTGGAAGTGAATTCCAGAGGCAGGTATGGCAGGGCCTGCAGCGAATCCCGGAGGGGCAAGTGCTCAGTTATCGCGCCCTGGCAGAGCGCCTTGGCAGACCTTCGGCCGTCCGGGCTGTGGCTACGGCCTGTGCCAGAAACCGCATAGCCGTGCTGATCCCTTGCCACCGGGTAGTGCGCCAGGATGGCGGTCTCGGTGGTTATCGCTGGGGGCTGGAGCGCAAGCGTGCGATTCTCGCTGCGGAGCAGCTCAGATAAACCTCGCCAGAGCCCACTTTGCTGGTTAATTTCTTGAAGATTGCCGATTCAAGAAATTGCACACTCCCGCCTTTTCCTGTCTTGCAGCCCCTGGCCCACCGACGGGGGCCGAGGGCAGCTGCGATGCGCAGGCAGCCGGGGTGAATTGGGATGCCCTGATGTCTGAAACCTGCCCGAATCTGTCTGATTACAAGCTGTTTGCGGACGCCAGTGACCCGACCAGCGGCCCGGCTCAAGGCGGCGTGCCTTACGATTTGTCCACCGCCTTGTTTTCTGATTACACCAGCAAGTACCGATTTGTTTTTGTGCCTGAAGGCAAGACCGTGGGTTACAACGAATCGGAGGCGCTGGACTTCCCGGTCGGCACGGTAATTACCAAAACGTTCGCTTTGCCGGCCAACACGGCGATGCGCGATGGTGATGAACTGGTGATCGAGCCCCGTCTACTGATTCATCGAGACGATGGCTGGGTGGCGCTGCCGTATTACTGGTCCTCAGAAACCGATGCCACGCTGGCGATTGCCGGCAAGCGCCTGACGGATCTCAGTACCATTAACAATCAGGGCCAGACCCTGACCTTTGATTACGCGGTGCCGAAAGCGGCGGACTGTACGTCCTGCCATTCCATCGTGCCGGACCTTGAGGGATCGGACGATCAGCGGGAGCAGATATTTCTGCCTATCGGGCCGAAAGCCCGTTACCTGAACAAGGATTACACCTATCCGGATGGCACCGTGTACAACCAGTTGCAGTACTGGGCGGAGGGTGAGTTGCTGGCGGGCTTGCCTGCCGATTTCAACAGCGTGGAAAAGGCAGCTGCGTTTGATGACCAAACCAACATTGCCTCGTTGAGCGCAACCGAGCTAAACGACAAGGCCCGGGCCTACCTGGACATCAACTGCGCCCATTGCCATCGTGCCGACCTGACCCTGCCAGAAGGCTATGCCGGTCCTGCCGGTAGCAGCGGCGTGCAGTTGGAATACAACCGGGTGTACGCAGATTCGCCGGGCAAGTTCGGTGTCTGCAAAGACCCCGTCGCCGGGGGCAAAGACGGCTACCCGTTTGATGTGATTCCCGGCAATGCTGACGAGTCTTACCTGCAGTTCCGCATTGAAACCACCGATAGCCGCCACAAAATGCCGGAGCTAGGCCGCAGCACCGTGCATCAGGAAGGGGCAAGGCTGATACGGAGCTGGATCAACCAGTTGCCGAGCGCCAGTTGCTCGCCCTGAATGATCGTGTCGACCTGATGGCCTGTCGAGTAAGAGCAGGCCATCAGTTTTCCTGCACTTTCCCTCGGCCTCTTAACGCCCTTGATAACAGCAACTTTGCTATGGTTCCTGTCTGGCTATGATGACAACCCATGGTGATTTTGCTGTTTCAAGCTTCGGGACGGATAAGGGTAGGTGGAAATGCTGGAAGCTCTTCAGGCCAATGGCCTTCTGCAGATAGTTCTGCTGACTTTGATTGCCGGCCTGGCCATGCCGCTGGGTGCGGCGCTGGCCTCGGTGGAGCGCATTCACCCACGCTGGCTGGAAACCGAAGTTCGCCACAGTGTGATCGCGTTTGGTGGCGGTGCGTTGCTGGCGGCGGTCGCTTTGGTTCTGGTGCCGGAAGGCACGGAGAACCTTGCCATTTGGGCGATTGTGGCCTGCTTTTCTGCCGGTGGCGTGGCATTTATGATGCTGGATCGATGGCTGGCCGCCAATGGCACCCAGGCCAGCCAGCTGGTGGCCATGTTGTCTGATTTTGTACCCGAAGCGCTGGCTCTCGGTGCCACCTTTTCCGTCTCCAGCGAGGGCGGTATGTTGCTGGCCGGCATTATTGCGCTACAAAACATTCCGGAGGGATTCAATTCCTATCGAGAGTTGGCAGAGTCCACCCATTATGGCCGTTTGAAAATCATTGGCACTCTCGCGCTTATGGCCCTGCTAGGGCCTGTCGCAGGCGCCCTGGGGTATTTTCTCCTGTCGGATATGCCCCAGCTGGTGTCTGGTATCATGCTGTTTGCCGCCGGTGGCATTCTCTACATTATCTTTCAGGACATTGCACCGCAGGTGCACTTGAAGAGGCATTGGGCCCCGCCTCTGGGCGCATTGGCGGGCTTTATGCTGGGGGTTGTAGGTGAGGTGGCATTGTCCGGCTAGGGGCGCGCTGGCCGGTTAAGCCAGCGGCCCGGTGCGGCAGGCTCAGGCAAAATCGTATTCGCCGCCTTTCTCCAGCGCCCTCTGGTACGCGGGGCGTGCGTGTACCCGCGCAACCCAGGCTTTGATGTTGGGCCGATCACCAGCGGTGCCGCGGGCGACGGTGGCCTCCAGCGGGAAGCTCATCTGAATGTCGGCCGCGCTCAACTGCTCCCCCAGAAACCAGGTCTTTCCGGCCAGCTGTGACTCCACGAAGTCCAGGTGGGTTTTGATCATCGGGCCGATGAAGATCTGATTGGTTTTATCGGAAATGCCTTTGGCGATGGGCTTGATGAAAAACGGCATCGGGCTGGTTTTGACTTTTTCAAAGACCAGGCGCATCACCAGCGGCGGCATCAGTGAGCCTTCCGCATAATGCATCCAGTAAGTGTAATCCAGCCATTGCTGGCCGCCGGCCTCTGGCAACAGAGTGTCTTTGCCGTAGGTGTGGGCCAGGTAGTCGATGATGGCGCCAGACTCCGCCACCACCAGATCCCCATCGGTTATTACCGGTGATTTACCCAAGGGGTGGACTTTCTTGAGGCTTGCCGGGGCGAGCATGGTTTCGGGGTCCCGCTCGTAGCGCTGAATCTCGTAGGGCACGCCCAACTCTTCCAGCATCCAGAGAATGCGCTGAGAGCGTGAGTTGTTGAGGTGGTGTACTGTGATCATGCGGAAGCTCCGTTCTCGTGAAATAAGTGGACAGGTTACTACAGTAGGCCGTGAAGGACTGTTTGGTTCACCTAAAAGTGCAAACAGGTTATGCCTTAAAAATGGCCCTGTCTCTTGAATTATCCGTCTGCCGGGCGCAGCTTTGGGGTAAGCGAAATTCACACAGTCGAAAACGAGAGGTATTCCATGCACGTATTTATTGCAGGAGCCAACGGCCAGATCGGTCGTTATCTGCTGGAAGAAATGGCCGACAGCAACCATGAGGCCCGAGCGCTGGTACGTCATGCAGACCAGGGCCCGGAGTTGCAGAAACTGGGAGCAACCGAGACCGTTATTGGTGATCTGGAACAAGACTGCAGTGAAGCTATGCGGGGCTGCGATGCCGTGGTCTTTACTGCAGGATCAGGCCCCCATACGGGGCCGGACAAGACAGTCGACGTTGACCAGGACGGTGCCATTCGCCTGATAGATACGGCAAAGGCGATGGGCATCAATCGCTTTATCATCGTCAGCAGTATGCGCGCCGAAGAGCCGGAGAAGGGGCCGGAGAAGCTGCAACATTATCTCCAGGCCAAGCGTAATGCCGATGAGCACCTCAAAGCCAGTGGCTTGAATTACACCATCGTGCGCCCCGGTCGACTGACCAATGACGATGGCACCGGCAAGGTATCGGCGAGTGATCAGCCGGCAGCGTTTGGCGAGATTCCCCGCCAGGATGTTGCGCGGGTTCTGCTGGCGGTGTTGGATTCTGACAATACCGACCGCCGGGTTTTTGATGTAGTGTCGGGTGATGTGCCAGTGCGAGATGCGTTGGCGAAACTCTGAGCCGTCTTAGCCGGCATGATCAATAAGTGAGCCGTAATGAGCGATAACCCGTTAGCCTCGATTCTGGAAATGGATGGCGAGGAGCGCTACGACTTTTTTCTGGACGCTGTCGTAGAGGAGCGTGAGCTCTGGATACTAATTAACACCGAAAACCAGTTCCTGAAAATCGTATCGGACGAGGATGGCGTGGGCTATCTTCCGGTTTGGCCCAGCGAAGACTTTGCGGCTAACTATGCCGGGCCATCGAGTGATCTTCGCCCGAAAGCGCTGTCCCTGCCGGACTTTTTCAATAAGTGGGTGCCGGGTCTGACCCGGGATGGCCTTGAAATTGGCGTGCTCCCCGGCGCGGATGGAGAACTCTGGATCACAATGCCAGAGGAACTGAAGAAGGATCTCCAGGAAGTGATGTCAACGGCGTTCTGAGCCTGAATGCGGGCAGCCCTGTAAGTGCATTTTTCATGAGGCTGCCCGCCTTGCTGATTAGGGAAGATCGATGAGTTTCACCCCCAGGCACCGACCCTCCAAGCACTCTCGTGATCACGAGAACCGGCCTGCCCTCTGGTCGTGGGCGCTCTACGACTGGGCCAACAGTGCTTTTTTTACCATCATTCTCACCTTTGTTTTTGCTCAGTATTTCAGTGTTTCGGTGATTCAGGATGAGGTAGAAGGTACCCGGGCCTGGGGCAATATTGTGGGTATTGCGGGGGTGCTGATTGCTATTATTGCGCCCGTTCTGGGGGCTGTTGCCGATCAATCTGGCCGGCGTAAACCCTGGTTGATCGGGTTTACCCTATTGTGTGTTGGCTCTTCCGCCATGCTCTGGACGGTTACGCCAGATCAGGCGCAGTTCTGGAAGGCGGCGTTGTGGGTTGGGCTTGGAACCCTCGGGGCCGAGTTCGCGTTTATATTCTATAACTCCATGTTACCGGATCTGGCCCGGCCAGAGCGCACGGGGCGCTGGTCTGGCTGGGCCTGGGGGCTGGGCTACGTTGGCGGTATTGTCAGCCTGGTGGTGGCGCTTTACGGTTTTATCGAGGCGGATGGGACGCTCTTTGGCCTGGATCACGAGGCGGCAGAGCACGTTCGGGCGACCTTTATTCTGGTGGCGGTGTGGTATCTGGTGTTTTCGCTTCCGGCGTTCTTTTTTATCCCGGATCGTCCTGCAACAGGCCTCGGGCTGGCGGCTGCCACTCGTGCCGGATTACGCCAGTTAAAAGAATCGATTGCCCACGTGCGCCAGTATCGGGACATTGTAAGGTTCCTGGTTGCCCGTATGCTGTACACCGATGGTCTGGCGACGATCTTTACCTTCGGGGGCGTCTATGCCGCCGGCACGTTCAACATGAGCTCAAGTGAAGTATTGCAGTTTGCGATTGCGTTGAATGTGACTGCTGGTCTGGGGGCTCTGGGGTTTGCCTGGATTGATGACGCTCTGGGCGGGCGCAATACCATTCTTTTGTCTCTGGTGGGCCTGGGCACCAGCGCGTTCGCGATTCTGGTGGTGGAGGGCGCAGCGGCATTCTGGGTATGGGGAATGATACTGGGGATCTTTGTCGGGCCTCTTCAATCAGCCAGTCGCTCCCACCTTGCGCGGGTGGCACCCCCTCACCTGCAAACCCAGATGTTTGGCCTGTTCGCTTTTTCCGGCAAGGCGACCGCCTTTGCCGGCCCATTGCTGGTGGGTTGGGTGACGGCACTCACCGGCAGTCAGCGCTGGGGGATGAGCACAATTTTGCTGTTCCTGCTCATCGGGTTTGTGCTGATGTTGAAGGTGCCATCCAGTGAGGGAAATAAGGCCCGGGTCTGAATTGTGCAAAACGATGCTCTGTGCCTTCGGCCGGGCCATGGAAACGTGGGGAGCCTGAACGTGACGCCCAGGCTCGCGTATTCAGCCGTTTTCTTTTCTCAGGTAACGCGTGTGCAGGTTTTTCACGGTTTCCGCCAGTGATGGCGCCGGCCCGTCTACCTTGAGGCCCGGAACTACTTCGTTAATGGGCAGTGGTGTGATGGGCGGGCGTGCTGCGCCCAGTTCGTCCAGCCAGCCGATCAGTTGTTCCGTAGAGCTGGCGTAAACAATCCGGCCAAGGCCCACCCAGCCATGGGCGGCCGCGCACATGGCGCAATGCTCTCCGGAGGTGTAAACAATCGCTTTCGCCCGCTCTTCCGGGCTCATGTTTTCGGCCGCCCAGCGGGCAATGGCAATCTCCGGATGCTGGGTATCGTCGCCGCCGGCAATGCGGTTGTGGTCTTCAAAGCGCACCTTGCCATCGCCATCAACCAGCATCGAACCGAAGGGCGAGTTGCCGGTTTCCAGTGCCTCGCGCGCCAGTTCCACACTGCGTTCCAGATACTTCAAGTCCACATCACTGATCATGCGGTTCTCCTGTTGCGTTGACGAATGAGCAGGGTAAGGGCTTGATGGCCTGAATGCGACCCGGCGTGATTGGTTATTTTACCTCCGATCACCGCCAGAGCCTGTCGTTGTCGGTTTTTCACCGACTGTCATGCCATTGCCAACAAGGTTATCCACAGATTCTGTGGGAAAACTCCGGCCAGAAGATTGTATGCACTGACTACCGGAGTGGGGCGTGCGGCTCCTTCGTAATTTCCCCTAATTTCGTGCATTTTTCAGGCAAATCCTGTAGGGTCGCCCCCTTTTTCCCGAAAGGACCCTCTTGTTATGACAGCGAAAACTGTCCCTCCGAAATCGCTTCGTGCCCGTATGTTGCACGACAGCGACCCCGTAGTACTGGTGCTCACCATTGGTTTTATTCTGCTCTTCGTTGGTGCATCTGTTATTGATGCCGACGCCGTTGCCGGATTCATTGGCGCAGGTTTTACCTGGACCGCCAAATACCTGGGGTCGTTTTTCCAGTTCCTGTTGTTGATGACGTTTTTTATTGCGGTTGGTACCGCGATCAGCCGTGCCGGTCGCGCCCGGATCGGTGGAATGGGCAAGCCCGAAATTGGCAGCTTCCGCTGGCTTTCCATGATCATGTGTACGCTGTTGGCCGGTGGCGGTGTGTTTTTCGCCGCTGGCGAGCCGATTTATCACTATGTGGTCACCCCGCCTGCCTTTGCAACGGAAGCGGCGACGGCATCAGCCATTGCTCCGGCCATGGCTCAGTCTTTCATGCACTGGGGCTTCCTGGCCTGGGCGGTATTGGGTTCGCTGACGGCCGTGGTTTTGTCGCGAGCTCATTATTCAGAAGGCCAGCCGCTGCAGCCGCGCACGCTGCTGTACCCGGTATTGGGCGAGCGGGTGGTTAAAGGCCGCCTGGGTGGCGTGGTTGATGCTGCCTGTGTGATTGCCGTTGTCGCCGGCACCGTTGGCCCTATTGGTTTTCTGGCAACCCAGATGAGCTTTGGCCTGCACGAGCTGTTTGGTTTTGAGGACGGCTACAGCACTCAGTTGATGGTGTTGGCCGTTCTGGCCGCGGTTTACATGACATCCGCCATGACCGGGTTGCATCGTGGTATTCAGTTGTTGAGCCGCTTCAACGTGATTCTGGCGCTGGTGATCGGGGCGGTAATTTTCCTGTTCGGGCCCACGCTGTTTCTGACCGACGTTTATTTCCAGTCCATGGGCGAATACGTGACCTCGTTCTTCTCTATGGCAACCATGACCGCCCAAACAGCACCAGACTGGTGGATGAAGTGGTGGACGGTGTTCTTCTTTGCCTGGTTTATTGGTTATACACCTCTGATGGCGGTGTTCGTGTCTCGCATTTCCCGTGGCCGCACGGTTCGGGAAACCATTCTGGCCGTTGCTGTGTTGGCACCCATCGCCACCACCATCTGGTTTACTCTGCTGGGTGGCTCAGGGATCTACCACCAGTTGAACGGCACGTTTGATCTGACCGAAGCGTTGAACAGCTTTCGCTTTGACGTTGCGACTCTGACGGTTGCCCAGGCGCTGCCGGGTGGCACCTGGATGGCGGCGGCTATTCTGTTGCTGACCACGATTTTTGTCGCGACAACCGGCGATTCGATGAGCTATTCCATTGCCATGGTTGGCGCGGGTCATGATGAGCCGGAGCCTTGGATTCGGGTCTTCTGGGGTGGCGCCATGGCGCTGATGGCGGCCATTCTGCTGTACATGGGCTCTGGTCAGATTGGCGTGTTGCAGCAGTTCATTGTGATCACGGCTATCCCGGTATCGCTGATTATCCTGCCTTCACTCTGGACTGGCCCCAAGGCCGCGGCTGCACTGGCTGAGGAACAGGGCCTTAACTAAACCTTCACCTTGCCGCGGAGCGATTTGATGTCTCCGCGGCGGGTTTTATTGTCCACACGCCGCCGCTGAGATGACTTGGTGGGGCGTGTCGGGCGTCTTGCCTTCTCTGGTTTAACGGCCTGTTGAATCAGCACTTTCAGCCTGTTCAAGGCATCCTCTTTGTTCTGTTCAAACGTCCGGTAAGACTGCGCCTTGATGATGATCACGCCGTCTTTACTGATGCGCTGGTCCGAAATGGATAATAGCCGCTCCTTGTAGAACGCTGGCAGCGTGGAGTGCGCGATGTCGAAGCGCAAATGCACAGCGGATGCGACTTTGTTGACGTTCTGGCCACCGGCCCCCTGGGATCGTATCTGTGTGATCTGGATTTCCCAGTCTGCGAGTTCGACGGCGTTGGATAATTTCAGCATAGTGGCACGTAATGGATCGTCCGATGTGTGGAGCAATGGCTATCATCCTACGCAATCGGGGCCGCGATCAGAAGCGATGGACCAAAAGGAATACCCGATGAAAGTAATGGTATTGGGGGCTACTGGCCTGACCGGTGGCAAGGTTGTGGAAAACCTGCTGGTGAAACCCGAGATATCCACCGTGGTTGCGCCGGTACGTCATGCAATGACGCTGGAGCACCCGAAGCTGGATCAGCGGCTGCTTGATTTTGATGCCATGGAAGCACAGGCGCAGATATTTCAGGTGGATGCCTTGGTATGTTGCCTGGGCACGACGTTAAAAAAAGCGGGCTCCAAAGACGCGTTCCGTAAGGTTGATTACCACTATGCCCTGAATGCTGCCAGGCTCGCCCGCAAGGCCGGTGCCAAAACACTGATATTAATGTCGGCGGTGGGGGCTTCTTCAGATTCACCGGTGTTTTATAGCCGGGTGAAAGGGGAGCTGGAAGAGGCTGTGAGGGCGCTTGAGTTTCCTTATCTTGTGATTTATCACCCGAGCTTGCTGCTCGGTCAGCGGAAGGAGAATCGTACCGCCGAGTCTCTCGGCATGGCGGTGATGCCGTATGCCAATCGGGCGCTGGTCGGGCCGTTAAGGAAATATCGGGCCATTGAAGCCAAACGGGTGGCAGCGGCGATGGCCAGTGAGGTGGCGACGAGTGGGCAGAATCCGGCCGAACACGAGGGTGTGGTCATCAGGGAGTACAACGATATTCTAACCATGGGTAACGGAGACTGAGGCCGCAGATAAGTCATTATCCGGGTCGAAGACGCGGTTAAAAGCAGACTGGAAGAGGGGCAGTATGGCCGGGGCAGGGCCCCGGCCAACAGGTCAGAACGCTTAGTCGATCAGAAGAGTGTTGTAGACTTCGGCGAGAAGTTCACCACTCAGTAATGCCAGCAGGCGGCTGGAGGCAACCGGAGCCTGGCTCCATTTCTGGTTCCATCCGCCGGTGCAGCCATAGGTTATCACCGTGCCATTAACGCGGTCGTAGTCCAGGCAGCGGCGGCTGCTCTCATTTTGCAGCCGCTGCGAGTCGGCATCGTAGAGCCAGCGTTGCGCCGCATTGTCTTGCTCGCACAGTCTCAGGCCCAGGCGGCCACCGACGGGCGTCAGGCACTGCCAGGGTGTGGCAGTCGGATGCAGTCGGTTTTGAAGGTCCATGGTCCATTGGCTCAGGGTTCCGGCTTCCACATCGGCCACTGGTGTCAGAGCAACGTATTGACCGTTTTCCAGTTGAGTATTGAAAAAGCGCCCGTTACCCTGAATAGACGCGCCCTCAAGTACCAGATCTGAGACCGAGCTGATCAGGCCGTTGCTGCGAAGCGCGTTCATAAGTTGTTGCTTCTGTTCCGCTGGCGTCAGGTTGTCCTTCTGCGCCTTGGCAACCACGACGGCCAGTTCGTTCGCCACCGCTTCCTGTTCTTTCAGCCCGTTCAGGCGCTGGAGTGCAGCGTTGGAGAGGCCGACCTGCAGTTCTTCGTCACTGTAGCTGGCCACCAGAGTCGCCAGTGAGCCAGTAAGGAGGTTGAACTCGCTGGTGTCCATAGCCATCAGCGCGTCTTCAATCTGTGTCATCTCACGATCACGAAGTTGCTGATAGCCGGCTTCCTGGCCAACGATGGCTACAGGCGGTAGTTCGGGGATAGTGCCGTCAAACGCAGTCTCGGTAAGCTTGGTCACGGTGCCGTCGCGGCGACAGAACAGGCTGGCCTTGGTGGGACGGAAGTCCGCGTGCAGGTTAAAGTTGATCTGATTGATGCTGTTGGCTGCGTGGCGCTGCGCTGCAACGCGAACCTGTTTCTGCTCGCCGTTGGCGTTATCCACTTCTACCCAGCACACGTTGCCGTCGGCGCTCAGATCGGGGGCAGGCAGGTCAAACACGTTACCGTAGTTGCCGTGGAATACCGGGTAGATGAGTGCCGCGCTGCCGTCCGGGTCGTACCCTCCCAGAATGGTGGCAACCGGCACGCCAACGCTCTCCGGTACCGGCCGGTTGGCGTCGTAGTTTTCGTATTCGCCAGTGGTGGTGTTCCATTTTTTGTAGCCGCTTGGGTAGCGGGTGTCCGGAATCGGCAGTCGGGCGACATCGTTCTGGATGATCCGCGCCGAGTAACCGGTATAGAGGGTATACACCGAGAAGGGGCCGCCCGCTGAGCCACCGGACATGGCATCCCGCTTGTAGTTGTATTCGCCCTCGTTGTTCAGGCCGAACAGATTGGCACGCATTCGATCACGGTGGGCGATGTAGCCCCAGCCACTGTCCGCATGGTGAACCGCCCAGCGCCCATCAGTCGTTAAGCCTTTGCCCGGATAGTGTCCCAGGCCATACGCATGGCCCCACTCGTGGCTGGCCTCGTTGCCCCAGCTGTCGACAATGGTGCCAATGCCATTACCGCCGCTCAGGCCGTGTTTATGGCGCCCGTTTGCGTACATGCCCCAGGCATGGTGATTGGTGATCTGTTTAAAAACGTGGGGGTGGCCCTGGTTCATGTGGTGGCTGGTGTAGCCGAAGTTGGCCATGTTGATGCCCACGCTGACCTGGGATTTTCCGACATTTTCACGCATATCGCCATTGTAGATGCCACCGTCGCTCTCGCTGGCGCCGGTGCCGACGTCTTTGTCGTAGATCGCGCCGGAACGGATGATCACGCGATCCAGCACAGCGTCGGCATAGCTGCCCATCACCAGCCTGGACACGGGCATGGTCTGGAAGTAATCGGTGGCCGCCATAATTGGGTCACGCAGCGTGTAGTGGCCGTTGGTGTGGTCCGGTGTTGTCAGCATGCCCAGTCGCAGGCTTTGAAAGACAATCTGTGACGCTTCGGCAATATCGATGGCAGCCGCAGGCAGTTCGCCGGCCTGGCTGGCCTCTGAGTTTTGATCGGCCACAAAACGCAGTGACAGGCCGTTCTTTACCGAATCCCACGGCAATCTGACGGACCAGGCTCTGCCGGAGTACTGAATATCCTGGCTGGCAGGCGCATCGGATTTCGGCAGATCGTTGGGGTGTGCCATGGGCAGCGTCATCAGCGGCTCACCATGCACGCTGACCTCAACATGGACGGTGGTCGGCGAGACGTTTTCGTCCGGCATGAACAGCAGCAGCGCATCCCGCAGCGCGATCAGTCTCGGCCTGTACGTGCTTTGGGTTTCATCGCCCTGATTGCGTTCGTAGTTGTTCGCCGGCGCAACCGAGTGGGTCTGGACAAACTGCACTTCACCCCGAAGTTCGCCGCCGGAGAGGTCGTTTCGCAGTGCGCGCGGGTTACCGTCGAAGTCGGTTGAGTAGAAATCATAGGCCGGTCCGTCGGCATAGGCGGCGGCATACTCCACGCTGAGAGCCTTTCAGATGGAGCGTGCGGGACCCGTTGGTGGCCTCCACCACGACGGGCGACTGAGCCGAGACGTCCTGTTGCGTTGGTTCGCCGGAGATAACGCCAGTGGCCGGGTCGATGGAGGCCCATTTGGGAAGCTCCTCAGCGCTGTAGCGGACATCGCCTGACAGAGGCTGATGATCAACGCGATAACGGTACTCTACCGTTGCGACGGCGGCGGGCAAGTTGATTGAAGCAGAGATGTCCGCTTGGGGCTGGCTCGGGCTTTCATCGCTATCTGAAGAGCTTCCTCCGCATCCGGCCAGCAGAATGCCTGTTAATCCAAGAACAGCTGTTTTTCTGAAAAACATCTTGAATTTCCTATCAAATTTTCTGATTTAACGTGATTTTACAAAGGGCTGCGCATTCTGCGGGCGTGTGGGCGCTGCGGATACAAGTAATTTGTAACACTTGTGTAACTTTGAGTACTGGTTCGCGTTTTGGTCGGGATACCTGCGGCGGATGGAGTGGCCGGTAGGCGGCGTGCCCCCGGAGTCGGGCTGCGGTCTCCGGGGGGGCAGCAAAGGGTTAAAGCCCGTAGGAGCGGGAAATGGTGTCGATTTCGCCGTTGTCTTTCATGGTCTGGTAGGCAGACCGCAGTGCGTCGATCAGCTCCGGGTCCGAGTTCTTGTTGATGGCGAGGTACATGGGGGTTTCCCGGAAGACCAGCACTGGCGTCAGGCCGGTAACGTCGGATGCATCTGCTGCGAGATAAGGGCCCGCGAGGCCATCGGCAACCCACAGATCGATCTGGCCCTGAACCAGCCGCTTGGCGTTCAGGCCGTTGTTGGTAATGGCCGAGATGTTGAATCCGTTGTCTTCCAGGTAGCCGGTCATCACGTCGCCTTTGTAGCCACCGATCAGGTAATCTCGCGCGTCTTCTAGATTGTCGAGCTGCATTTCAGAGTCTGGCTTGGCAAAGAGCGTCCACTGGATGCTGGAGAGTGGGCCAACCCACTCGAAAAATGGCTCGCGTTCTGCGGTTTTGGAAACGCAGTAGATGCCGTGGTCTTCGTGTTTCTGCGAGCGATTCATGCCGTAGCTCAGGTCCCGCAGTTTAATACTGTAGCCAACCTGGGCCTTTTCCATCAGGGCTTTCAGTACATCAGTGCACAGGCCTGTGATTTCGAATTCAGAATGGGCGAAGGGCTGGCCGTTGGTCGTCATGTTGTAAGGCGGGTACTGTTCGGTGTAGATGCGCAGTTGCTCGGAAGCAGTGGCGCAGCCGGTAAGGACCAGCAGGGCGGCAAGAAGCCCGAGTTTCCCTTTCATCAGAATGCTCCGTTCTCGTTGGGGAATTTGGGAGCGCGCCATACTATTGCAGCGTCGATCAATGCGGCATTTCGGATTCTTCTTGTTTACAATGGCTTATCACTATGCTCCAAGGATTTTTAATGAAGATGCCCGTTGTCACCATCACGCTGGTTTGCGCCGCCCTGGCTTATGTTTTGTGGGATCAGGCCCGGGAATCATCCGCCCCCGCCGGGGCTGGGCGTTTTAGTAACCTGGCAGCCCACCCGGCAAGCCGGAGTGAGGTGCTCGATTTCATGGTTGGCCGTATTCCCGGGCAGTGTACGGAGGCAGTCGGCCAGGCCAGTGGTCCGGCATTTAACGATTGCGCCGAACTGGCCGACAGTCGCTCGTCATCTTGCCGGCGATCGATGGCGGACAGGTTACCGGATAATGTGGCCTCTGAGGCGGTATTCCGGGATCTTTCCATTAGCATGATCAATTGTCTGATCCCGAAGGCCGGTGTGGTAAAGCCCTGATACGGACCGGCCCGACGTCACGTAAACCCGGATGCTTCCGGGGTTTTGACGTTGCCGATATTTGGTGTTCGCTATACAGTTAACAAACACTCACTTAATTCTGGCAGTAGATGAGGAAATCCAGGTGACAGAACTCGTAACTTACGAACTGAACGATGGCATTGCCACGCTTACTATTAACAACGGCAAAGCCAATGCGCTCGGCCACGAGGTGTTTGACGCCCTGAATGCCGCACTGGACCAGGCGGAGCAGGACAAGGCGATTGTGATTCTTACCGGCCAGCCCGGTATGTTCTCTGGCGGCTACGATCTCAAGCAGATGCAGAAAGGCCCGAAAGAAGCCATGGCGCTGGTGAAAGTGGGGTCAACCTTTACCCGCCGTCTTTCCGCCTTCCCACTGCCGGTGATTACCGCCTGCAGTGGCCATGCCATCGCCAAGGGCGCCTTTATTCTGCTGTCGGCGGATTACCGGATTGGCGTTGAGGGGGCATTCAAGCTGGGCCTGAACGAGGTGGCCATTGGTATGACCATGCACCATGCGGGGATTGAAATCGCACGTCATCGTATGCCGGCACCCTACTTCTACCGTTCTGTGGTGAACGCCGAGATTTTCAATCCGCAGAGTGCTATTGCCGCCGGCTTCCTGGATGAGGCCGTTGCTCCGGAGCAGTTGCTGGAGAGGGCTCAAGCGGTTGCTACCCAGATGAAACAGTTGAACCTGAGAGCCCACAAGCAGACCAAGCTGAAAGTGAAAGCAGATTACCTGGCCCTGTTGGATCGTTGCATTGAACAGGATGCTGCCCATTTTGACCTGCAGGGCTGAATGCGTTCCGGTCGCCCGGCGGGCGGCCATTCCCGGGTTTG
This sequence comes from Marinobacter sp. VGCF2001, assembly GCF_049943275.1. Taxonomy (NCBI): domain Bacteria; kingdom Pseudomonadati; phylum Pseudomonadota; class Gammaproteobacteria; order Pseudomonadales; family Marinobacteraceae; genus Marinobacter; species Marinobacter sp. VGCF2001. Next base: position 108,525 of record NZ_JBNFVX010000004.1, read on the forward strand.
GGGCCGCGCTTCGTGGGCGGCCCCTGCCGGTTGCCGTCGTAACCGGCGGCACACCTGGTCAATTTCCCCGCAGTGGCTGAAAACTCAGGTTTCATGCCGGCTATGACCGGGTGTCCTTACCTTGCTAACAAAGTTATCCACAGAAAGTGTGGGTAAACCCACAAAGGAATGACAGTCTTATGACCGGTAACCCCGCAAAACCTGTGTCTGCGTCGGCCATCGACAAACATGTGTATAAAGTGTTTCCGAACGATATGAACTCGCACAATACGGTTTTCGGGGGCATGATCATGGCCAAATGCGACCGGCTGGCGTTGGTGGTGGCGGAGCGACATTCTGCCCATGTCTGTGTAACCGCTGCCGTGGACTCAATTCATTTCCGGGCACCGGCGAAAGGGAACGATACGCTGTTGTTCAATCTGTCCCTGAACCGAAGCTGGGGCTCATCCATGGAAATTGGCGCCAAAGTGGAGGCGGAAAACAGCTACACCGGAGAAACCCGCCATATCCTCTCGGCGTTTTTCACGTTTGTTGCGCTGGATGAGCATGGAAAGCCTGTGGATGTGCCGCCTGTGAGCCCGGAAACGGAGGATCAGAAACGCCGTTACACCAAAGCTCAGATTCGCCGTGAAGGACGTTTGCGCACCCGGGATGAGTTGTCTCAAGCCGGTGGCTAAGAGCTATCGCATCTTGGCGTTCGTCATGGTATATCACCACCCTTGATACCGAGGCGCTCATCAGGGGCTCCCTAACTTTTCTGGAATTGGATGTCATGCCTAAAGCGAGTGAAATCAAAAAGAACCAGGCGGTTGAGTATGAGGGCCGCGCTTATTTTGTGAAAGACATTGAACGTTCCGTGCCCCAGGGGCGTGCAGGCGGTAGCCTGTACCGGATGCGGATGTACGATGTGGTCACTAACCAGAAGCTCGACGAGACTTTCAAAGACTCGGATATGCTCAATCTGGCGGACCTGATTCGCCGCCCGGCCATATTCTCTTACGCCGACGGCGAAGAGTACGTGTTCATGGATTCGGAAGACTTCACCCAGTACATGCTTAACCGCAGCACTATCGAAGACGAGTTGCTGTTTATTACCGAAGACACCGAGGGTGTGATGGTGATTCTGGTGAGTGACAGCCCGGTGGCCATCGACCTGCCGCCGACGGTGGAGCTCACCATCGAAGAGACCGATCCGTCCATTAAAGGCGGCTCGGCGACAGCGAGAACCAAACCCGCACGCCTTACCACGGGCCTGATAGTTCAGGTGCCGGAGCATATCTCCACAGGGGATCGCATCCGGGTCAACGTTGAAGAACGCAAATTCCTGAGTCGCGCCTGACCGGTCGTCAGGAGGTCAGCCGACTGAGCTGACCTCTTCCGGCCTGAGATGCCTATAGCATCCCGGTTCCAGGGTGGGGTCGAGCTTCAGGCACCCCATGCTCTCCCGGTGCAGTGAGGTCACACAATTGCCCACGGCATGAAACATCCGTTTAACCTGATGGTAGCGCCCTTCATAGATGGTGATTCTCGCCTCGTGTGTTCCCAGAATGTCCAGTTCAGCAGGGGATGTGCTCAATTGCTCGAAGGCAAACCAGATCCCTTCCTGAAATCGCTGCCGAACCTCCGGTGTAATCGGCAGCGCCGTGGTCACTTTGTAGGTTTTCGGAATTTTTGTGCCGGGTAATGTCAGCTGGCGCGACCACCGACCGTCACTGCTTAAAATCAGCAGGCCCGTGGTGGCACGATCCAGCCTGCCACCGATGTGCAGATGGGGGCGCAGGGAGGCAGGAAGCAGCTCCAGTACCGTGGGGTGCTGGTTGTCCACCGTTGCGCTCAGATAGCCGGCAGGCTTGTGCAGCATGAGGTAATAGGCGGGGGCTGCCTGCTGGACGATGGTGCTGCCGACACAGACCTGCTGGAAGCGTGAAACCTCCCGGCTGCCATCGTGGCAGGTTGTGCCATCCACCTGAACCTCGCCGGCTGCCAGCAGGTGTCTCGCGTGCCGGCGACTAACTCCGTTCTGATTACTGAGAATGCGTGAGAGTTTCATAACCTGCGCCACAAAAAAAGGAGCTCCGAAGAGCTCCCGTTATAACGTGTTCAGAGCGATCAGTCTGCGGTGTCGCCTTCCCAGCGGGCGATTTTCTCGCGGTCCTGGTCGTTAATGACATCCGCTTCCAGTGATGCCCGCTGTTCCGGTGCAACCAGCCCCTGGGCCGCCATGTCGCCGGTTCTCCGGGCTTCCTGTTCCTGGCGGATGTAATCCAGCCGCTGTTCACGGTCCGCCTGCTTCTCGCTCTTGATTTCGTCATCCCGGCGACGGAACTGGTCTTCCAGATCGCCGACAACACTGTTGATGAAACCATCGCACGGTGACAGAGAGAGCAGATAGCGAGGTTGTTCAAGGTTGTGCTGGCCGGATACGGCAAAGGTTGAGCTGACGGCTTCGGTGGCCAGTGCAAAATAGGTGGCGTCAAAGCTGAACACATCCTGCTCGCTGGATGCGCTGTGACGATCGGCACCACGGTAGTGAGTGGCCCGCATAACCGTGCCTTCGCAGTGCAGATCAAAGATATTGGATTTAAAGAATATCTCAGCCCAGAACAGGTGACAGATTCTCGCCAGGGTACGGCCGAAGCCCAGTAGCAGAAGGCTGCTGAGGATCAGTGCTGCCGTGGTTCCCGCCGGGATAAAGAGCAGGGTGAACGCTTGTTCCATGCCCATCTGTGAGGCGCGAATCTGGTCCATCATGGCGACATGGTCCATGATCCGGTCTGCGCCGAACCACAACATCAACGCGCCAGCCAGTAGCAATACCTGGGCGAGGACTGTGCCACCGGCGCGTGCCCAGCGCAGAGAGGCGGGCTCTGCTTTTTCTTCAACAACCGGCTGAATTTCGGCCAGCAGGTCGCCGTTGAACTGTTCGTTCTCCCGATTGGCGTCACCGGTGTCGTTTTTGTCGAGATACACCCGGTTAGGCAGCTCCTGCTGGCGCTTTTGCATCAACACCAGGTCGCGCAGGGTGGTGAAAATCTGCCGGGGATGCAGGTCGAACCGCCAGCTGTTGTTCATTTCCGAGCTGCTGGTCGCGATGGATACCAACCGGATACGGGCCTTGATCAGCACAACGGCGATGGCGGCAGTTGCCAGGGCGCAGATAAGGGTCAGAGTCAGCAAGGTGCCGGTCTGGAATACGGGTTCCAGCAGCGGCATCAGGTTGGCCAGGTCCTGGCGTGCGCCCGGGCGCATTTCACTCCAGAGCCCGATCCAGCCCTGCGCAATCAGAATGGGCAGGGCGATTGAACCGATGATGACCAGCGCGAGACCCTTGCTGGTGGTATTGCCGAGCACAGTCATGTTTTGTCGGGACAGGGGGTTGCCGAGCTTGACCCAGAGCAGGCCAAGATAAACCAGAAGCGTGGCCTGCAGGATCAGAGAGATGACGGTGCTGCCAACTTCCGCGCCCTCGGTGCCCGAGAACACCATGATGACCACCAGGCTGGCAACCAGGAACGCCGCAATGGCCACAAAGCTTTTGGTCAGTTTCATGGCCAGATTCTGGGCCATGTTCCGGATTGGCCAGGGCGTAACAATCAGGTTCGGGAAAACAGAGTGTACCGCCCGCGCAAACCAGCCTACCGGCTCTACAAACGTTGGGTTGCTTTTACTCATCAACATATTGTGGAGCGTTTTTGAATCGTACAGTGTCGGCTCGCGCTCATTGACGGCTTCGCGCGCCACGTTGCGGGCCAGGGAGGCCGGTGCCGCACGACCGACGAAAAACCGCATCACCTGGAACAGGCCACCGCCGAGGGCTTTGAGGCCTCCGATCACAAACAGACCGCCAATAAAGAGATTGAGCCAGGCCCGGGCTTTATCCGAGCCAAGTAGCGGTTGTATCTGAAGCAACAGATAGACCCCGATTGCCAGCACCAGAAGGCCCCGAATGGAGCGAATCAGGCCTTCGAACCGGAACGGGTTCCGGATGTTGAGTTTTTGAGCTCCGTACTCAAATGCCATGCCTTGTTCCTTTACATGAGTCAGCGGTGAGGTTGAAGGGGGGAGAGTTTAGCTTGAAAACTATGAATGTTTACCGGCGACGACATAAAAAAATGTAAAACGCGGTAAGATTTTCAGTCGGTGCCGGTTCAGGCGTCGGCGAGTGGTGACAGCGCCCGCACCCTTTTCATAATGGCTGGCCATCCCACAGGCAGTTGTTCTTCCAGTTTCCTGAAGGTGGCCGTAGGTATCTCCCAGGGATCAAACGCACGGTTACAGCCGTAGATCACCCAGTTGTTGGTCTTGCTCTTGAATGCCAGCAGGCACGGAAACTGGCGTCTCAGCTCGTGAAACAGCATTCCTTCCGGCTCCGGCATTCGGTGGTAATTCAGAACAAGCCAGCCGCCGGGGGCCAGGGCGCTGGCGCAGGCCTTGATGAACTGGCGCTGGGATTGGAGTGGAGACATACGGTCAGCACTGTATAGATCGGTCAGGATCATGGAGGTGCTGCCTTCGGGCACGGTCTCGATGGCGAGCCGGGCGTCAGCAATGGTGACGTTCAGGCGAGGATCGTCAGGAAAGGCAAACCATTCCCGGGCAATGTCGTGCACCTTGCTGCGCAGTTCCACAACGTGAATGTGCGCGCCCGGGAACAGCCGGTGCAACCCCTGAGCAACCACGCCGGAGCCAAGGCCGAGAACGGTAATATGATCTGGCCGGGAGAATGCCGCAGGCAGCAACATGGCCCGACTGTATTCATGGACGGGGATGTGCGGGGCGCGGCGAAGTATCTTGCTTTGCTCAAAGACCGAATCGAAACTCAGAACCCGGTGTTTGCGATCGTCTATGACCAGGATGTTGCCATAGCGATCATTGGCCACATGAACGATATCGCCCTTGATTTCAGGCCGTTTGATGATGGTGCCCATCAGTTGGCCGCGTAACGCTGGTGCAGGATGCCGACCCGTTGGACATAGGCTTTGGTTTCGGCGTAGGGCGGAATGCCTTTGTAGCGCCCGACAGCGCCCGGGCCTGCGTTATAGGCGGCCGTTGCCATTCTCACATCACCGTTGAAGCGTTTGATCATCCTGGCCAGATAGTCGACACCGCCACGGATATTCTGTGTTGCTTCCAGCGGGTTATCCACGCCGAGTTCCCGTGCGGTGCCGGGCATGAGTTGCATCAGTCCCTGGGCACCAACGGGCGAGACCGCTTTGGGGTTGAACGCAGATTCGGCATGGATGACGGCCCGCACCAGTGCCGGATCGACATCGAATTCCGCAGCGGCTGTCCGGATTTCTCTTTCGAAGGGGGTGAGGAACAACGGTGTGTTATACCAGTCGACACTGGATTCCGGGTCACAGGCGTAGCAATGGAACCGTATCACATCGAATGCGGCGTTCCCGGGGCGTTGGCTGCTGTAGGCCACGACACCGTGTTCGTCGGTGTAGCGATACACGGTCTCGTTTTTGCTCGATGCCCGGGGCTGGGCCTTACTTTTTACATTGGTGAACTCCACCCGGCCATCCGGATGCACGATGCGTTGAATGCTGTCCGCGTGAGCGCTGGTGGCTTGTGTCAGCGCCATCAACAAGCCCGCAAAGAAAATCCCTGGCCATTTGTCAAAACAGTGGTTACGCATTGCTCGCCTGATCGATAAACATTCCACCGCCAAATGTACCGGTATTGCGGTTTTGAATGTACCGGTATTTGTAGGAATTTGGTGGCGCGATGATACGGAATGTTGAGGCATTCACAAGTTGCCTTGACTTAACCCCTCGTGCAGTCACCAATCTGTGGGCTACACTAGCAGCAACATCACCATTCAGGAGTCTTTCATGCCGTTCTCTCCCGATCACCTTGCTGAACTGAATCTGTTGCTGCAATTCCCCTCGACTTCCACGCAGGAGGGCATCAAGGTTCACGCGCATTCTGCTGCACCAGAAACGGTGAAGGCCGCCGAAGCTCTGTTTGCCCGGGGGATGACCAGCCAGCCGGATGGCGGTTACCTGACGCCGATGGGATGCGAAGCCGTTGAGCTTACCCAGAAATTGCAGGCGATGCTCGCCGCCAACTGAACTGCCTGCCTGTAGCGCTATGGCTGTACCTGTCCCCGGCCGTTCTGGCCGGGTATAGTCTTGGCACGTTCGACCAGCCTTCGCCGGGATCTATGCCGCCTATCTACTATTCTTTTTTCGTACCTGCACTGTTTGTCTGGCTTTGGAGCACAGGGTTCATTGGTGCCAAATACGGGCTGCCGTATTCGGAGCCCTTTACGCTCCTGTTGCTGCGTATGTTACTGACTCTGGTTCCGCTGGCTGTGCTGGCCGTAGTTATGAAGTCCCGCTGGCCGGGTTGGCGCGGCGCGGGACACCTGGCGATTACCGGGTTGCTGGTGCAGGGAACCTATCTGGGCGGGGTGTTCTATGCCATCGATCAAGGCATGCCTTCGGGCCTGGTCTCACTGATTGTTGGTCTGCAACCGCTGGTAACGGCGCTTGCAGCCGTTCTGATTCTGCGGGAGTCGGTTACTGGCAGGCAGTGGCTGGGGCTGGTCATGGGGCTGGCCGGGGTGGCGTTGGTGCTGGCGGAAAAGCTGGGCAGCGGTGCCAATGGCGGTAGTTTTTCGCCGGTCACTATTCTCTGGGCAGGCTTGTCGTTGATCGGAATTTCCCTCGGTACGGTCTATCAGAAGCGCTTCGGAACCGGAGTGGACCTGATATCTGGCACCATGATTCAGTACACGGCGGCTGCGGCGCTCTTCGCGATTGGTGCCTTCACGCTGGAAACCCGGGACATCGAATGGACGCTGCAATTCAGTCTGGCCCTGGGTTGGCTGGTGTTCGGGCTGTCGGTGAGCGCCATTCTGATTCTGATGTGGCTTATTCGTCGTGGCGCAGCTTCCCAGGTGGCCAGCCTGTTTTATCTGGTGCCACCGGTAACGGCATTGGAAGCCTTTATTCTGTTCAATGAGCGATTGGGGCCCCTGGCCATTGCCGGGGGCGTGGTGGCGGTAGCCGGCGTGGCCCTCGTGGTTACCGGAGCGCCACGACCGTTAAATCGCTGATGCTACACCTTTGGCCCCTTACCGCGCAGGGCATTAAAGACCAGCGACACCACCAGAAGCACCAGGAAGATGAAAAACAGTATCTTCGCGAAGCTGGCTGCCGTTCCTGCGATCCCGCCAAAGCCCAGAATTCCTGCGATTACTGCAATAACGAGACAAACAATAGCCCAATAGAGCATTTCCTGTCCTCCATTCAAGGGTTGCCCCTTAACTGTAGTACAGGGCTTAGCCGGCGCGACCAAACATACGTTCAAGGAAACCCAGTTCCCTGACATCGGGCACGGGCAGCTCATCCACCTGCTCCATGGCCTGGCGCCAGAAAGCCTCCGGCGTGTCCAGGTGCTCCACGGTCTTGCGTTCTTCCGGGCTGTAATGATTGTGCTCCCCGGTCATGCCGGCCTCGGTCAGGGACTCTGTCCACAGGTAGATCGCCGAGCGGATGGTTCGCAGCAGGCGGCAGTAAACTTCACGGCTGAGATTGATCGCCAATTCCGCCTTCAAGTTGATTTTCTTTTGCACATGGGCCATGTCGTCTTCGTCCAGTAACGCCCGATGACCACTGCCCTTCTTGCAGTTCAGGCACACCTGCTCCAGGGACTTGATACCTTCCGAAAGGTCCAGATGGCCATATTCCGCGGTCTGGCGCTCATCCACCGGCGCTGGAATCCAGCCGTACTGGGGAGATTTCGCAACAATGTGACCGGGCAGGTCCCGTCGATAGGGCGGGGCCTTGTCCTTGTCGGTGTAGCCATCAAATTCTTCCCGCAACCAGGCCGCCATTTTCCGGTGGCGTAGCATGGTGGCGAGAGTAATGGCCGAGGGTACGATGTCCGTTAGCAGGTCGCTGGCGTCCTGGGTACGTTCCTGAAGATGATCCACGGATGTTGACATGGTCTGCGCTCCATTCGGGCCGGTTTATAGGCCCTGGTCTTTTTGTTGTTGTGTAGTTCTCCCATGCCGGTATCGGGAGTAACCTGTGGTTAAAAAGTAGTCAGTCCTGGGTGTTCGCACTGTTGTAAAAAAGTTATGCCTTTGTAACGACAGGTAAGCATGAGTATGGACGCCTTATGAACAAAGACGGACAGGATCTGAGTGACATGCGACGGGCTATGGTCCGGTGCCTCCGATGAACAGGTGCTGGAGGCCATGGAGCGGGCAATTCGTTTCTGAGCATCTGCGCTTTGATGCGTACGAATTGTCCCGCTGCAGAGTGAGGAAGGCTGGCCCTGAAGCCTTCCCTGGTTTAACTATGGGTGCTCTCGAAAATCCGATTGGCGGAGGCGGCAACAAAACCGCTATAGAGTTTGCCGTTGGCCATTGGGTAGCGCTTGGCAAATTCGTAAAAGCAGCTCGGAATGACTGCGTCCTGGTCGCTAAAGTGCGCGGTAACACGGTCGGCCATAGTGGACGACTGTTCCAGGCAGTCCTGCGGTGAACCTTTCACTTCTCCACCACTGGCATTCACGGGAAAACCCTGTTCTTTCAGCAGCGTGTTGATGTCTGGTACCGAGTGAATCGTGTTCAGGTGGTTTATGCTCACGGTAAAGTGGTTGGCGTGATAGCCCCAGGCCGCCAGCCAGCCTGCGTATTCACTTTCCTCAAGCAATTGTCGATAGGTTGAGTAATCCAGATTCCAATGTCGGCCTGAGTAGAGAAAGTCATCAGCCTGCACCACTTGCGGGTCGATCTGGTCTACCAGACCCTGCACCACCGCTTGTAGCTGGTCTGAGCATTTTTCGACCAGCAGTTCGGAGATAAACACTTTTGGCACCTCCGGGTCCGGATGCTGGTAATGCCGGGCGTAGAGCTTCTTGGCGTCAAAATGGTATTCGCCACCGGGTTGGTAACCTAAAGCCAGGAAATGCGCAGCCAGGGCGTCCAGACCCACCGGCGCCAGGTTGAAGGTTCTCAGGGCGATATGATCATTGACGATGGCGGTGTTCTCGCGCTCGGCCAGCAGGGTATGAATGCGGTCCGCCGAGGGTGTTACCGCCCGGTAGTCTTCCCAGAGCGCGCGAAACAGGGTGTCGACGTCAGAGTGCATAGTGAACCTCCGCAGAATCTGTGACATGGATTGAGGCCGCCGGAATGCCTTGCTGGCCCAGGGGCAGGGTTCGTACCGATGCGCCCACACTGAGGCCCAGCGCATCGGCTTGCCTGGTTGAAAGCTCGATCCGGCCGCTGGCCAGGGCGTGAGTGTCTGTATTCACAACCATCGCGCGAAAGTCCTCGAGCCCGGTATTCGTCACAAGGACCGGGTGGCCTGTGTCCGTAAGGGGTTGGTTTCCGGTTGTGCTGATCTCTGCCGACATCAGCGCAGCTTCCCGGACACTGCTGATGTTGTCCGTAAGGCATTCAACGGTGGGGCCGGCATCGAACAGATCCACCATTCCCCGATGGCGGAACCCCTCTGCCTTGAGCATGGCCAGCGCGGGCCTGGTGTCCGGATGCACCTGACCGATGACAGCCCGGGCCGGATTGCTCATCAAATGAGTGTAGAGCGGTAATGAAGGCATCAGATCCTCGACGAAGTCCGGTGAACCGGTGCCTGCCAGTTGTGTGACCTGGCTGAATTCCAGATCAATAAAGTGATCCCGCAGCCAGTCCCAGAAGGGCGACTGGCCGTGTTCATCGGCCACACCCCGCATCTGGGCAATGGCCAGGTTCGGAAAGCGGTCCAGATGTTGGGCGATAAAGGCGAAGCGGACTTTGGAGAGTAACTTGCCGGCATTGGCGCGGCGAAAAGCCGGGCGCAGATACAGTGAACAGAACTCCGTACAGTTCCGGTAGTGCGCGCAGCGGGTGAGCGTGCCCACGGAGCGCCGGAGCCCCAGCTCTCTGGAGTGGTGAGTGAGGGTGCTGTGGCGAAAATGGTAAAGCGGTTGCGACCGGCCGGTTCCAGAGGTAATGCCGGTTGTACCCATGATCTGCCCGGAAGTCTCCTCTTCAAGCACAAACAGGTAGCGTTGTTCGCTGTGGTCGACGGCCTGTGAGCGGAAGCTGCGAATTGAGCCCTCAATCTTTCGGGATAGCCGGTCTTTGTCCGGCATCAGGGAAGTAAACCCCGGGCCGGATTCGCAGGCTATCTCGTACAGGTCGTTCAGGTCGTCATGACCAACCGGGCGAATCATCATGGCGGCACCTCCGCATTGTTTTTAGCCAGTATGAGGGCGATGGCCGCCGGTTTGCAGTGTCATAACGAGCGAAGTGATCTAGTCTTTTATCAAAATGATTATCGGAGGGGGCAAAATGGCGGAAACTCGAGACCAACGGTTGCTTGCTTTGCTCAGACAGGATGCCCGCATGAGTGTCACCGAGCTGGCCAAAGCTCTGCACGTGTCACGGTCTACTGTCCAGAACCGGATTGCCCGGTTGGAAGCCAGTGGCGTGATTAGGGGCTATTCCGTGGTTTTGGGGTCTGATTATCTGGAGGGGCAGGTGGCCGCTCATGTGTCGATAAAGGTGAAACAAAAACTGACATCGCGCACGAATAGTGAACTTGAGCGCATAAGCCACGTGGTGCAATTGTTTGCGGTAAGCGGTGAATACGACCTGATTGCCGTCGTTCAGGCCCGAACCCTCGAAGAGCTCAGTAACGCACTGGACACCATCGGCAATCTTGAAGGGGTGGAGCGCACCAATTCCGCCGTGGTTCTGGAGACCCGCTTCCGGCGATAGGCCGGCCGGATTCAGGAGCCGAGCATACCCGCCCAGGCTGTGTAGAAGAACGCCCCGGAGCCGAAAAGAATCAGTGCCCAGGCCGGGAGGAGCAGAACAGAGCGAGCGGGTGATTTCATGGTTATCTCCTGAAACAGAGTAGACGAGAAAGTACGCCGTACCTTTCAATCTAGACCAGAGTTGACGGATGTCACGTTGATTTTTGGGATGAGGTTTCAGCTTCGAGCTGAATGGCCAATGGCCACGGTGGTTCCTGCTATTGAGAGGTGCGAAAACTCGTCTACTATGAAGAAGATAAAAAAAGCAGGTTCCAGACAAACCGAAGACAACAATAACAGGGACGCACCATGGCCGTAGACAACAACAAACAGACCTCACTGCATTGCCTTTACTACTGGGCAGAACAGACTCCCGATAATGTGTATCTGACGCAGCCCTACCCGGATGGGCGGGTTGAGGATATCACCTGGGCAGAGGCCGCTGACCAGGTATCGCGAATGGCGGCTTACCTGAGCAGCCTGCATTTGCCAGAGCAAAGCAATCTCGGGATTCTGGGCCGGAACAGTGCCCACTGGATTCTGGCGGACCTTGCTATCTGGGCGGCCGGTCATGTGAGTGTGCCGCTGTACCCCACGTTGAACGGAGAAACTGCGGCCTATATTCTCGATCACAGCGAGGCCCGGCTGCTGTTTCTTGGCAAACTTGACGGTGTGGCGGATGGCTGGGCTGACATTAAAGATCATATTCCTGCCGATCTGCCGATTGTGTCGTTGCCGCTTTCGCCCCGTGATGATACGCCCGCGTGGCAAGACATTATCGCCGAACACTCGCCGGCCAGGCCTCGCCTGCCCGCGCCGGAAGACCTGGCCACCATTGTCTACACCTCCGGCAGCACCGGCCGGCCGAAAGGGGTTATGCACAGTTTTCAGACCATGATCTCGGTTGCCGACGGCTTGCAGCAATTATTCCCGGTGTCGTCTGGCGAGCGAATGCTGTCTTATCTGCCGTTGGCTCATGTGGCCGAGCGCGCCGCCGTCGAAACGCAGTCCCTGTACTACGGTTTCCACCTCTATTTCGCCAATGCGCTGGAGACCTTTCAGGAGGACTTGCAGCGTGCTCGCCCGACGCTGTTTTTCTCGGTGCCAAGGCTGTGGATGAAATTTTACCTGGGCGTAAACGCGAAACTGCCCCCGAAAAAGCAGAAGCTTCTGTTTAATGTTCCGATTCTGGGCTCGCTGGTGAAGAGAAAGGTACTCAGGCAACTGGGGCTCGATCACTGTCGGGCGGCGCTGACCGGCGCTGCGCCTCTCTCTTCAGAAATCATTGGCTGGTATCGCAACCTTGGATTGGAGTTGCTTGAGGTTTATGGGATGTCGGAGAACTTCGGCTACTCACACGCCAACCGCCCCGGCCAGGCGAAAGTGGGTACTGTCGGCATGGCCAATCCGGGGGTTGAGCACCGGATCGGGGAGGGCGGTGAGGTACAGGTTAAAAGCCCGGGGCAGATGCTCGGATACTACAAAAATGAGGAAAAGACCCGGGAAGACCTGACCGATGACGGTTTTCTGAAAACGGGGGATATGGGTGAAATCGATCGTGACGGCTGCCTGCGGATAACGGGCCGGGTAAAGGATCTGTTCAAAACGTCAAAAGGCAAGTACGTGGTCCCTGTGCCCATCGAGAGCCGGTTCAATCACCCCAAGGCCGAAGTCGTGTGTGTTGCCGGTGCCAACCAGCCGCAGCCGTGCCTGATGGTTCTGCTGGCTGAAGAGGCTCGTGATGAACTGGACCGGGGCGGCGATCGCAGCGAACTGGAGCGGGAGCTGGCCAGCGAGTTGGACGCGGTCAATGCGGGCTGCGAGCCCCATGAGAAGGTTGCTTTTGTTGTGGTTGTGCGCGAGCCCTGGACCATGGAAAACGGTATGCTGACACCCACCATGAAGATCAAGCGCAACGTGATTGAGGATTTCTATAACCGCAAGATGGATGAGTGGTTTGATCAGAAACGCAAGGTGATCTGGGAATTCTGAGAATTTTCCGACCAGGCAAGCAAAAGCGCCGGCATGAAACCATGCCGGCGCTTTTTTTGTGCTATTCCAGATCAGTACCGGGTTGCTTAGTGGCCGCCCTGAACCTGGGGTAAATCCTGTGCCACAGCGGCCGCTTTACGATTAAAAATCCGCACTTTACGGCTGATAAACTGCATCGTCTGCTTTGCAGCAGCACGGGTATACTGGCGCCTGACCTCAGTACTGTTGTGGAGGATACTGGACGGCAGCGGGTTAACGGTTGCGATATGTCTCTGAGTCATAGCGCCTTCCTCCTTACATCGGGTGGATTGTTAGCGATCTATCTTTAATTTACACACAATTCTAAGGGTTCTTTTTTGCAGCTTAAATACGTTAAAATCCGTACTCATGTTGCAAATATGCAGTGATTATGGACTGGGATTATCTTCGATATATAAGGGCACTTGCAATAGGTGGAACGCTTGCAAAGGCCGGTGAAATTTTGGGTGTGCACCAAACGACTGTTTTAAGGCGACTTGACCAGATGGAAGAGTCACTGGGTGTGCAATTTTTCGAGCGGAACCAGAGTGGTTTGCAGCTGACCCCGGTCGGTGAAATGGCCTTTCGGGAGGCCGAGAGGCTGGCCACCGACATGGAAAATCTTGAGCGAAAGCTGATTGGCGATGATTCCGCGCCGGTCGGTAAGGTTCGGGTGGCTGCCGAAGATGCGATGATGAATGAACTGTTGAGCCCGATTCTGGCGGAGATGGTTCGGACGTATCCTGATATAGAGCTGGAGGTGCTGACCGACAACGATGTGGCTAACCTGAGTCATCGGGAAGCCGATCTCACGCTTCGGGCGGAAAACAAACCCCAGGCTACGTTGGAGGGCGAGTACATCGCGTCTATGGAATCGGCAGTCTACGGTGCCGCTGGCTACTGCCGCCGGCACCGGAACATGGATATCGAGAATCAGCCGGAAGACTGCACCTGGATTGTGCCGGATGAATCCTTCAGCCATCTGGCTACCGGGCGCTGGTATCGCAAGCAGTTGAAGAACGCGACGTCGCTGATTCGCTGTAACAGCCTGCAATCGATGCACGCTCTGGCCAAGTCCGGGGCGGGCCTGGCGGTTTTACCCTGTTATCTGGGCGATGCTGCCAAAGAGTTGCGCAGGTTATCAGACCCTCTGGAAGGCGAGAGCATCGACCTCTGGCTGCACGTGAACCAGGATACCCAGCAGATGGCCCGGGTGAGAATCGTGATGGAGCTTCTGGTCGAGCGTTTGCAGGCGCTCGAATCCGTGATCGAGATATCGGGCTCGCTGTAGCCAGTTCGGCGACTGAGCAGAACGGCCAGCACTGGAATTCGGCCTCACACGCCTGCAGCTGATTGTGGTACCGGAATGTCACACAGGTTGTCTGGATTCGCAGGCGGGTTCGGATTCCTACCAAACTGTCATCTCCTGGCTCCAGGGATTGCTTGCTGACTGCCAGAGGCCCGTGGCATAAGAGAGTCATAGCAACATCAGGATGATAGGTAAATGAAGCGATTGGCCCTGATTAAACCTGTTTTAGTCGCCGTGATGCTCGGCACCGGCGTTTCCCAGGCGGCGCCGGACGCCGCCAGTGTGCTTGCAGCTTCGCCAATTGATGACATCGTTGAACGTTACCCGGCCATGTTGAGCCAGGGCATTCGCGAGGGGCTCAAGAAACGTGGTCAGGTGCCGCCGATGGTGGCCGATACGGTAGGTTACGTGGTGAGCAGCAGTTTCAGTGCCGACCGTATTGAGCAACAGATCGTTACCGATCTGAAAGCCCAGCTGTCCGGGCAACAGCTGCAAGCCGTGAGTGAGTGGTACCAGACCCCGGTTGCCAAGAAAATATCGCAAGCCGAAATTGCCGCCTCAGCCCCTGAAGTGTGGGCGAAGATTCAGAGTCAGGCGCCGGAACTCAATCGCCAATACAAGGGGACCCGAAAGGCGGAAATGTTTGCGCGGTATGACCGGGCCGCCCGGGCAACCGAGAGTGCTGTAGATACGACGATTGCCGTTCAATTGGGGCTGGCGAGTGCGATGTCGGCGTTCAGCGGAGAGTCGGTGCATTATGACCAGCTTGAGCGCCGTATTGAAAGCCAGCGAGGCGTGTTGCGTGGCGTTGTGGGGCAGCAGGTCTACGACAGTTACCTGTATACCTACGACAACATCAGCGTCCAGGAAATGGGGTTGTATCTGGACTTTCTGGAAAGTGAGTCAGGAAAACGATTTTCCCGGGTGGTGACCAACAGCATCCAGCAAGCAATCATGGCGCCGGTTGAGAGTATTGGCCGTCAGATCTCGCGGTTTATGGCTCCGCCGGCAGGGTCTGAATAGGAACGCATGACTGGCCGGCCTTTCGGGGACCCCGAACGCCGGCCAGTCCTCTCAAGGGATCAGCTGCGGCTGGTCACTTCCAGCAGGTGGTAGCCAAACTGGGTCTTGATCGGGCCAATCACGGTGTTCAGTTCGCTGCTGAACACGGCCTTGTCGAACTCAGGTACCATCTGGCCGGGGCCGAAAGAACCCAGATCGCCGCCGTTGCGGCCAGACGGGCAGGAAGAATGCTGCTTGGCGACTTCGGCGAAATCCTGGCCGCCTTCGATCGCTTTCTTCAATTCTTCACATTTCGCTTCACTCTCTACCAGAATGTGGCGTGCGGTTGCTTGTGCCATGATTCGTTTCCTGTCGTTGGTTGAATGGAACTCAACCCGGAATGCTGCCCTCAGTGGCCGCCTGAGGCAAGTGCTTTTTGTTGGTGTTTCTGCGGCCTCACAGTCTCTGGTGCAAACCTGTACAATGCCGGCTTTCTTTTCGTCGGCGCTTGCCGGCCCTCACTTCGACAGGTTTGTTTCTTGATTTCCACGGCCAATCTCACCATGCAGTTCGGGGCGCGCCCCCTGTTTGAAAACGTCTCCGCCAAGTTCGGCAACGGCAACCGGTACGGTTTGATCGGTGCCAACGGTTGCGGCAAATCCACGCTGATGAAGATTCTCGGCGCCGATCTGGAACCCTCCTCGGGCCAGGTCATGCTCGAGCCGGGTACCCGTCTGGGTAAACTGCGCCAGGATCAGTTCGCCTACGAGGATTGTTCGGTGATCGATACCGTGATCATGGGGCACGAGGAACTGTGGGGCGTTAAAAAAGAGCGCGACCGGATCTATTCGCTGCCGGAAATGAGTGAAGAAGACGGCATGGCCGTCGCAGACCTGGAAGTGCAGTTTGCGGAAATGGATGGCTACACGGCTGAATCGCGTGCCGGCGAGTTGTTGCTGGGTCTGGACATCCCCCTGGAACAGCACAATGGCCCGATGAGTGCTCTCGCCCCGGGCTGGAAACTGCGGGTATTGCTGGCTCAGGCGCTTTTCTCCGATCCTGATGTGTTGCTGCTGGACGAGCCCACCAACCATCTGGACATTAACACCATCCGCTGGCTGGAAAGTATCCTGGTGGCGCGCAACAGCACCATGATCATCATCTCCCACGACCGTCACTTCCTGAACAGCGTGTGCACTCACATGGCGGACCTGGATTATGGCGAATTGCGCCTGTTCCCGGGCAACTACGATGAATACATGACCGCGGCGACCCAGGCCCGGGAACGGATGCTGGCGGATAATGCCAAGAAGAAGGCCCAGATTGCCGAATTGCAGCAGTTTGTCAGCCGGTTCTCGGCCAATGCCTCGAAGGCCAAGCAGGCAACTTCCCGTGCCCGACAGATCGACAAGATCCAGCTGGAAGAGGTGAAGCCCTCAAGCCGGGTAAGCCCGTTTATCCGGTTCGAGCAGGGCAAGAAACTGCATCGCCAGGCCGTCACCCTGAAAGGCCTGACCAAGGGCTTTGGTGAGCAACCCTTGTTCGACAACCTGGATTTGCAGATTGAGGCGGGGGAGCGCGTGGCCATTATTGGCCCCAACGGCATTGGTAAGACCACGCTTCTGCAATGCCTGGCGGGCGCCTATGAGCCGGATGCCGGCGAAGTGAAATGGACCGACAGTGCCGAGCTGGGGTACTTCGCTCAGGACCACACCGCCGATTTTGCCCGTGAGGATACCCTCACCGACTGGATGGCCCAGTGGACTGCGGGGGGCGAGCAGTTGGTGCGCGGTACGTTGGGGCGGATGTTGTTCTCCGGCGATGAAATTGGCAAATCAGTCCGGGTGCTCTCGGGCGGAGAGCAGGGCCGGATGCTGTTTGGTAAGCTGATTCTGCAGAAGCCGAATGTCATGTTGCTGGATGAGCCCACGAACCACCTTGATATGGAGTCCATCGAGGCGCTGAACCTGGCGCTGGAGAACTATCCGGGTACACTGATTTTCGTTAGCCATGATCGGGAGTTTGTTTCTTCGCTGGCTACGCGAATTATTGAGCTTAAGGCTGATGGGGTGACTGATTTCAGTGGCTCTTATGATGATTACCTTCGGAGCCAGGGTTACCTCTGAGGCGTGGGTGCAGGCGGTCATGTGGGGCTGGCTTCCCAAAACACGCTCCTTGCGGCACATCCATGTGACGCTTGGGCTCCGCCCCTCTGCGCTTATTGCTCCTGCGTCGCGCAGAGGGTCCTGGGCAGGCCGTCCATGGCCTGCCCGTGAAGAGCTTTTCGCTCTTCACCCCTGGCTCCGCACAGTTTTGGAAAGCCAGCCCCACACGCCCGCTCCAACCTGTGAGCGAGGCTCAAATAAAAGAACGGATACGGAAAAGATGGGCGAGACTGAAGTAATTAGTGCTACCCGGAAATGGGTGGAAGACGTTGTCGTGGGCTATAACCTTTGTCCGTTCGCCAAACGCGAACTGGTCCGGAACCGGGTTCGTTTTGTTGTGTCGGAAGCCGAAACGGAAGACGAGCTGCTGCAGGCATTGCACTCGGAACTTCAGCGCTTGGAAGACGAGCCGGAGATTGAAACCACCCTGTTGATTCACCCGGGTGTTTTGCAGGATTTCGGGCCCTACAATGAATTTCTGGATGCGGCCGACGGTTTGTTGGTGTATCTGGAGTTGGAAGGGGTGTACCAGATTGCCAGTTTTCATCCGGATTACCAGTTTGAGGGCACCGGGCCGGATGCGGCGGAGAATTACACGAATCGGTCACCGTTTCCCATGCTACATCTGTTAAGGGAAGCGAGCCTGGAAGCCGCGATTGACAGTTATCCGGATGTGGATGGTATTCCCCGGAGAAATATTGAACTGATGAACAAACTGGGTTCGGAGAAAATGCGCGGTATTCTGCGCTCCTGCCTGGCTGAATCCACTGGCAAGGTTTGAACAGATGGGACTGCTTTTCGAACAGATTGACAGCCAGCCGTCGGTGATCGGTGAGATCACTCTGCGCAGGCGGCGGATACCGGCCATTGGCGACCGGGATATCTATGAGGTGAAGCTGGGCGAGGAGTTCCTGATGTCCAGTATGTTCGTGGATGCCGAAGTGGCACTCTCGGACATCGGGTTGAGGGAAACCGAAGGCGAGAACCTCCGTGTGGTTGTCGGTGGTCTGGGCCTGGGTTACACCGCCGTAGCAGCGCTTAAGCACGAGCGGGTTGCCGAGCTACTTGTGGTTGAGTATCTGCAACCGGTTATCGGCTGGCACCAGCAGGAGCGGGTGCCTCTGGGGAAAGACCTGAACGCTGATCCCAGAAATCGTTATATTCACGGCAGCTTCTTCGACCTTGCGATTGCCGATCCCGAGGTTGGCGGTTTCGATCCGGAGCAGCCCGGCAAGGCATTCGATGCCATTCTCCTGGATATCGACCACTCACCCCGGGCGCTTCTGCACAATTCCAGCGCCAGTTTTTATACGGCCAGCAACCTGCGCAAGATGGCCCGGCAACTGAAGCCCCGGGGCGTGTTCGCCATGTGGTCGAACGAGGGCGAGGACAGCGAGTTCATGGCGGTTCTGAACGAGGTGTTCATCGATGTGGCTTGCCATGTCGTATCCTTCTTTAATCCATTTCAGAACAGGGAATCGTTCAACACCGTGTATGTGGCCCGCAAGCCGGGCTGATAAGCCGGAGTCCGTATGCCTGTAACCACGCACCGCAGTCGACCTTTCAGCTCCAGCCAGCGTCTGCCGGAGCCGGATCAGCCGCCGGTGCTGCATACGCCGGGCGAGGCCGGGGCGTTGCTGGCGGAGTTTATTCACCGTTATCCCCGATTGATGATTCTGACCGGGGCCGGGGTCAGTACCGATTCGGGCATACCGGATTATCGGGATGGCGAGGGCGCGTGGAAACGCAAGCAGCCGGTTCAGCACAAAGCCTTCATGGAGGATTTCCATACCCGCCAGCGCTACTGGGGCCGCAGCCTGATTGGCTGGCCAGTCATGCGCAACGCCTCGCCTAATCCCTCCCACCACTTTATCGCCGATCTGGAACGGCTTAACCACAGCAACCTGGTGGTTACCCAGAATGTCGACCGGCTGCACCAGAGAGCGGGCACCCGGGCCGTGACGGATCTGCACGGGCGTGCCGATGAGGTGGTGTGCATGAGCTGTGGTTACCGGTGTCAGCGTGATGAGGTACACGACCGCTGTGCAGACCTGAACCCGGGGTTCCGGCAATATACCGCCGACACGGCACCGGACGGCGATGCCGATCTGGATGTGGATTTCGAGGATTTCCGCCTGGTGGACTGCCCGAAGTGCCTCGGGATTCTGAAACCGGATGTGGTGTTCTTTGGGGACTTTGTTCCGAAGGAGCGGGTGTATTCGGCTCTGGATACCCTGAAAGCCAGCGACGGCCTTCTGGTGATTGGTTCGTCGCTGATGGTTTATTCCGGTTTTCGCTTCTGCCGCTATGCTCGGGAATGGCAGAAACCCATCGCCACCCTCAATCTTGGGCGTACCCGCGCCGAGGATCTGGCAGACCTGAAACTGAATGCGGGCATCGGGGAGACCCTGAAGGTCTCCCTCGATCAGTTGTAAACGCCGTTTACGCCAGGTTGTAGATGAACACCACGCCCACCGCAATGGGGGTGATAAAGCGAACGGTGACAAACCAGAGATTGAACATACCGGGCGACAGTGCCAGTTCCTTCTCCATCGCCTGTTTCGACATGACCCAGCCCGCCATCACGGCGACCAGCAGCCCGCCCAGTGGCAACAGAATGTTAGCGGTAAAGAAGTCGAGCAGGTCGAAAATGGTTTTGCCTTCCAGCATGGGAATGAAGCCCAGCGGCGCAAAATCCGCCCACAGATTCAAGGACAGAATCGAGGTAATGCCCAGCGCCCAGCACACGCCGCCGGCACCCAGGGTGCTGACGGTGCGGTTCATGCCTTTTTGTTCCTCCAGCCACTCGACGATAGGCTCCAGCAGGGAAATACCGGAGGTCCAGGCGGCGAAGATCAGCAGCACAAAAAACAGCGTGCCAAACAGCGAGCCCATGGGCATCTGGCCAAAGGCCAGCGGCAGAGTCTGGAAAATCAGGCCAGGGCCGGCGCCCGGCTCAAGACCGTTGGCGAACACGATCGGGAAGATGGCCAGCCCGGCCAGCAGGGCGACGCCCGTATCGATGACCGAGACGGTAACGGAGGTTTTGGCGATGGAGATGTTTTTGGGCAGGTACGAACCATAGGCCATCATCACCGCCATACCCAGGCTCAGAGTGAAGAACGCGTGGCCCAGGGCCACCAGAATGCCGGAGGTGGTGAGCTGGGAGAAGTCTGGCTGAAACAGGAAGGCCGCTGCCTGCCCAAAGTGGCCGGTGGTCATGGCGTAGCCCACCACTATCAGTAACAGCACGAAGAGTGCGGGCATCAGGATACTGACCGCTCGCTCAAGACCCGAGCGCACACCTTTTGCCACCACCAGCATGACCAGAGCCATAAACACGGTATGCCACAGGAGCAGAGTGCCGGGGCTGCTAAGCAGGCCCGAGAAAATCGCGCCTACGGCATCCGCGGTCTGGCCGGAGAGCTGGCCGCTGGCCGTGGTGCCCACGTAGGAAATGGCCCAGCCACCGATCACCGAATAGAACGACAGGATCAGAAAGCCGGCCAGAATGCCGACGGCACCGACCAGTTTCCAGGCCGGGTTCAGACCATCCCGCCGGGCGATGGCCTTGATGCTGTTAACCGGGCTGCGGCCACCCCGACGACCGATCATCACCTCGGCCATCATGATGGGGATACCGATAATGGCAATGCACAGCAGGTACACCAACACAAAGGCACCGCCACCGTTTTCGCCGGTAACATAGGGAAATTTCCAGATATTCCCCAGGCCCACGGCGGAACCGGTGGCGGCAAGAATAAACGCCAGCCGTGATGACCAGAGCCCGCGCTGGGCGTTGGAGCCCTCAAGACTGCCTTTGCTGGCAGCAGAACCGGATGGTGAGACAGACATGGTTTTCTCCCGGAGGTCTTGTTGTTGTTTCAGGGGTTAAAAAGAGAGCCGCAGAAACTGCGGCTCCCAAGGGGAAGCACTGGCGTCAGGTTAACCAGTGCGGGACAACCGTTCAGGCGCCAGCGAGGCACCTGTGGTGTGTTTTTTGAAACGCTCCTCGGCCAGTTCGTTGGCAATCTCGCCGGTGGGAAGGCCCGTGCGGTCGGAGCGGGTGAATATCTCGGCCAGGGTATCGCCGATGGTGTCAACGTGGGCACGAATGGTGTCGGGGCTGCCTCCTGTGCGCTCGTAGAACACATCAATGATCCCCCCGGCATTGATGGCAAAATCCGGTGCGTAAAGGATGTTCCGTTGCTTGAGCAGGGCGTCGTGCTCGGGGCGGTCCAGCAGATTATTGGCAGCCCCCGCCACAATGCCGGCCTTGATGCCGGGGATGCTGCGATCGTTCAACACCGCGCCCATGGCGCAGGGGGCGACCACGTCGACCGGCAGGGAGAGAATATCCCCGGCATTGGCGGCCCGGGCGCCAAGCTCCTCAATGGCCCGTTGCAGGTTGTCTTCGTGAATATCGGACACCCAGAGTTCCGCGCCGGCTTCCTTCAGGTGCCGGGCCAGCCGGAACCCGACATTGCCAACGCCCTGAATGGCGACTTTCAGCCCGGTAAGGTCATGGCTGCCAAATTTATGCCTGACCGCCGCTTTCAGGCCGATAAACGTGCCGTAAGCGGTTACCGGAGAGGGGTCACCGGTACTGGGTTGCCCGTCAAAGCCGGTTCGGTAGGCAACGCCTGCCACGTGCCGGGTATGGTGCCCCATGATTTTCAGGTCCGGCACGCTGGTGCCGGAATCTTCGGCCGCAATGTACTGGCCGCCGAGGCCCTCCAGATGCCTGCCCATGGCTTCCAGCAGGGCCTGGCTTTTCTGTTGGCGTGGGTCGCCGATAATGACAGATTTGCCCCCGCCCAGGTCGAGATTGGCCAGTGCCGATTTGTAGGTCATGCCTTTCGACAGGCGCAGGACATCACGCACGGCTTCTTCGTCGTTGGCGTAGGGAAACATGCGGCAACCGCCCAGGGCGGGGCCCCGTGACGTATTGTGGATCGCGACAATGGCCTTGAGGCCGGTCTCGGCATCGCAGAAAAATGAAAGGTGCTCGTGATTGTCGAACTCTGGATGGCTGAACAGCATGTTGAAATCCTCTTCCGTACCGCCGGATCCCGGCTGCAGGGTCAGTCTTGTTGTTGTCCGTCTGGCTTGTGGCCAGGGCGTCGATCTCAGGTGTCGGTCCCGAGGATTGGTCGGGCGCCCTTTTGGGGCTGACGGGTTTCAAGCTAATTCAAGTTTACGTAAACGTCAATAATGTACTGCGGGCGTGTCATCGATATTGTGGATGAACGCATCTAACTGGCTGAGCTCCGGTGAGAAAAAAAAACAGGGGTGTTGTGGTTTTTACTGATACGCGTTTTTCACCAACAGGCTTAGCTTCTACAGATGTCTGTCGCCTCCTATTCATATCAGTTCCAGCTGCGGAAAGTTCGATCCGAGTTTTTCCGCCTGCTTCCCATCTCTTTATTTGTGGTGGCGTTCGGTGCTGCCTTTGGTCTGGCCGCCATTCAGGCGGGGCTGACACCACTGGAGTCCATTCTGATGAGCACCACGGTGTTCGCCGGTGCCTCGCAATTTGCGGTGATGGATCTCTGGGGTGCCGAGGTGTCGGTGCTACCGTTGATGGCCGTCGTGTTCGCGATCAATTCCAGACATCTGCTGATGGGCGCATCGCTGTACCCCATGCTCAAGGATGTCCCTCCCGGACAACGCTACGGCCTGTTGTTGTTGCTGACGGATGCCAACTGGGCGGTCTCTGCCCAGGACTACCAGAATGGCCGCCGTAACCTCGAAGTCATTGTCGGGGGAGGGCTCGTGCTGTGGTTGGCCTGGATTGTGGGTACCTCACTGGGCGTTTACTTCGGTGGTTTGCTGGCCAATCCCAAGGCTCTCGGGCTGGATATGGTGCTGGGCTGCTTCCTTCTGGCCATGGCGCTGGGTGGCAACAAGTCCCCGCGGGTGCTGGTCGCCTGGTTTGTGGCCGGAGTGGCTTCTCTTGCGGCATGGAAGTGGTTGCCGCCCAATATGCACGTGGTGGTTGGTGCGATGGCCGGCGGTGCGGTCGGCCTCTTCTGGTTAGAGACGAACAATACACCCGCTGAGCCGGACGAGGAGGTAAACGGTGACGATTGAGACCTCACCGGCCGGGGTACTGGCGTTAATCGCGATCATGACCGTGGTCACCTTACTGACCCGTTTTGGCGGCGTGTATGTCATGTCGTTCGTGCGGATTAACCCGCGGGTGGAGAGCTTTATCAATACCATGGCCAGCTCGGTTTTGATCGCCATCATCGTACCCATGGCAGTGGGTGGCGACCCGGGCGCGCTGGCGGCACTGGTGGCTACGGCGGTTGCCATGCTGGTGCTGCACAAGCCGCTTCCCGCTATCGCAATTGGCCTGTTGGCCGCCGCAATGGTTCGTTATTTGTTCTGACCTCTCCGGCAATGATCTTTAAAAACTGCTCAAGTTTTCGGCAATGGTGCCGTCAAGTGACCCAGTGTCACTGAGGTACCGAACCATGATTTCATCCAGCCAGATTTCCCTGTTCCAGGACAGCAGCCGCCAGGTATCGTCCTTCGACAGTTCCCAGTTGAGAATACGCCAGTCTGCGGCTCCCGCAGCGCAAGGGCAGAACAATCGGGGCACCGAGTTGTCGTTGTTCCGGCAGGCGGCCTATGGCTATACAAGCCAGGAGCAGCTGGCGTTTTCCAGCACCAGTGAGGTGACCGGAGACAACAAGACGGCCACCTTCAGCAGTTCGGAACTGATTGAAAAGTCGTCAGAGCTGTTCCTGATGGGGCAACAAGCTCTGACGGTCAGCCGTGCTGCCCTCGGGGGTGAAGCCGCAGCGGAGTCGCCGGAAAGCCTTTCGGTTTCTGCCGGTCGCTATATGTTTTACTCCGAAAGCGAAACCCGGAGTTTCGCCTCCACCGGCAGTATTACGCTTGATAGTGGCGAAACCATCGACTTTACGCTGTCGCTCCGCCAGTCCCAGTCGCGCAGCTATGAATATTCCGAGCTGGTGCAGATTCAGGAACGCCCCCTGACCGATCCCCTGGTGATCAACTTCGGTGCCTCTACCGCACGGCTGACCGACACCCTGTTTGAATTCGACATGACGGGCAACGGCGAGACGGCCCAGTTCGCCTCTCTGGGGACGGGCAGCGGATATCTGGTTTTTGACCGCAACGGCAACGGTAAAGTGGACGATGGCAGCGAATTGTTCGGGCCGGCGAGCGGGTCGGGTTTCAGTGAGTTGGCGGCGTTTGATGACGACGGTAACCGTTGGATAGATGCCAACGACGAGATTTTCGAGTCTCTATCCGTGTGGGTGCAGACGGCGGATGGCGGCCAGGATTTGCGCTCGCTGGCAGACGTTGGCGTGCAGGCTCTGTACGTTGACAGCGTGGATGATCGCTTCACCCTCACCAATCCGCAGGGCGTGCCGTTGGGCCAGATCAAGGCTTCGGGCATTTATCTGACCACCGATGGCGAGGTTCGCACTCTGGAAGAGCTGGATCTGGCGGAGCAGAACACCGGGTCGGCCCCGGCGGTGGAAACCGCGCTTGGTGTTCGCAATGATGAGTCAGAGATGAGTGGCGCTGTCTCGGCGCGAATTGCGGCAATTCAAAACGCGCTGGAGAAACTGAACGAAATTCGCGAGAAACAGCAGGCATTTATCGAGGCTTCGAAGGAGCAGGGCGAGGAGACGTCTCCCCTGGATGGCTATCTGAAGATCATCGACAAGCTGCGGCTGGAGTTGCTGGGTAGCCAGGATGAGAAGAAGCAGGCGGCCAGTCGGTATCTGGAATTCGCCAAGCTTTGAATATGAGACCGAAGCAGTGCCAGCTCTGGGTTGGGGTGGCCTCCCAAAAATCTCGGAGGCCGCAGAATGCTACCGGCAAGACGATACTTCTTTTGACGGCCGATGGATGACGTTGGTTAAAGCGCGGTAGTTTGCCCAAGCTCGTACTGGCTTCTAGGCTGAAGGTATCAATTTTCTGAAAAAAGGAGACCGTCATGTCTGATCACCATGTCTACAAAAAAGTGGAGATCGTCGGCTCATCAAAGACGAGCATTGAAGATGCCATTCAGAACGCGCTGGATGAGTGCGGGAAAAGCGTTCGCAATATGGAGTGGTTCGAGGTAACGGAAACCCGTGGCCACATTGTCGACGGAAAGGTTGGCCATTATCAGGTGGGCCTGAAGATTGGTTTCCGGATTGCCGGCAGCTAAGCAAGCTTAGCCGCTTCTGATAGTGCGATGCCGGATGGCTGTGACGAGGTGATTCAGCAGCTCCCGCGCCTCGCCCTCATGCAGGCTGTGGAACTTGTCGTGCAGCACCCGGCGGTCGTGGTCGGAAGCACCGTGTCGGACTTCTTTAACAAGGTCCAGGTACTGGCACGCAGCCAGGTGCGCTTTGATTTCCACATCGATCAGCCGGGTCAGTAACTCTTCGGTTGTTTCGTGGCAGAAGGGGCGATGCTGGTTCAGATGACTGCGGGCCTCAAGGGCCGCGTTTCTGGCCTCTAGGCGCAAGTCAGATGCGGCCTCTCCGGTTTCTACGGTCCGCAGAAACTGCCCCAGGCGTTCATGCAGGTGCCAGATGGTGGGCCAGATCTTGCGATAAGCTGCCAGCTCCGTGCGGTAGCGGGCCTGATCCAGCGAACCCGTGCCGGCCGGTGGGTGTTGCTCCGCGCGGTTGAAATGGCTGACCCGGATCTCATCCATTTCCCGCCAAAGCGCGTCTGATCTCTCTTTCAGCCTGCTGAGTTGCTCTTGGACATTGCGCCGGGCGCGAGCAGCGTAGATAAGCGCAAGCAACGCCAGCACAGCAGCACCGAGCGCCAACAGCAGTGATGGCGACAGTGTGGCGAGTAGGTTTTCTGGCAGGCCGGTATCCATGCTGGTTTGCCCGATTTCATTCCTGTCGTGGCCCTTCAGTATAGAAGCTATTGGCTGTTTTGCTGCTTGAACGGCAGCAGAGTGTTGGCTTCGGCAAAGTAGGCCTGTACCTGTTCTGCCTCTTCCCGGGTGAACTGGGCAATGGCATCGCGGAACCCCGGGTGTTGGACGCTGTGCCAGGAGTGGGTGATGACTGGCTCGAATCCCCGAACGAGTTTGTGCTCTCCCTGAGCACCGGCGTCGAAGTGGCTGAGCCCCAGAGCCAGTGCCAGTTCGATACCCTGGTAGTAACACGTCTCGAAATGCAGGTGGCTGTATTCTTCCAGGCAACCCCAGTAACGGCCATACAGGGTGGTTTGCCCTGCCAGGAAGAGCGCCCCGGCAATCATCTCGCCCTGTTTGACGGCCATGATCAGGTGCATATGCTCCGGTAACCGTTCACGCAACTGCTCGAAGAATGCCTTGTTCAGATAGGCCCGTTGGCCCCGTTTCAGATAGGTGGCCTGGTAAAACACGTAGAAGGCAGACAGCACATGATCGGGAATATCCCGGCCCTGAAAACGGGTAAAGGTGATGCCCTGTTCCGCCACCTGTCGGCGCTCTTTGCGGATAGACTTGCGCTTGCGGGAGTTCAGAGCCGCCAGGTAATCCTCGAAGCTGCGATACTGATGGCTGTGCCAGTGGAACTGGCAGCCAATGCGGTGCAGTTGCTCCTGGTGCTCCAGCAATCGCTGATCCTGTGCATCCGGAAACAGTAAGTGCCAGGAGTGCGCGCCCAGCTGATGTGTCAGGGTGTCCAGCAGGTCGTGGAGGCGTTCGGGGGCAAGTTGCTGGCGCACGTCGTTATCCAGCAACAGTCTGGGCCCGGCCGAGGGCGTAAAAGGAATGGCCATGAGCAGTTTCGGGTAGTACGGCAGATTGTAGCGCTGGTAGGCCTCGGCCCAGGCCCAGTCAAACACGTATTCGCCCATGGAGTGGGTTTTCAGATACGCCGGGGCCAGGCCGACAATGCGGTCACCGCGCTTGAAAACGAGATGGTTGGGGGTCCAGCCCGTCTCGGCACGCGTGCAGCCGCTG
Source organism: Marinobacter sp. VGCF2001 (assembly GCF_049943275.1). Classification (NCBI taxonomy): domain Bacteria; kingdom Pseudomonadati; phylum Pseudomonadota; class Gammaproteobacteria; order Pseudomonadales; family Marinobacteraceae; genus Marinobacter; species Marinobacter sp. VGCF2001. The sequence continues at coordinate 135,736 of NZ_JBNFVX010000004.1, forward strand.
TCTTCCAGGGCCTGGAAAAATTCGTAGCGAAGAAACGGGTTGGAGACGCCGGCCAGTCTTTGCCAGTCCCGTTCCGGAATCTCGGCAATTCGGGGGCGGGTCTCCAGCGTAAGGTCATTCAGGGCGTTTTCTGACATGAATAGGTTCGGGTTATGGATGTTGACCTTCTACCATACGCCAGAAAACGCCGTTTGATCACTTCTTGCTTTTGCCTGCGGTGCCGCTGCAGCGCTGTTCCATGGTCTTTTGCCACCGTTTCATCCGCTGTTCGTGCCTTGCCTGGCGTTCCTGGTGCATCTCGCTCCAGATCTGACGCTGCTCTTCACTGAGTTGCAGGCGGTCAGCCATCTCAGCCCGTTGCTGGGCCATCTCCGCCTGGCGTGCCTGGCGATCAAAGGGGCCCTGACCGCTGCGGTAATTCTCGCACAGTTCCTGCTTGTCCCATTTTCCGTTTTCGTGGTGCATTCCATATTTACCCGCCAGAGCTGCGGGGCTGGCGGCAAGCAGGCTGGCCATCATTACGCCGGCGGCCATCAGGGTGGTGTGTGGTTTCATTGGTGCTATCTCCTGTTTTTTCACATTGGACGTGAAACATAGTACGCCCGGGCAGCGTCAGATGGTGTCAGGCCGGTGTAAAGGTTGGGTAAAGGCAGAGAGCGCTGACGCCGGCATAAAGCCGGGTCATGCTAGACTTTGCCGGAGCGTCAGGCAGAGAGGACAGGATGCAGAACCGGGTATTGTTGGTTGAGGATGATGACGAGTTGCGGGCGTTGCTGGCCCGTTATCTGACAGGACAGGGATTCACCGTTCGCGAGGCGGCCACGGGTCGGGACGGACTGGCACTTGCTCTGGGGCAAGGTTGTGACATTGTGGTGCTCGATATCATGCTGCCGGACATTAATGGCCTTGATGTCCTGCGGGAGCTCCGGGCCGAGACGCACTTGCCGGTTATTCTGCTGACCGCCCGCGGCGACGAGACTGATCGCATTGTCGGGTTTGAGGTAGGAGCCGACGATTATATTCCCAAGCCCTGTAATCCGAGAGAGCTGGTGGCCAGGCTGCAGGCGTTGCTGCGGCGCATTGCCTGGGACCAGAAAGCCGAATTGAATGCCAGTCGGGTGTATGGCGATTTACGGTTGGAGCCCGGGCAACGCCGGATATACCAGAACGAAGTCCCTCTGGACCTGACCGGTACAGAATATGAGGTACTCCAGGTGTTGCTGGCCCATGCTGGCGGTGTCGTGCGTAAGACCGACCTGATGCAGTGGGCATTGGGGCGGCGCCTGGAAGCCTACGACCGCACTCTGGATATGCACATCAGTAACCTGCGTAAAAAGCTCGGCAATGATGACCCGCCCCGGATAGAAACCGTGCGCGGACTGGGATACAGCTACCGGACACCCGTATGATGACACGATTCAGGTTCCCGTTGTTCTGGCGAATTTTCTTGTCGATCTGGCTTGCTATGGCGTTGACCGTGCTGGCCGGCCATCTGGCCAGCCGCTATCTGCTGGATCGTGAGCGCCAGGCAATCGAGCGCCAGGTGGGCTTGCAGGAGCTCGGGCAGGAAGCCCTGGGCATCCGGGCTCGGCAGGGCCGGGCCGAGGCCTGGCGGTTTCTCCGTGCCGAAGGAGAACGGATGGACCTGCACCTGGTCCTGATTGCTCAGGAACAGGGCCATCATCGATTGCCCCGGGGTATACGGGAGCGGATGCAGTCGGGCTGGTACCCCCACAAACCGGCGGTGATTGAGCTTGAAGAAGGCTACAGGCTGGTTGCCTGGCCGCGTATGGGCAGCGACGGCTGGCTGGACCCGAGCGTATTCCGGGTTGTTGAACTCGGGCTGGCCTTCCTGTTGATTACCCTGGCCTGCTGGTGGATCGCACGAATGGTTGCCCGTCCGCTGAAGCACATGGAAGGAACTGCCCGGGCCATTGCCGCGGGTGACACCCATCTGCGGGTGTCTGCGGCTATTGCCGGTCGCCGCGACGAAGTGGGCCAGCTTGCGATGGCATTCAACGGGATGACCGATCGGCTTTGCCAGTTGCTGGACCGGCAGAATCAGCTGTTACGGGATATCTCCCATGATTTGCGCACGCCGCTGGCGCGACAGCGGGTGGCCATTGAACTGGCTGCGGACAGCGGCGCCGATGAGGGTCTGGTGTCCAGTATCCTGCGCCAGAACGAGCGGCTGGACACCATGACCGGTCAAATCCTCACGCTGTATCGGGTTTCCGAGAGTGGCGGCGATATGGCGCGGGCACCGGTCAAGCCGATGGTACTGGTGAATCGTGTGCTTCAGGATGCGGCGGACTATGCTGAACACCAGCGGGTCGACTGCAAACTGGTGGCATCGGACGCGAGCAGAGAGGTGTCTGTACTGGGTGATGGCAGCCTGCTACAGCGTGCTGTTGATAATATATTGCAGAACGCCCTCGACCACACGCCACCGGGAAAGTCGGTTCAGTTGTCATTGACGACCTCTGGCGATCGAATCCGGCTGGCCATCGCAGACGAAGGGCCGGGCGCGCCTGAAGACCTGCTGCAACCGATGTTCGAGCCGTTCTTTCGGGCCGATAAGTCCCGGGGAGGCAATGGCTGGGGGCTGGGGCTCGCCATTGCCCGTGATATTATACTGGCTCACGATGGGCAGATCAGTGCTCACAACCGGGATACCGGAGGGCTGGAGGTTATCCTCGAGCTACCGGTGTTTGTCGACGGTTGAAGAGTCGACGTCCTGACGTTGGCGCGGCGCTTTACTGATGCCCGGTTTCAGCTTGCTGGCTGCAGAAAAATCAATACCTTCCTGCAGCTCGTCTTCATCAAACCGGATGCCGCAAGCAGCCTTGCGAAGCCGCGCCGGAGCGGCAGTGCCGGGCTGCTGATGTTCGTTGTCTTCGGTTGTCATAGGATCGCTCATGAGTAAGGATTACCCGATTCCCGCAGGATACCTCGAGCGGGAAACGGAAGTGAAGAAAAGCCGGTTCATTGCCCGGATATACCCGGTCAGTGATCGCGACGAGGTACGTGCCTGCGTTGAGCAGGCGCATCGTGATTTTCCGGATGCCCGCCACGTGTGCTGGGGGTATCAAATCGGCCGCCCGGGCTCGGCAGCAGAAGCCGCCATGAATGACGACGGGGAGCCGTCCGGTACCGCAGGCAAGCCCATTCTTGGTGTTATCCAGCACAAGGATATGGGCGATGTACTGGTGATTGTCATCCGCTATTTCGGCGGTATCAAGCTGGGTGCCGGGGGGCTGGTGCGCGCCTACGCCGGCGCAGCCGAGAGCGTTCTCTCTGCGGTCGGCCGCGTGGTGCAGCAGGCCCGGGTCCGGGCCACCGTTGAGCTTGGCTTTGCCGATGAACAACCGCTGAGACACTGGTCCGAGGGTCATGAAGGTTGTCTCGAATCTGTTTCTTACAGCAGTCATGTGACGGCCAGGGTTTCCTTGCCCGTAGCGAACCAGGAGGCGTTCTCGGCATTTTGTGACGCCCACCAGCTGGATTACCGTTTCGAAACCTGATCAACGGCGCCAAGCTGTCATCGATTCACGGGCGTATACTGGAGATAAACAGGGATTACGGAGTGGCATCTATGCGTATTCTGATGGCAGTGGTGGTGTCTTTCATGATGGCCGGCTGTGCCAGCAATGTGGTGACGGATTACAACTCTTCGACCGTGTTCGGCAATTTCAGCAGCTGGGCCTTCGCCGCGAAACAGCCTGATTCCGGAGTAACCTCCCTGGACGATGCCCGGGTGCGGGACGCTGTTGAGCGGGAGCTGAATCGAAAAGCCATGAGACAGGTGGGCCAGAGCGAGGCAGACGTGCTGATCAGCTGGCAGATCGTTGCAGAGGAACGGCTGGAACAGGTGGGTGTGGGCCTGGGGTTCGGCTTTGGCCGTGGCAACTTCGGCTGGGGCGTCTCGGCGCCACCACCGGTGCGTGAGGTGACCGAGGGCAAGCTGGTTCTCAGGATGGTCGATTCCGCCACCGATGAAGTTGTCTGGCAGGCCGCCAGCCGCCGTTACCTGAACGAAAACCAGTCTCCGGAAACCCGTCGCCAGCTGATTGACGAGGTTGTCTCGGAAATGTTTTCGCAATACCCTCCCGGCCTGAATTGATTGAACGATAGGGCGTATTCATGGGGATGAACAAGCGCAAAGGTGGCCTGGTATTCTCTACCGACCAGGGCCGGATGTGCCCGGGTTGTCGGAACCCGTCAGACCAATGCACCTGCAAAGCGGAGCAGCTACCGGCAGGTGACGGTATTGTGCGTGTGAGCCGTGAAACCAAAGGCCGCAAGGGCAAGGGCGTGACGCTGGTGACCGGCATTCCGCTGGGGGCCAGCGAGCTGAAAGCCTATGCCAAGCAACTGAAAGCCAAATGCGGCACTGGCGGCACCGTGAAAGACGGCGTGGTGGAAATTCAGGGCGACCAGCGTGACCTTCTGGTGCCATTGCTGGAACAAAAAGGCTGGACCGTCAAACGCTCGGGCGGTTGAGGCATCCTTTCGAAATAACTGTTGGGCGGACCGTCCGGTCGTGCCGGTATCACAGGGGAGTCTGGAATGCATATCGCGGTACTTGGAGCAGGGGTGGTAGGTATCACCACGGCGTGGTATTTGCAGCAACAGGGGCACCAGGTAACCGTTGTCGATCGTCAGAACCAGTCGGCTCTCGAAACCAGTTATGCTAACGGCGGCCAGATATCCGTGTCCCATGCGGAGCCCTGGGCCAACCCATCGGCGCCCCTGAAAGTTGCCAAATGGTTATTTCAGCCGGAGGCGCCACTGCTCTTCCGGCCCCGCCTCGACCCTTACCAATGGCGCTGGGTATTGTCATTTCTTGGCCAGTGTACGTCCGCGCGGGCGGCGCATAACATCCGCCAGATGGTGAATCTAGGCACTTATAGCCGCACTTGCCTGCAGACCCTCAGGGATGACTTGGGCCTGGAGTACGACCAGTTGGCCAGGGGAATACTGCATTTCTATACCAATCCGGCGGAATTCGATGCTGCCATGGAGCCTGCGCGAATTATGCGCGATCTCGGCTGTGACCGACAGGTTATCGATGCGGAGCGTGCTGTGGCACTGGAGCCTGCGCTTGCACCGGTGCGCCACCGTATTGCCGGAGCCACCTACACCGCAGATGATGAAAGTGGTGATGCCCGCAAGTTCACCCAGGTATTGGCGGATAAATGCAAAGCGGCCGGCGTAGTGTTCGAATATGGCACGGAAATCCTGGATTTTGACCGCGCCGGTGATCGTATTATGGGCGTACGCACCTTGAAAGACGGCAAGCATGGCACGCTGCGGGCAGACAGCTATGTGTTGAGCCTGGGTAGTTTCAGTGCCGTGCTTGCCCGTCGCCTGGGCCTGTTCCTCAATATCTATCCGGCGAAAGGGTATTCCATCACCGTTCCCGTGAAGAACGACGAGGCGGCGTTCAAGGTCAGTCTCACCGACGATGAATACAAACTGGTGTATTCGCGTCTGGGCGATCGGATGCGGGTGGCGGGCACGGCCGAGCTCAACGGCTATGGCCGTGATCTGAGCTTTACCCGTTGCCGGGCCATTGTGCGCCGTGCGGCGGAAGTGATGCCAGAGGCGGGGTACTGGGATCAGGCCGAGTTCTGGACCGGGTTGCGGCCGTCCACGCCATCCAACGTGCCCTATATTGGCAAGAGCCATTTCAGCAATCTTTACCTGAACACCGGGCACGGTACTCTGGGGTGGACCCACTCCTGTGGATCTGCCGCCGCCCTGGCCGACTTTGTGGCCGGCAAGCAACCCGAGGTGGATTTCACTTTCTCGGGCCTCTGACCGGCCACTCTTCACGGCTTCGGCAGATTCCGAGGCGCCGGCAGCGGGATGCCCGAAGCCGGCGTGTTTCGACCAGGATTAATCCTGCAACTGATCCCGGATCAGTTTCTTGTTGATTTTACCCACGCTGGTTTTCGGAATGTCCTCCACGAAGCGCATTTGCTCCGGAATCGCCCACTTGTTGATGTCGCCATTGTCGACGAACTGTTGCAGGTGCTGCTTGATGTCCTGCTCTGAAATATCCTCGCCGGGCTTGAGGGTGACCAGTGCGAACGGGCGCTCACCCCATTTCTCGTCCGGAATGCCGACCACCGCGGCGCCGGCGACCGCCGGATGCTGACTGATCATGTTCTCAAGGTCGAGAGAGGACAGCCATTCGCCCCCGGTCTTGATCACATCCTTGATGCGGTCTTTGATGGTCAGGGTGTTATCCGCTTCCATGGAGGCCACATCGCCGGTATGCAGCCACTGGCCCTGCCACAGCTCCTCGCCTTTGTCCGGCTGTTTGAAGTAACTCTGGGTCAGCCAGGGTGCCCGGGCCACCACTTCGCCTTTGGCCTCGCCGTCATGCGGCAGCGGTTTGCCATCGGGGTCGACGATCTCCAGCTCGGCCATGGGCACGGCCACCCCTGTTTTTACCCGGATCGCGGTTTGCTGTTCGGGCGGTAATTCCATGTCTTCGGGGTTCAGGTGGGTCAGGCTCAGCAGCGGACAGGTTTCCGACATCCCATAGCCGGTGAACATCTTGATACCCAGTTTGCTGCCGGCATCGCACAGACCTTTGGTCAGGGCACTGCCGCCAATCAGCACGTGCCAGTTGCTCAGGTCTGCGGTTTTGATGGACTCGGTGGCCATCATCATTTGCATGATGGTGGGCACGCAGTGAGAGAAACTGACGTTGTGCTCTTTGATCAGGTCGACCAGAAGCTCTGGCTCATAACGCCCGGGATACACTTGCTTGATGCCCATCATCGTGGCGGCGTAGGGCACGCCCCAGGCATGGACATGGAACATGGGGGTAACGGGCATATACACCGAGGAGGATCGCAGCAACGGCATTTCGTCGAAGTGGGAAATGCTGCCGGCCATGGAGAGGGTATGCAGAACCAGCTGACGATGGCTGAAGAACACCCCCTTGGGGTTACCAGTAGTGCCGGTGGTGTAGAACGTGGTGGCAACACTGTTTTCGTCGAAGTCCGGGAAGTCAAAATGGTCAGCGGAGGCGGCCAGCAGAGACTCATACTCGCCGTGGGTGTCCAGAGAGGTTTCCCCCGGTTGGTCTCTGTCGGTTACCTGAATCCAGGTTTTAACCGTTTCGATGTCGCCTTTTACGCTCTCGATAATCGGCAGGAAATCATCATGCACCAGTACCGCATCGTCCTCGGCGTGGTTCATGGTATAGACAATCTGCTCGGGAGACAGGCGCACGTTGACCGTGTGCAAAACCGCGCCAATCATGGGGATGGCGAAGAAGCACTCCAGGTAGCGCGGGGTGTCCCAGTCCATGACGGCGACAGTATCGCCGGGCTTGATGCCTGCATCGGTCAGGGCATTGGCGAGGCGATGGATGCGCTCGACCAGGTCCTCATAGGTGTACCGGCTGCGGTTGGCGTAAACGATTTCCTGCTTCGGGTTATACCGGGGCCCGGACATCAGCAAGCGCTTGATCAGAAGCGGGTACGGGTAAGCATTGTCAGCGGGTTTGAGAATTCGGGTTTGTGCCATGTTGTTGTCCTCTTCCTCTGCTTGTAATTGTTATGGTCGTCAGACTAGACGTTCATCATCAACTATACTGAACTTCCTGGTCCTTCCAATACCAAGCTATTGCTTTGGCGTGGTTTTTTCTGGTTTTAAGCGGGCCTCTTCCGCCGCCCGTGGCAGCCCACTGGAAAGCTTGTGGGTGATGGGGTCGTATCGCTCACGCAATTCGTCTTTCAGGGTGCCGCTCCAAAGCCTGGTGCCGGTGAAATAACCGGCTCTGCCGATAACATGGGCGGCAATCGGGGCTGTCAGCAGAATGAAAATAACAATGGCAATGGCGCGGGCCACCACCGTGCTGTCGCCAAAATGGAAAGCCACGCCGCCCATAGTCAGCATGGCTCCGAGCGCCCCGGCTTTGGTACTGGCATGCATTCGGGTAGGCAGGTCTGGCAGCCTTAAAATGCCGACAGCCGCGAGCACCATAAACGAGGCGCCCGCCAGCAGCAGAATCGAAACGATGATGTCAGTCATGGTTCACACCTCCTCTCTCGACAAACCGTGCGAAACCGATGGCGGCCAGAAACGCGGTCAGGGCCACCACAATGGCAACGTCCAGAAAACTGGCAACCCCGGTGTCGATGGCGTGTACGCCCACGTAACCGACCACAACCGAGGCGATCAGCTCCAGTGCGACCACCCGGTCAGGCAGGGACGGGCCGCGGGTCAGACGAATGAAGGCGAACAGCAGTGCCAGCGACAGCATCAGGTAAACGATATTGATCACAATATTGAGCATGGCATGCCTCCTAGCGCATCACCTTGAGAATCCGGCGTTCCAGTTCCCTCAGGCCTTGCCGGAGTTGCTCCTCGTCGTGCAGGAACATGGCATGGATAAACAGTACCTTCCGGTCGTCTGATACATCCAGGCTCAGGGTCCCGGGAGTCAGCGAGATAACGCTGCTGACAAACAGGATTTCCATGTCGGTGCGGGCAGTCAGAGGGAATGCAATCACGCCGGGCTTCATGTGCCAGACCGGGGTGGCAATGTCATAGGCAACCCTGAGGTTTGATTTGACCAGTTCCTTGAGGAAGTAGGCCAGAAAGCCGACGAAACGGGTAATTTTCCGGGAATAACCTTTCAGCGCGGGCACCTGCTTCTGCAGGACCATGAGCGCCAGATAGCCAAAGAGCAGACCGGCGAGCAGGTTCATCGCGGTGATGCTGCCGGTGAGCGTGACCCAGGCCAGGGCCAGCAGCAGGTTCCAGAACAGGCCGATCATTTGCTTTGCTCCCCGAGTACCGCCTCAATGTAGAGGTGCGGGTTCATCAGTTGCTGTGCAGCGGTTTCTGCCAACGCGTACACGGGCTGGCCATAGAGCCCGATGAGCAGGGTGCAGACGGCCAGGCCGAACACCGGCAGGTAATAGGCCCATTCGTGCCGGGCCCGGATGCTACCGTTGAGTCTGCGCTGGTCAGTAACGTGCTCCGGAAGCTTTTTCCAGAACACTTCCGCCCAGATTTTGATCATTGAGTAGAGGGTCAGCAGGCCCACCAGCAATGCGATTGCGGCGACGACGTATTCGCTGGATTCGAGGGTTGCGCGCACCACAACAAATTTGGCGAAAAAGCCCGAAAGCGGAGGAATTCCGGCCAGCGACAAGGCAGGAATCAGAAACAGCAGCGCCAGATAGGGGCGCTGGCGATAAACACCACCGAGATCCTTCAACTCATAGCTCCCGAGCAGGCGGTAGGTGATGCCGCTGACCAGGAACAGGTTCGTCTTCACGATGATGTGATGCATGATGTAAAACACGCCGCCGATCAGGGCCAGTGGCGTGAACAGGGCCAACCCGAGCAGCATATAGCCGATCTGGCTGACAATGTGGAACGACAGGATTCGGCGAAACTCGAACTGCGCGGCCGCCCCGAGCACCCCGGTCAGCATGGTCAGCGCCGCGGCCCACAGGAGAATGTTGTGGGTGTAGTCGACATCCTGGGTAAATATAAGCGTGAACACCCGGTACAGGGCATAGACCCCGACTTTGGTCAGTAGTCCCGCAAACAGCGCTGAAACCGCCACCTGGGGGGTGTGATAAGACGCTGGAAGCCAGAAAAACAGCGGAAAGGCCGCAGCCTTGATGCCAAAAGACACCATGAACATGACCGACACCACCGTTACCATGCCGGGATCGTCCACCTGGCTTACTTTCTGGGCGATGTCGGCCATATTGAGCGTGCCGACCATGCCATAGAGCAGGCCGACCGCTGACAGGAACAGCGCGGAGGAAAACAGGTTGAGGGTGACATATTTGATGGCCCCCTCCATCTGGGCGCGCTCGCCGCCTAGCGTGAGCAGGGCGAAGGACGCCAGCAACATAACCTCAAACCAGACAAACAGGTTGAAGATGTCGCCGGTCAGGAATGCCCCTGCCACACCGGCAAGCAGCAAGTGCATCAATGGGTAATAGCCGAATTTCTGGTGACCGTCAGGCGTGGAGGCCAGGGAGTAGAGTGCAATGGCCAGGCCGATGATACCGGTCAGCAGAATCATGATGGCCCCGAGAACGTCGGATACCAGCACAATACTGAAGGGCGCTGGCCAGCTGCCCATTTCCACCACCAGAAACCCCTGTTCAACGGTTGAGTGCATTAACCAGATGCTGGTGGCCAGCAGCAAGGCAGTCGCGACGACAGCCACGATGCGCTGAAGTCGGATAGAGCGCCAGAGTGCCAGGGAGAGGGCACCGGCAGTCAGCGGTATCAGAATCGGGAGCACAACTTCCAGGTTCAAGTGTCCGTATCCTTCATTTTGTCCAGATCATCGGTACCGACCACCTCATAGGCGCGGCGTATCAGCACCACGGCAAACGCCAGGACACTGAAAGCAATCACGATGGCTGTCAGTATCAGGGCCTGGGGCAGTGGGTCTGCGACCACCCCGGTGATTTGGTCGGCGCCATCAGCGATCAGCGGTGGTGCGCCCCGGGTTAAACCCGCCACCACGAAAATCAGCAGATTGGCCGCGTTACTGAGGATGATCAGGCCGATGACAATTTTGACGATCGAGCGCCGGAGCATCATGTAGATACTGGCGGCGAACAGAACGCCGATCACAAGGGCCATCAGGCTTTCCATAACGCCCCCTTTTCAGTGACAACGGTTGTGGCTGTCATTCCTCGGACTCCATCAGGCCGATAACAAATGTCATCAGGGTACCCAGCACGGCCAGGTACACGCCGATGTCGAAGACCAGCACAGTCGACAATTTCAGGTAGCCATCGCCAGGCAAAGGAAGTTGCCACCAGAATGCCGTGAGCATGGGCTGGCCGGTCAGCAGTGCGGGCAGGGTTGAAGCCAGGCCAAAAAGCAGGCCGGCGGCCAGAATGTCTCGGGGTTGCACGCGCAGCAGCTTTTGCGTTGATTCCGCACCAAAAGAAAACGCATGAAGTACGAAGGCACTGGCAGCAACCAGCCCGCCAATAAATCCGCCGCCTGGTTCGTCATGCCCGCGCAAGAGCAGGAAAATAGAGAACATCAGTTGCAAAGGCATGATCGCCAGAGCGGCAGTGTGCAGGATCAGGGTGTTGGATTTCATGGTTTGTACTGGTCCTCCGCCCGAAGCTTGATCATTGAGTAAACACCGATGGCCGCCAGTCCAAGAACGAATATCTCCCCCAGGGTATCCAGCTGTCGGAAGTCCACCAGGATGACGTTGACGATGTTTTTACCGAAGGCGAGCCCGTAACTGTTTTCAATGTAATAGCTCGAGATGCTGTCGAAATACTGAATGTCCAGTGCTGCCAGCATAATCAGTGTCATCACGGCGCCGGCGAAGACCGCCACGGATAGGTCGCGGTACCGCTCCCAGGTCGACGACAGCTTGGCGAACGGAGGCAGCCGGAAAAGCACCAGCACCAGCAGTATCACCGTGAGCGTCTCGACCAGAAGTTGCGTGATACCCAGGTCGGGTGCGCTGAAGTGGATAAAGGTCAGTGCGACACCAAACCCGAGAACCCCGACCGAGGCAACTGAACCCAGTCTCGACCGGGTGACACAGGCGAAGACCGTCGAGGCGACGATTAGCAGTGCAATCCCCCACTCGTAAAAATAGCTGTCGCTGAAATCCAGTGTGAGCTGGAGGCCATGTCGGCTCAGCAGGGTGTAGCCGGCCAGCCCAAAGGTAACCAGAACCAGGACAAGCAGATAAATACCAAGCACGCCGTTCTGCAACAGCCGCGTCTGCCAGCCAGCGACCTGGGTGATGCCCAGCATGAACCGGAAATAGCCGGCCTCCGGGCCAATACGGCTGCCGGCGGTATTGATGGCGCTTAACGTCGGCCGGAGCCGGTGCCAGTTGGCGACCAGGAGCGAACCGGCCAGCAGGCTGATCCCTGACAGTATCAGGGGCACATTGATGCCGTGCCATAGCGCCAGGGCAGTATCCACGGGGCCGCCAGACACCGAGGAAATGGCGGCATCAAGCACCCAGCTGGCGGGCAGGGAGGGGATAAGGCCAAAGCCCAGCGCCAGCATTGCCAGTACCGCGGGGCCGATCAGCATCGCTCCCGGCGCTTCGTGAGGCTGTTTGGGCGTTCGGATTTCCGGGCCGAAAAACGGTTTGATCAAAACCAGGCCCGCCACCGCTACCACCAGAATGGCAGAGAGCACCGTCGTCACCAATAACAGGGGTTGCCACATCGGCGCGTGCAACAGTGACTCGAGTAGGAGTTCTTTGGCCACAAAACCGAACAGAGGCGGAAGCCCCGCCAACGAGAGCGCCGCTAACCCGGTGATCAGCGCCGTCTTCGGCATCGGGTTACGGAGCCCGCCCATCTTGGTAATGTCTTTGGTCCCGGTTTCATGGTCCAGCGCGCCGGCCAGCATGAACAGTGCGCCCTTGTACAACGAATGTGCCACAAGGAAGCAAATAAAGGCGGTAATCGCCAGCTCTGTTCCAACGCCGATGAGCATGGTGAGCGTGCCAAGGGCCATCACGGTGGAGTAGGCCAGAATCTTTTTGATGCCGGTGCTGCTGAAGGCCAGATAGGCCCCCGTGAGCATGGTGGCCGCCCCGAACGCCAGTAGCGACCCGCTCCATAACGTGTCCTCGCCCATGGATGAATTCAATCGGGCCAGCAGATACACGCCTGCTTTCACCATGGTGGCCGAATGCAGGAAGGCGGAGACCGGGGTTGGTGCCGCCATGGCGTTGGGCAGCCAGAAGTGGAATGGTACCTGTGCGGACTTGGTGAAGGCCCCGATCAGAATACAAACGGCGGCCGCCGTGTAGTACGGGTGCTCATAAATAAGCAGGTTTGAGGCAAGCACTCCGGAGAACGAATGGCTTCCGGTGATGAACATCAGAAGGATCAGGCCGGCCATCAGCACGAGACCACCGCCTGCCGTGACAAACAGCCCTTGCAGCGCACATTTTCTCGCTTCGGCATCTTCGTGGTTGAAACCAATCAGCATATAGGAAGTAATGCTGGTCAATTCCCAGAACACGAAGAAGGTAATCAGGTTGTCGGCCAGAACCAGCCCGAGCATGGACGCCATGAAACAGAGCATGATGACGTAGAAGCGAACCAGGTCCTTATGGCCTTTGAGATAGGCGCCGGCGTAGATCAGTATGAAGGTGCCGATGCCGGTAATCAGAAGCGCGAAGACGAGGGACAGGCCATCAATCAGAAAGTCGAGCGTTATCCCCAGGCCCGGCATCCAGGGATTTTCGATCAGTAGCGAGCCCTGTTCACGAACGGCAGGCACGAGGCTGATAAAAAACACCAGCAGACTCGCCGGCAACAAAGCCAGCACCCAACCAATGTAATGGCCTGCCATACGATGCAGCGCCGGCACAGCGAATGCCAGCAGAAAACCGGAAAGCACAGCCAGTAACATCATGGACGGTGGCTCCTCTTAGGCCTGACAAGAAATTATTTAAAAATGGTTGATGTTGCTAGCCTTTTGTTTAATTACGTATCGTTTGACCAAAAGGCTCATACAGCCTCTGATTTTCAAGCGGTTATTGATCCCAGGTTTGGCCACGAGTGGTTTTCGTGGTTTTTACTTCCAGATGCATGGCGGCCTTTGCCAGAAAGTTGGCACTGATCGGCGCGGTCATGAAGAGGAACGCTGTGATCAGAATTTCCTCTACGCCGACCCCCTGGCCCAGGGTGCTGAAGTAGATTACCGAACTGATGACAATAGCGCCTACGCCCACCGTGGTGGCTTTGGTCGGCCCATGCAGGCGGGTATAGAAATCGGGCAGGCGGGCCAGGCCAATGGCGCCGACCAGAGTAAAAATTCCACCGATAATCAACATGATGGAAATAGCATATTCCGCGAAGGTGCTCATAGGGTGCGCTCCGGTTTATTCAATGACGCTGCCGCGTTTGAGGTATTTCGCCATGGCGACCGTGCCGACAAAGCCCATCACCGCAATCAGCAGGGCAGATTCAAGATACATTCGGGTTTTCAGTGTAATCCCCAGCAGAATGATCAGTGCAATGGCATTGATGTAGAGGGTATCGAGCGCCAGTATCCGGTCTGGCGCATCCGGCCCCTTAATCAGGCGATAGACGTTTAGCAGGGCGGCCAGCGTGACCATGGCGATGGTGATGTACAGTGCATTGAGCATCATTGGAACATCTCCAGCAAAGGCTTTTCATAGCGGGCCCGGATGGTGTCGATGACTTCTTGTTCGTCCTCGGCATCCAGGGCGTGGATCAGAAGCAGCTTGTTGTCGTCACTGACATCCGCGCTTACCGTACCGGGTGTCAGGGAAATGGTGCTGGCCAGAATGCTTATGCCCAGCGGGTTCTCCAGTTCCAGGGTATAACAGATGAACATCGGGCGCGGTTCTCGGGGGCTCAGGATCAGCCTTGCGACATCCACGCTGGCAATCACAATATCCCAGAGTACCCGCAGCAGGTAGGCGGGGGCGCGCCAGCCTTTGAGGAAGGCGGGCGGGTCAGGCCAGAAGCCCTGGGTCATCAGCGGAATCACCCAGGCCAGAATCAGGCCCAGAACCAGGCTGCCACCGCTGATGCCATCACTCAAAAACTGCCACATGACAAACAGGGTCAGGCTCAGCCAGGGTTGGGGGAACCTAAGACGATCAAGCATCAGTTATCCTCCCCGACCATCGGAAACTGCAAGATCTCGATGTAGGCGTCGTTGTTGTGGAGCTGTTCTGCCGTAGCATCGGTGTAGCGTGTAATGGGCCCGGCCAGCACCACCATGACCACCGCCAGTGCGGTCAGAGCGCCGGCTGCCACGGAAATCCGGCCATTGAGCGGATCTGGCTTTTCCAGATGGCCGTCGACGGTCCGCCAGAAGACAATGCTACCGGCGCGGCTATAGGCAATCACGGTAAGGAAGCTGCCGGTCAGCAGGACCGACCACAGCCACGCCATATCACGGCCAGACTCGACCGACTGAAGAATCAGCACCTTGCCGAAAAAGCCGCTCAGGGGCGGAAGGCCTGCCGCGGCCACCGCACCCACCAGGAACAAAATGCTCAGCAAGGTCCGGTTATACATTTTCGGCGCGGTAATGATCCGGTCACCGGCACTGCCGCGCTGATTGGCGATCAGTTCTGACACAAGGAACAGGCCGCCGACCGTCCAGGTGGTGCTCAGCATATAGAACAGGGCGGCAGACAGGCCGGCCTCCGAGCCCAGAGAAATAGGAGCCAGCAGGGTGCCCACAGAGATAATCACCTGCCACGCCACCAGGGTTTTCAGGGTGCCAGAGCCCAGCGCCCCGATGACCCCCATGGCAAGGGTGGCCAGGGCGATCGGGAACAGCCAGTCCATGCCCAGGTTGGCCAATTCGCCGGCATCGTCGCCGAACACCAGCGGATAGACCCGCAGGATGGCGTAGATGCCGACTTTGGTCATCACCGCGAACAGGGCCGCAACGGGCGCGGTCGCTTTGGAGTAGGCCCGTGGCAACCAGAAGCACAAGGGCAGAATGGCGGCTTTCAGGCCGAACACCACCAGCAGCATCATGCCGCCCGCCTTGACGATGTTAACGCCTTCTCCGGACACTTCGGGGATTTTAACCGCCAGGTCTGCCATGTTCAGCGTGCCGGTGACACTGTAAATCATGCCCACGCTGATCAGGAAAATGGCAGAGCCAATCAGATTAAGCACCACATAGTGCAGACCAGGCACCGTTCTGATGGTGCCGCCGCCATGCATCAGCAGGCCATAGGAGGCAATAAGCAGCACCTCGAACGCAACAAACAGGTTGAACAGATCACCCGTGAGGAACGCAATGTTCAGCCCCATGAGCTGGAACAGGAACAAAGCATGGAACTGCCGGTTACCTTCATCTGCACCACCAATGGCATAGAGATGGCAGAACAGAGCCAGCACCGCTGTCATGACCAGCATCAGGGCCGCCAGTCGGTCGAGCACCATGACAATGCCGAACGGGGGTTGCCAGTTCCCGAAAGCGTAAATGCGGTAACTGCCATCGTCAGCCAGCACCAGAAGTACAATGGCTGAAATCAGGATCAATACCGTGGTCGCCAGTGCCAGGGTCCGGCGCAGTGTAATGGGGGCATAGCCCATAAGGGCTTGCAGAATGCCGCCAATCAGAGGAATCAGAATCGGAGCGGTAAGCCAATGGTTCATTTACCGTTTACCTCCACTTCTTCCTCCGGGGCCGGCGATTTGTAGGGTTGCTTTCCATCCACATGGTCATCTTCATTATCCGCGAGATTCCGCAGGGACATCACCACCACAAAGGCGGTCATGGCAAAGCCGATGACGATGGCGGTCAGAACCAGTGCCTGGGGTAGTGGGTCGGCGTAACTTTCGGCACTGCCGAGAATGGGTTGCTCCCCGGTCGACAACCGGCCGGTTGAGAACAGGAAGAGGTTGACGCCATAAGACAGCAACGTGAGACCGACCACCACGGGAAACGTGCGCGCCCGCAGCAACAGATATACCCCGGATGCGGTCAGGGCACCAATAACCAATGCGAACACGAGTTCCATTACGCGCCCTCCTTTTTACTCTTGATCGCCGAGTGGGGAGATATCCGGCCAATACTGACCAGTGCCAGCAGGGTTGCTCCGATGACCGTCAAATAGACGCCGAGATCAAACACCAGCGCCGAGGCTACCTCGAACTTGCCAACCACCGGCCATGTGATGTAGCCGAAGGTTGACGTCAGGAACGGATAACCGAAGGCCAGGCTCCCGGCGCCTGCTACAAAGGCGAACAGCAGTCCGAGCCCGATGACATTGTGGTAGCGGAACGGCACCCGGTCCTGGGTCCAGTCCATGCCACTGGCAATGTACTGGAGGATCAGTGCGATCGACGTGATCAGGCCGGCAATGAAACCACCACCGGGAAGATTATGGCCACGCAGGAAAATGAAGGCCGAAATCATCAGCGACAGCGGCAGCAGCGGCCGGGCTATCAGGCGCAGCATCAGCGGGTGCGTATCCCGGGACCAGGCATGGCCCTCGCCATCGCTGGGCGGCGGCGTTAAGGGGGTGTTCTTCAGCAAGGCATAGATGCCCAGCGCAGCAATGGCCAGAACCGTGATCTCACCGAGGGTATCGAAGCCCCGGAAGTCCACCAGAATGACATTGACCACGTTAGTACCGCCACCGCCGGATTTGCTGTTTGCCAGGAAGAACTCGGAAATGGAACTGAATGGCTGGGTCAGCATCGCCAGCGTCACCAGAGTCATGCCGATGCCGGCAATGCCGGCAATGGTGACATCCCGCAGACGACGTCTGAGCGGCGTCTCCACCGGCGTCCAGGCCGGCATATAGAACAGCGCCAGCATCAACAGAACAATAGTGACCACTTCCACGGAGAGCTGGGTCATGGCCAGGTCTGGTGCCGAGAAACGGGCAAAGGCGAGAGCCACAATCAGCCCAACAACGCTGAGCAGCACCAGAGCATAGAATCGTTGCCGGTGCATGGCGGCGGTGGCCAGGGCACACAGCACCAAAACACCTGCGGCAATGGCCGTTGGCCAGTCTAACGGGCTCAAACCCTGTTCGCCGACGAAAATACCGAGATCCAGCAGCGGCATCGCGGCGACCGCCAGCACACTGACGACCAGCAACATGGCGTATCGCTGAAGCGAGCCATTTTCGATCCGTGTCGTGAAGCGATTCGCCAGATCAACCACGCGCAGGACAACAGATTCGAAAACGGCTTTTTCATCAATTTCCTTGAAGCGGGCATGGAAGTCGAAGAACTTCTGGCGCTGGCTGTACATGATCAGCCCACCGATGAACGCGGCAAAACTCATCATCAGTGGCAGGTTGAATCCGTGAATGACGGCAAGCTGATAGTCCGGCACCGCGCCGCCGAGCGTGGCGCTGGCTGCCGCGTTCAGCAGTGGGCCCACGGAAATCGCCGGGAATATGCCGACCATGATGCAGGCAAAGACCAGAATCTCGACCGGTATCTTCATGTACCGGGGCGGTTCATGGGGCGGGTAAATAGGCAGATTGACCGGCTTACCGTTAAAAAAGACATCGTGGATAAAGCGGGCCGAGTAGGCAACCGCAAAAATACCGGCGAGGGTGGCAACGATGGGTGGCAGCCACGCCCAGATGCCCGGCAGGTTCAGCTCCAGGGATTCGGCAAAGAACATTTCCTTGCTGAGGAACCCGTTCAGCAGTGGCACCCCCGCCATGGAGGAGGCCGCAACCATGGCCAGTGTGGCGGTGTGAGGCATATAGCGCCAGAGTCCGTTTATCCGCCGCATATCGCGGGTGCCGGTTTCATGATCAATGATGCCGGCCGCCATGAACAGGGAGGCCTTGAAAATCGCGTGATTGATCACGTGGAAGACGGCTGCTACCGCCGCCAGTTCCGTACCCATGCCGAACAGCAGGGTGATCAGCCCGAGGTGACTGACGGTTGAATGCGCCAATAGCCCTTTCAGGTCATGTTTGAACATGGCCACGTAAGCGCCAATCAGCAAGGTAGCCATACCGGTAAAGCTGACCATATAAAACCACTGTTCGGTACCGGCCAGGGCTGGATAGAGGCGGGCCATCAGGAAAATGCCGGCTTTTACCATGGTCGCCGAGTGCAGGTAAGCTGAAACCGGTGTCGGGGCCTGCATGGCGTGGGGCAGCCAGAAATGGAACGGGAACTGAGCCGATTTGGTGAAGGCGCCCAGCAGAATCAATGTGAGCGCAATCGGATACATGGCGTGCGCCTTGATCTGGTCCCCGGCCGCCAACACGTCATCCAGCTCAAAACTCCCGACGATGTTTCCAAGCATCAGAATGCCCGCGAGCAGGGCCAGCCCGCCGCCGCCCGTGATGGCCAGCGCCATCCGGGCGCCCCGCCGTGCATCTTGCTTGTGGTTCCAGAAACTGATCAGCAGGAACGAGGTAAGGCTGGTCAACTCCCAGAAAATCATCATCAACAGCAGGTTACTGGACAGCACAATACCCAGCATGGAGCCTTTGAAACACAGCAGGAGGGCGTAGAATTTGCCGATATTCTCTGCCGGCTTCAGATAGTAGCGGGCATAGAGAATGATCAGAATGCCGATAACCAGAATCAGTAATGCAAATAGCAGCGACAGGCCGTCAAGGCGAAAACTGAACGAGATGCCGATGGCCGGCAGCCATTGCCAGCTGTTCAATACGGTACCGCCGTCTGCGAGGGTTTCCCAGTGGGGGAACAACGCTGCGAGGGCAATAATGGCCGGGACAGAAGAAGCAATCGCAATCGCTGTTCGCCCTCCCAGAGCGAACAGCGGGGCGATGATAGCCCCTAAAAAAGGCAGAAATACAACCAGCGGTAGCGACATCGCAACCTCGTTATTGGTTTTCTTTTACATGAATACTGAAGGCGTGTTTGCCTGAGTCTAGCCTCCGGCCGGGCACCCTGCACGGCGTGTATCGTGACGGAACCTGCATCAGAGGAAGTGAATCAGCGGGAAACGGGTGGGTCCGGAAAATACGGAAGACGGCCCCGATGCCGCGCAATATCGGCGGTAACGGGCGGGCGGATAATTCTAATGCAGCCGTAGGACCTTTCGGTCATGGTTGCTCCGTCAGCAGAACTTGAAATGCGATAATACGTGGCCCGTCTGTGAGGTCAAGTAAACATACGATTGATCAAGTGTATACTCCCGATAAAAATCTGAAGAGAGTAAGCCATGACCAATACCTATCCGAACCTGTTAAAACCGCTCGATCTCGGGTTCACCGAGCTCAAAAACCGGGTGCTGATGGGGTCGATGCACACCGGCCTTGAAGACCGATTCTGGAATATCCACAAGTTTGCCAGGTATTTCGCAGAACGCGCAGAGGGTGGCGTCGGGCTCATGGTTACCGGTGGTTTTTCACCCAACCTGGTCGGTCAGCTGGCTCCGCTGTCCTCCACCATGAACAACCGCGCTACCGCTTTGTTGCACCGTCATGTCACCGGTGCCGTGCACGAGGCAGGCGGGAAGATCTGCCTGCAGTTGCTGCACGCCGGGCGCTATGGCTATCAGCCGCTGATTGTTTCGGCGTCGGCCACCAAGGCGCCGATCAGCCCGTTCAAAGCCAGGGCGTTGTCGACCCGGGGCGTAGAGCGGCAGATCAATGATTTCGTTAGCGCCGCCAAACTGGCCAGGTTTGCCGGATATGACGGCGTGGAGGTGATGGGCTCGGAAGGCTACTTCATCAACCAGTTCCTGTGCGAACGAACCAACAAGCGCACCGATAAATGGGGTGGGCCGTTTGAAAACCGTATGCGCCTGCCGGTAGAGATCGTCCGCCGGATGCGCGAGGCCGTGGGCCCTGACTTCATCATTATTTACCGGTTATCCATGCTGGATCTGGTGGAGGGCGGCCAGACCTGGGACCAGGTTGTCACCCTGGGTAAAGCCATCGAGCAAGCCGGAGCCACCATCATCAATACCGGAATTGGCTGGCACGAGGCCCGGGTGCCCACCATCGTCACCTCGGTGCCCCGTGGCGGTTTTGCCGATGTGACCGCCAAATTCTATGGTGAAGTGAACATTCCGGTCTGCACCACCAACCGGATCAACACCCCTGAGAAAGGCGAAGAAATCCTGGCCGCTGGCAAGGCCGACATGGTCTCCATGGCCCGGCCTTTACTGGCAGACAGCGAGTTTGTGCGCAAGGCCGAGCAGGGCCGCGGTGATGAAATCAACACCTGCATTGCCTGTAACCAGGCCTGCCTGGACCACGTATTCCAGGCCAAGCGCGCCTCCTGCCTGGTGAATCCCCGCGCCTGTCATGAGACCGAACTGGTGCTCACCGTGGCACCGGTGGTTCGCCGTGTTGCCGTTGTCGGTGCCGGGCCGGCCGGGCTTGCGGCGGCGACAACAGCGGCCAGGCGAGGCCACAAAGTGACGCTGTTTGAAGCCGACGACAAGATTGGCGGCCAGTTCAATTACGCCAAGCGCATACCGGGCAAGGAAGAATTCTACGAGACTCTGCGTTATTACCAGCGCCAGATTGAATTGCTGGAAATCGATCTGAAACTGGGCACCCGCGTGCAGGCGGCGGAGTTGATCGAGCAGGCCTTCGACGATGTCATCGTGGCCACCGGAGTAAAGCCACGGACACCGGCTATTGAGGGCATCGATCATCCCAAGGTGCTGGGCTATCTCGATGTCCTTCGCCACAACAAAACAGTGGGCAAGAACGTGGCCGTGATTGGGGCAGGGGGGATTGGCTTCGACGTCAGCGAATTCCTGACCCACAACTTCGACAAACAGCCGGAGGGAGAGCAGGTCAGCGTGGCTGACTGGCAGGCCGAGTGGGGCGTTAACCCCGAATTCGAAGGCCCCGGTGGTCTGGCTGAACGGGCGCCGGCGGAAACACCCCGGAAAATCTACCTGATGCAGCGTAAAACCGGGAAAGTCGGCGGAGGCCTGGGTAAAACTTCAGGTTGGGTGCATCGGAGCAGCCTCAAGCACCGGGATGTCGAAATGCTCAAAGGCTGCAGCTACGAGCGAATCGATGACCAGGGCCTGCACATCAGCGTGCGCGACAAGGACGGCAACACCGTTGAGAGCCGTGTGCTGGACGTCGACAACGTGATCCTTTGCGCGGGGCAGGAGTCTTATCGGGAGCTGTTTGATCAGCTGGAAGCGGCGGGAACCAGTGCCCACCTGATCGGCGGCGCCGACCTGGCAGAAGAGCTGGACGCCAAGCGTGCTATCCGGCAGGGGACCGAAGTAGCTGCTGCTATCTGACGATGGTGCTCTGCAAGTTCCGGTGGCCGCCGTGTTCGAGGCGGCTACCGGGCCAACTTCAAAGCATTGAATATGGCTTCGGCTTCGGCCTGTAAAACCTGACAATGCAGACTGTTGCCCTGCTGCAGGGCGTGCTCAACCTGCCTGAGTTTCATGTCATACAACCGGCTGAGAATATCCGCCTGGTTCTTTTTGATTGCTGTGTTCATGTCAACCTCCCCCAAACGGGATGGCTCTGTCAGAAATATTTACGTAACACGGCAAAAAACTGCCTACTGTCTCGTTTCGATGCATAACACGGGCCACAACCCTAGCCCAAATCTCTGCCGATTCCCAGCCTCAGGCCGACTAACTGAACTTTGCGCGATAGGCACCGGGCGACAGGCCGGTATGGCGGCGAAACAATCGGCTGAATGAGCTGACATCCTCGTAGCCCACGGCCCGGGTCACCGATTCAAGCCCCGCCGCTGTGGATTCCAGCTGGCGGCGAGCCTCCTCGACCCGCAACAACTGCAGATAAGTGGAGGGAGAGTCTCCGGTTGCCTGGCGGAACCGACGCAACAGCGAGCGCTCGGACAAACCGGCAAGTGCGGACAGTTCCGGTAGCGATACCGGTTTCCGGAAATGTTTTTCCAGCCAATCCTGCAGCTTGTGAATCGCCTGGTCCGAGTGGTACCGCTTGGCCTGCAGCACACTGTAAGGCGCCTGGCTGGTGCGCCCGGCATCAATCACAAAGGCTTTCGCCAATTCCCGGGCCACCTGGGCTCCCGCTAACCGCTCTACCAGATACACCCCAAGGTCCCACCAGGCCATGCCGCCCCCGGCACAGGCCACCGGTCCATCGACCGTCACCAGCTTTTCAGGATGCAGATCGACCCGCGGAAACCGCCGCCTGAACGGATCGCCAAACCCCCAGTGGGTGGTCGCCTCCCTGCCATCAAGCAATCCCGCCGCCGCCAACAAAAACGCACCGGTACAATTACTGGCCACCCGAACATCGCCGGGGGGTGCATCCTGAAACTGTGAAAGCCACTGAATTAATGGTTTGTTGGTTTGCAGAATGTCATCAATAGGGGCACCAATGGTCGGAATAATCAGCAGGTCATCGGTACCTATTTCATCGATATCCTGCCAGGAGCCATCCGCCAGCAAGGTCACGCCATTAATGCATCGGCAGGGCTCACCGGTTTCGGTTAACAGCCGGGTTCTGAACCGGGCTGTTGGCTGTTCGCCATGGATTCGTGCCCAGGTCACCCCGGCCAGGCGAAACAGATCGATCATGCCGGTGATGGCACTGGCCAGCGCTCCGTTAAAGCCGATGATAGTGACGGTTTTCATTTATGCAGTGTCTGTGTTTTGGGTTGTGGCATCGGATGAACTGGCATGACGGCAATCTTCCTGTCAGGCCGCTGGCATGGGGACTCTCTTCCGGGAGTGTGCGCAGCAGGGAAGCTGCGCTCAAGCCCCCACGGATGGGTTCACGGCGTCTCCCGGAAGAGAGTCCCCTTGACAGTGGCCGTCTTGCAAATGCGAATCTTGGCGGATTTGGCCAATAATAAGTCAGAAATGACAATTCCAACAACCATAGCCGGTATGAGACGCTATGGCCAATCAACAGGAGACCAAGAATGACCGACACCCTGATCGACCGCCGCGACCTGGCGTTCCAGCTCTACGAAGTAATGAACACCGAAGCCCTCACCCAGCGCGAGCGCTTCAGCGAACACAGCAAAGAAACCTTCGACGCCGTCATCGAAACCGCCGATAAAATGGCGAAAGAAAAATTCGCCAACCACAACAGCGCCGCAGACAAAGACGAACCGAAATTCGTTAACGGCCAGGTTGATATGCTTCCGGAGGTTAAGCAGGCCTTCGACGCCTACGCCGAAGCCGGCTTCCTGGCTGGCCGCTACGACTATGACCTCGGCGGTATGCAACTGCCGGAATCGGTTATGGCCGCCTGCAACGGCTTCTTCACCGCCGCCAACCCCGGCACGGCCGGTTACCCATTTCTGACGACTGCGGCCGCCAACCTCATCCGTGTATTCGGCAACGACGAGCAGAAAAGCAAATTCCTGCCGAATATGCTCAGTGGCCGCTACAGCGGCACCATGGCCCTGACTGAGCCCCATGCCGGCTCCAGCCTGGCCGATATCCGCACCTCCGCCACGCCCACCGACGACGGCCATTACCTGATCAAGGGCGCCAAGATTTACATCTCCGGGGGCGAACAGAGCATCACCGAGAACATCGTCCACATGGTGCTGGCCAAGATCAAAGGCGCTCCGGCCGGTGTCAAAGGCATCTCCCTGTTCATCGTCCCGAAATTTCACGTGGACGAAAGCGGGAACCCGGGTGAACGCAACGGAGTCAGCCTGGCCGGCCTGATCCACAAACTCGGCTATCGCGGTACCACCAGCACCGCCCTGAGTTTCGGCGACGATGCCCCTTGCCACGGCTACCTGGTGGGCGAACCCCATCAGGGCCTGAAATATATGTTCCAGATGATGAACGAAGCCCGCATTGGCGTCGGCTTTGGTGCCGCCGTAATCGGCTACCGGGGCTATATGCACAGCCTGGATTACGCCAAAGACCGGCTACAGGGCCGCAAAACCAGCGAAAAGAACCCCGAGAGCCCGCAAATTCCCATTATCGAGCACGCCGATGTGCGCCGGATGTTGCTGGCCCAGAAGGCTTACAGCGAAGGCGGCCTGGCCCTGTGCCTGTACGGTGCCCGCCTGATGGACGACCAGCACACCCATCCGGATGAACAGAAACGGATGGAAGCCGGCAAACTGCTGGACCTGCTGACTCCGGTGATCAAGGCCTGGCCGTCGGAATACGGCCCGAAAGCCAACGACCTGGCCATTCAGGTATACGGTGGCGCAGGCTACACCCGCGAATACCCGGCCGAGCAATGCTGGCGCGACAACCGCCTGAATCCTATCCATGAAGGCACCAACGGCATCCAGGCCCTGGATTTGCTGGGCCGCAAAATCTGGCAGGACCAGAGCCACGGCCTGCAGCTGCTGATGCAGGAAATGCAGATTGATTTACAGGCGGCCACCACCGACCGCTGTCAGCAATGGGCGTTGTCGCTGAGCGAAACCCTGCAGCAGGCGGTAAAAGCGACCCAGAGCCTCGGCAAATCCCTGATGGGAGGCGACGTCGATAAAACACTGGCCAATGCCAGCTGCTACCTTCATCTGTTCGGCCACATCATCGTCGCCTGGATGTGGCTGCGCCAGGCCAATGCCGCGGCCAATGCGCTGGGCTCTGCCAACAGCGACAGTGAACGCAACTTCTATCAGGGCAAACTGCAGGCCGCCCAGTACTTCTTCCACTGGGAATTACCGACCGTGGCCCAGGACCTGGTTTTGCTGCGGAATCAGGATGATACGTGTTTGAACATGAAGGCTGATTGGTTCTGAGTTTGATGCTTTGGTTCTTGATGTAGCCTGCTGGTTTGGGAGCAGGCACGATCGGGGGGGGGGGGGGGGGGGGGGGGGGGGGGGGGGGGGGGGGGGGGGGGGGGGGGGGGGGGGGGGGGGGGGGGGGGGGGGGGGGGGGGGGGGGGG
>NZ_JBNFVX010000005.1:0-157892 GCF_049943275.1 Marinobacter sp. VGCF2001
GTCGTGGTTGGCTTTGCGCTGACCGAACGGCTGTCTGATCTGTTCCATGGCCGCTTACAGCTGGCCAGCACCGACCCGGATGTGGCCGCCGCCGACGTACTGGAACAACCGGTCGACCTGGTGGTGTGGCAGGACGGCCAGCCTCTGCGCCGATTCACCGGCGTGGTGAACGAATTCGTTCGGGGCGACACCGGCCACCGCCGCACCCGCTACGAAGTGGTCATCCAGCCGCCGCTATGGCGCCTGGGCCTGATGCATAACAGCCGCATCTTCCAGACCCGGACCACCGACGCCATCGTGCGCACCCTGCTCGAAGAGCGGGGCATTGTGGATTCTGTTTTCGACTTCAAACGCCCAGCCGAACAACGGGAATACTGCGTCCAGCACCGGGAAACCGACTTGCAGTTCCTGGAACGCCTGGCCGCCGAAGAAGGCTGGCACTATCGCTACCAGCACGGCAGCGTGGATGGCGAAGAACAACCGGCACTGATTCTGGCCGACCACCACGGCGATGCCCCGAAACTGGACCCGGTGACCTGCAACACCAAAGCCGGCGGCAGCACCCAACAAGCCTGCGTGTTCAGCTTTGCCTATGAAGAGCGCGTGCGTGCGTCCTCCGTGGCGATGAAGGACTACACCTTCAAGAACCCGGCCTATGCCCTGATGCACGAACACAGTGCAGGAAGCCCGAGCCACCGGGAAGATTATCAGCATTACGATTATCCCGGCCGCTACAAAGCCGACGCCAGCGGCCAGCCGTTTACCCAGAACAAACTGGATGCCCTCAGAAACGACGCGTCCATGGCCAACGGCAAAAGCAACCGCCCGGACTTCGCTCCCGGCGCCAAAGTGGAGTTGCAGGAACACGACAGCCAGAGCCTGAACCGGGAATGGCTGCTGACCGCCATCACCCACACCGGCAAACAGCCCCAGGCCATGGAAGAAGAGGGTGGCAGCGAACCCACCAGTTACCACAACGACTTCACCGCCATCCCGGCCGACAAAACCTGGCGGCCTCTTTGTGAACATAAACCCATGATGGACGGCCCTCAGATGGCCATCGTCACCGGCCCCGAGGGTGAAGAGATCCACTGCGATCAGTACGGCCGGGTGAAAGTCCGATTCCCGTGGGATCGCTATTCGAAAAATGATGAACACAGCAGCGCCTGGCTGCGCGTCGCCCAGGGCTGGGCCGGCGGCCAATACGGCTTTATGGCCCTGCCCAGAATCGGCAACGAAGTGATTGTTAGCTTCCTGGACGGCGACCCGGACCAGCCCATTATTACCGGCAGGACTTACCACGCCACCAACACACCGCCCTACGCGCTGCCGGAACACAAAACCCGGACCACATTAAAAACCAAAACCCACAAGGGTGAGGGCAGCAACGAACTCAGGTTTGAAGACGAAGCTGATCAAGAGCAAATCTACGTTCACGCCCAGAAAGACCTGGACCTGCTGACGGAAAACAACCGTACCGAAGTCATCAAGAACGACAGCCACCTGACGGTGGTGAACAACCGCTTCAGCCACACCAAAGGCAACAGCCACCACACCGTGGACGGCGAGAAGCGCGAACAAACCGGCAAAGACCACAGCTTCAACGTCACCGGCACCCTGCACCTCAAAGCCGGCACCGCCTGGCTCAGTGACTCGGGCACCGAGCTGCACATCAAGGCCGGCCAGAAAGCCGTGATCGAAGCCGGCGCCGAAATAACCCTCAAGGCTGGCGGCAGTTTCGTGAAAATCGACCCCAGCGGCGTCGCCATGGGCGGGGCGGCCATCAAGATGAATGCCGGCGGTGCACCGGGCAAGGGCAGTGGACAGAAGGTTCAGGTGCCTGAGATGCCGGGGTTGGTGGAGAAGAATGGTGGGGCTGTGGCGCCTGTGGAGATTGCGGATATCGGCCAGCGGGAGAACGCTGGTGCCTCGCAAATCAACCCGGATGCACTCTTGACGGCAGCATCTGATCGAACACCGGCACAGCAAATGTGTCAGAAGAAAATGGATGGAACCTGCGATGTTGTCGACTGCCCCTGTGTTGGATAGATCGCATTCGTTGACTCACTTTAATCGAGCACTTAATGACTGGAAGGTGTCATCTTGGGAGCGCTGCCTGCTAATCATCGACGCAGCAAGATACGATGAAGGGGATGTGATCCGGCAGATTTATGCTCTCGGTGACAACCCCGATTGGTTCTGGCTATTCGACGAAACGCCTTTTGAACAGCATAAGGACGCCGGCCCCATTGTTTTTAAGACAACCCTCAACAGTGTGCTGTGTCAGCGTGCCGTATCCCAGTGGGGGGCTGATGAGGCATTGGCCATCCTGGTGTCAGAACGAGAACAGGGCTCGGCACTGGCGGGTATTCGCAAAAGCCTGATGATCCATTTCGAATCCTACGGCCCCTGTTTCGTGCGGCCGTATGATGGGCGTTTTCTCGAAGTTCTGAATACCTGCCTGCCCGAGGCAGTGGGCAGCCTGATCGGCGAAGACGATCTACTAATCTGGGCCACTAGTCACGGGGAAGGAACGCATTGGTCGAGCGCAAGGGGAGCCAGCACGGAAACGGAGGGGTTGCACGCACACCAGCCAAGCTCCTTTGAAAGGCTGTTGACGTGGGTAAGTGGTTGGCCCCGATGCATGGCCATCGCGAATCACCAACACACGCCAAGTCATCGAATCCGGATTATTCGTGAATTGTGGTCTGCTGGCCATCAGTGTCCCGAATCGGATGCCGAGCTAGGCACACTGTGGCAACACGCGGAACTGGAATTCCACGGACTACATGAAAAAGGACTTTAGCAATGTCAGCCATTAAGCCACCACCCTGCACACCGTCGCGCACCTTTTGGCTGGAACTGGTTGGGGAGGATTCCCTGGACGGGCACCGTTACTGTTTGCTGGACCACGAAAGTCAGAGCCCTTCTCCAGAGCCAATGGAGCCCTGTGCCGATCACCGTGGGCGAATGGGGCCCATTCTGGCCGGCCATGCAGAAGCACCTGCGCAACGGTCCCTGGTCCTGGAACTCCATGGCGATGAAAAAGTCGTGGTACCTGTGATAGACCAGGAACAGATCGCGCCCGTAACGCTCCGGCCTCCCCAGAGGAATTTCCAGGACAGCCTGATGGTGGCGGTACACCCCACCCTGTTCTGTGACGCTGGCGAGCTGAGCTACCCACGTCCCATGACCGGTTACGAGGAAAGTGTGGCGGCGCCGCTGCGAACCGGGTGGGTGTACGTCTTTTTCCAAGGGCGCCTGTGGCGCGAACTGTTTGTGGTCACCGCTGAAGAATCGGCGCCGTTACTGCGGGATACGGACCTGGCACGGTTTCGACAGGCCGGCGAGGAAGACAGAAATGAACGGCCTCCCGTAGGCCCCGAAGTGGACACAGTGCACATACCGGCCCGCCTGCTTGGCCAGGACGTATACGATGATGTGGAACTGGCATTCAGCGATACCCAGTGGGCCTGGCAGCATATCGAAGCATTGGAAACTGATGATTCGCTCCGTGGCAGCCGGTGCCGTAATGCCCGTGCCATAAAGGGTTTCCTGGATCGGATACCCGGACGCATGTTCCCTGATTGGCACCGGGTTGACGAGCTTGTTCCCATGCGTGCCCGGGACAACCCGGTGGAGCGGGACATCTTCATGCCGAACCAATGGCTGCGTGATATCGATGGCAGCGACACCCAGAGAACGATGGATGAGATTGTCACCCAGCGGGATGCCATTGAATCCGATGAGGCTGTTGTCGATGCAGACATGGATATCTACCCCCAGATGCTGGTACCACGCTGGCGACACCAGCATCTAAAAGGCGAATCAATGCCGCAGATCACCGAAGGCGTGGACGTATTCGAGACCCTGCGTGATCGTCACCTGTTATCCCTGACATTGCGGGACCCACTGTTTGCGGCCAGGCACTTGGTTCAGCATATGAATGAAAGTCTGGGGCTTCTCCTGGCGTTGGTGGACAACATCAAGAAGCGGCCCCACGGCGTAACAGCTGAACTGTTTCATAATAATTTCCGGCGAGAGGTGCTTCCGAACGGCTCCAGCAACCCCCTGCACATCGAGGGGAGCTGGTTCGACAACCGACTGGATGACAGCGAGGATGGGCGTTTGCTGCGTACCGTCTACGAGGTGGAGCGCGCAGCCCTGCGTCGCTACCTGATCGAGGCCCAGGGCGCTGTTGTACGCCTGATGGAGGACACACGCGCTGAGAACCTGACGGAAGCGCTGCGTGATCTCTTCAATGCCGAGGCCGGTAACGATGTAGCCGGGTACGTTCAAGCCGGCCCGCTGCTCCAGGCCCTGACCATGCCGGTAGGCAGGGCCGACCCGCTGCTGTTGCCCCAGGACGCGGGCCGGATGAAAGCTAGCGGCGCGGAGGACCTTAACGAATCCCTTATGGTGGGTGAGCACGCATTGGCGGCGCTGCTGTTGCCCTTCAAAGCCCCGTCCGAAGCATTGCCCGGCGACGCCTCCGGTGAAAAGCTCCGTACCATGGTCAGCGCTCTCCAGGACCGTGAACAGCCCATGCGAGTGGCGGAAGCCAACGTACTGCGTAGCCTTGCCGAGCATTTTGATAAAACCAGTGCTCCCGATATCACGGAAATGTTCTCGGATACTCGCTTCGGTATGCACGCGCTGTCCGCGCCCTTAGCGGAACTCAGTCAATGGTGGCTCGGTGGTGTGCAGGAAACCCTCCTGAAGAAAGGCTTTGCCTTTGAAGCAAAAGTCAGCCAGGTGAAAGGGGCATTCGAAGGCTTCGCTGAAGCCGCCATACCTGGAAAAACCACTCTCCAGTTGAACAGTGCCGAGGATGGCAAGCTTTATACGCTGCTGGACGTGGTGGATGAACAGGGCCAGACCCTGACTTCCGGTGCCGCGGTGGGTGCAACACTGAGACTGGCTGACAGTCAGGCTTTTGATGAAGTGGTGAGGCGGCGCCCTGTTGGTCAGTTTTTCCATACGGCTTCGGTAAGCCCGATAGGGTTGCCGCCGTTGTTAGTGTTAATGGATTTGTTTAATTTGATGAATGCGGTTGCCTACTCTGATGAAGGCAGTCGACGCAATGTAGGAATAGCGAGTGCGGCGGTGGATTTGGCCGTTAGTTCAGCGCAGTGGGTTTCCGTTTTGCCCAAAAGAACTGTTTGGGTCGACACGCAAGTTGGTCTCTGGAAACAGGAAGCAAAGTGGTTTACCTCGATGGCTAGTTCAGTGAGTGTTGCTGAGGAATACGCTGAAGAAGTTATTCGCAACAAACTGCAAGCGGCGGGTTGGATCGCTGGCATGTTTACCGTTTCGGTGATGGTCTGGGATGCGGCGGAAAACGCCTTTCAGGGGCGCCTGAAACTGGCCTCAGCCGACCTGACCAAGGCGGTGGGCGTAGGTGTCATGACCAATTCCGATATCATTGCCGGCCGAATCCTCACCCCCATGGGGCGCCAGTTGGTGCACCGTACCGGTGAGCGGGCCGTGGCAGCGGCGTTGTTATCCAGAGCCGCTGCGGCGTTAGGCTGGGGCGGTACGGTCAGCGCGGGCTGGGTAACCGTCATCGGCCTGGGAATTTATGGGTTGGGTGAATGGCTGTATTACGAAATCAAGGACGATGCCATCAGCAGCTGGTTGCGGGGCGGCCCGTTCTCGGGAAGCCTGGAAGATCAACGCCCGGAACTGCTGGAAGAGGATGCCGCATACCTGGGGCTTCTTAAATCCATGATGCCCCT
Organism: Marinobacter sp. VGCF2001; assembly: GCF_049943275.1. Lineage (NCBI taxonomy): Bacteria > Pseudomonadati > Pseudomonadota > Gammaproteobacteria > Pseudomonadales > Marinobacteraceae > Marinobacter > Marinobacter sp. VGCF2001. The sequence continues at coordinate 5,739 of NZ_JBNFVX010000005.1, forward strand.
GTCGATAACGAGGGTAACCGGGGCCGGGCTGGACAGCTTCCTGCAGGAGAATGAGCTGTCGCCGTGGCAGGGCGCGGCAGAATCCGTGTTTTCCTTTTCCGCACCGGCATTGGCCATCTCGGGCGAGCCGGTAACCATCGAATGGGAACTGGAATACGAACGTACCCACTACCAGGCGCTGGGCCGGGCCGGTACGAAGACACTTGCCTCTAGGAGTGGCAATACCCGCCACGTCGAGTATCGGTTCGACGGCAGCCATACTATTCATTTCGTGGTGTCGGAGGCCCAACTCCCGGAGATGGTCCCGAACGAGCACAATCACGAATACGTGGCCACGCGCTACTCGGTGAAAAGCCTGGAACTCACCTTCCAGGTCAAGGTCTGGGACCGCCATCAGGAAACCTATACGATTCGGGAGGTCAGCCAACAGCTCACCGACCTGGACATCAAACACCATGCAAGCCGGTAACGAACCGATGGCCACATACGTATCGGGCGCCTATCGCCGGGATGCCATTCCCGAGCAGGCACCCCTGAAGGATATCAGTGGGTTTGCGAAGTCCTTGGAGGCAGGGGACTTTATCGAACGGTTGCCCTGGGGCGACTATGCCCATCTTGATATCCACGTGCGGCCACAGTATGCAAAGGCCTATCAGGAGCGTCTGAAATCCGGGAAAAAAAAGCTTGAAGGCGCTGGCTGGACACATCTTCAAAAACCCAAAGACCTTATAAAATCGCGCTGGCAGCTCCTTCTGATGTTTGCCGGCTCCTTCGCCGACTATTCCATGTTGAAGTTTTTGTTGTTTTGTGTTTTTGCTTCAGGAATTCTTACTTCGATTGTCGATGGGACAATTTGGGCCTTTGTTGGTTTTTTGGAAATAGGTGGGGTTATTCTTATGCTGCACCTGTTTTTCCGCTACCCATTCACTTGGTACCTAGAGCGCCACCCCGGACTCATCGTCAAGGACTTGGGGTGCGGTTTCTTCCGGACTACCGGCATGGTGAAGTTTCGTACCTGGCGTGAAGAAACCTTCGAAGCACCATTTATCGAGTTTGATCCCTACATCTCGTTCCATGTGAACCCCAAGGGCCCGGTGAGCTACAAGCTGCTCCTGCGTCACCGTTACACCGGCTGGCAGACCACCGTGGCCCAGGTGGCGGATATCCATAAAGTGGAGTTGTACGCCCACTGGGACGAACTCCAGCGCTACATGGACGTCAGCCAGCCACTGCCGGATGTTCCTACCCTTGAGAAGTTCCGCCCACTGGACCCCACCACTGCGGAGCATGATGCAGCAGGCAAGCGCGGACGCCCGGCAGACTATTGGGCGACGCTGGACCTGGCATGGTGGGAGGAAGAGGGGTACCCGGCGCACCTGAAGAAGATCCGTGAGTTCCCCTGGTCGACACTGGAAGACCGGATGGAGAAAAGCGTGCCCAACCTGGCTCAGGGGGCTATGGTTTGAAACCGAGCGCCATGTGGATCATCCGAACCGGACATTAACACCATGCAAGCCGGTAACGAACCAATGGCCACATACGTCTCGGGCGCCTATCGCCGGGATGCCATTCCTGATCAGGCCCCTCTTAAGGATATCAGCGGATTTGCTAAGTCTCTTGAGGCTGGGGATTTCATAGAGCGTCTGCCGTGGGGGGATTATGCTGGTCTCGATATACATGTCCGACCCCAGTATGTGAAAAACTACAAAGAGAAACTCGAGTCGGGTGGGATTGGCTGGGTGGGGCCTAAATGGACGCATCGACAGCAGCCTTCTGATTTTGTCAAGACCCGTTGGCAGTTGCTGTTAATGTTTGCCGGTGGATTTGCGGACTACGGGTTGCTGAAGCTGATGTTGTTCGTAGTGTTGGCCTCGGCAGTTATAACGGCTTTTGTTGATGGGACTGTTTTAGCATTTACAGGGTTCATGGAGATTGGTGCCTATATCTTAGGTTTGCATCTTTTTTTCCGCTACCCCTTCACCTGGTTTCTGGAGCGCAATCCCGGAGTCATTGTTAAGGATCTGGGTTGTGGCTTTTTCCGCCCCTCCGGCATGGTGAAGTTTCGAACCTGGCGCGAGGAAACCTTTGAAGCACCGTTTATCGAGTTTGATCCCTACATCTCATTTCATGTGAATCCGAAGGGCCCCGTCAGCTACAAGCTACTTCTGCGCCATCGCTATACCGGTTGGCAAACGACCGTCGCGCAGGTGGCGGATGCCCACAAAGTGGAGTTGTACGCACACTGGGATGAACTGCAGCGGTATATGGATGTGAGCCAGCCCTTACCTGACGTTCCGGCACTGGAGAAGTACCGTCACCTGGATCCCACGACTGCCGAGTACGATGCAGCAGGCAAGCGGGGAAGGCCAGCGAACTATTGGGCGACTCTGGATTTGACGTGGTGGGAAAGCGAAGGCTATCCGGCCCATTTGAAGGCTATTAAGGAATTCCCATGGTCGACGCTGGAGGATCGGATGAAAAAAAGTGTTCCGAATCTGGCTGAGGCGGCCATGGTGTAATACAGGCGATACTGGGACAGAAGAGAACTGTCTGGGATCCTGACGAACTGTTGGAATCAGGCGATTACTACTAAGAGCATGGGCGCGGCGGGCGTTGCCCTTGAATTGTCCCTGACCGGAGCTGACCTGGATGCGGTCGATGGATTCTATTTGGCTTTTCGCTACAAGGCTGCAAACTCCCCCAACTGGTTGCCAGAGACAGACGAGGCGTACCATTACAAGCTGACCTTGCACGAGCAGGGTAATTTACCGATGGTCGGCGCTAACGAAACGAAAGAGTGGCAGCCGATAACACCGCTGGATGGGCCCGACACTCGATTGACCCCGTTGATCATCAACTACCATGCCCCGGTAAACTACCCCATTAAGTCCTGACTATGACCAAAGCTAACGAAAGCCCATCATCAACTCAAACATCGCCTGAGCCCGACTGGGAAGTCGGAGCGCGCCGAACCACTAAAGATGGTCGGTTACTGGCTCTGAGTCCGGAGCCGGCAACGACAGGTGAAAGGGCGGTAGACGTCAATGCTTGGATTCGACGGAAAACCGAGGGCTGGCTGGATTTGCAGCATGGCAACCTGTTGTTTGGGGCCGAATTTGCGTTGATGTTTTTAAGCCTATTTATCTTAATGATGCTGTTCGCTACGGCTATCACAGTTGATGCCTATCTCCAGGATGGGCAAATGACATGGATTCCGTACAGTGTTGTGGGGGGGATGAACATGTTAATCACGGTCCCTTGGGGTCTTTACATGCATTTCCTGGGTAACAAAGCCGTGAAAGAAACGCCTCCGGTGAGACTGAACCGGCATCGCCGGGAAGTGGCCATGCCGCGCTGGACGGGAGGAAAGGAATACAAACTGCCATTTTGGAATGAAAGTGCAGAAGGATGGGCTTATGTGACGGTTGTATTCACCATTGTCGCTGTTTTTGCGCCATTTATGTTGGAGGATGCGACAAAAGAGTATCGCAATACGATAATAATGTGGGCCTTGGCTGTGCTTGCAATAGAGCTTTTAGTTATCGGCACCTACCTCTTCTTCGCCCTCCGCCTAAAGAAAAAATGCGACCCCAAACTCGTTTACGAAATTTACCCGTGGGAGAAACTGGTCGCCTACATCGAAACCCGCCAAGACATCGGTCCCGGCCTGATGGCTACACACACGGTTCTCACCTTGGCGATTCCGAAACCCGACGACCCGGAATCGGCCTTGGCGGCTGCAAGTATCAACGTCGGCCATGAAACCGCCGGCCTGGCCCAGTGGGAGTGTATTCGCCAGTTTATGGAAAACGGCCCCGAGGCCTGCCCGGATCCGAAAGAGGATGAAACCCTGGCTCATTACAAAGCCAAATGCCGCCGGGCACGAAAAGAAATGTCTCTGCTGCCTTGGCTGAGCAAGAAGGTGGGCGACTGGTTCTTCCAGCGCTATCTGACCCACATCATCACTGAACGCCGCATCAAGACCTTGGCCCTGAAGAGCCTGCCAGAGGAATTGAAAGCCTGGTCCGCGCCTTTGCCCAAGGAACAGTGGGCCAAACCGTCTGAGGCACTGCAGAGCCTGAATCAGCAACTCACCCGTGCTTACGATCGTGGCCTGAAGTTTACCCAGATGGGGCCACTCTCCGAATGGCAGGCGGGTGGTGAGGAGAAGCAACAACAAAAGCGGGGGAGAGGTCGTTTCCGGGCGTGAACATCCTGATGAGCAAGAAGCACATGGATGTGAGCCGACGCTCATCCCGGAATGGGGTTTATGTCTCCGCAGCCGGATTCAAAGGCTGTAGTGACAACCCGATCAAGGTTGCCAAACACATCATCGGGTAGACTGCCCTTTAGAAAATCTTAAGAAGCATTATTCGAAAAGGAATTCAGTGATGGCTCGCAGGCTTCTCTTCTCTCTTTTTCTGTTGTCCGTTGGCTCGTTTTCTCAGGCTGCCGTCTACCAGTGGACAGATGTCAACGGGCATACCCATTTCGGCGATCGCCCCCCGGCGAAGGCCAGTTCCAGGGAGGTGCGCGTCAATGCTGCGCCGGCCCAGACCGATGCCACGGCCCGAGACCGGCAACAAAAAATGATGGAGTTCCTGGAACAGCGACAGAAGGAGCGGGAGGCGCGCCAGGCTGCGGAGACGAAAGCTCGTCAGCAGGCGGAACGTCAGGCGGAGATGTGTCGAAAACTACAGGCCCGTCTCAAGCACCTGAAGAGTGTTTCCACCTTTTACGACATTAACGACAAAGGCGAACGGGAGTACGTGTCCGAGGAAGACAATCAGCAGATTCGTAATCGTTTCCGTGCCAAGGTTAAAGAAACCTGCGATGGGTAGGCGTCCCTTGCGATTAACCGGCAGGCCTACCGGTTAATCGCAGCCTCCGGCTGATTCAGCATCGCAATCAGCGGATTCTTCCGCAGCACATAATCCCGCAACAGGTAGCCCAGCAGTAACCCCAAGCCAAAGCCGCCCAGATGCGCGGCCCACGCCACACCGCCCTGGGCGGTGAACATCCCGAACAGGTTTATCAGGCTCCAGATCAGGAAATACCAGTGGGGCGCGAGTTTCTTCTGGTAAACAACGATCATGAAGGTAAGGCTGGCGTGGCGAAACCACATCAGGTAGAGGCCGAACAGGGCAGCGATGGAGCCACTGGCCCCGACCAGCAGCAAGGGGCCCTGGCTGGGATCGAACAACAGCAGTTCCGCAAGTGCGGCCATAACGCCGGCAAACAGGTAGAGTGCCAGGAAGGCGCCATGGCCCAACGCATCTTCCAGGTTGTCGCCGATGATCCATAAAAAGTACATATTCCCAACCAGGTGCATCAGGCCGCCGTGCACAAACTGGTAGCTCAGCAATTGCAGAACAAACTGAGACGGGCTTGCAGTATCGGAGCTCAATCCAAAGTTCGCGAGGATCCATTGATTGGTCTCTGGGGCTAGTGCGCCAAGCCCAAACACCAGGGCACAGAGGCAAACCAGGGTTCGGGTAACCCAGGGAGTGCGGTGGGGCTTAACGTTGTACTCCACCGGCATGGCGGTCAGAAACTGGAACAGCCAGGATTTCCAGCTCACTTTCTGATTCAGGTCTTTGAGGGCCTGCTTCAGTTGCGGGGACTGCATTACCTGATCAAGTTCGTGTTTATCGAGCCAGACGCCGTCACAGCCGGGGCAACAGTCGATTTCTGTGGCGTAATGCGCCAGCAATTGGAAGTGCGTCATGGGCACCCGGCAACGCCGGCAAAGCCGATCGCTGGTGCGAAGTGCGGGGCCGAGGTGTTGTTCGTGTTCGTACTGATCTACATCGTCATGGTGCTCGGCAATTGCCTGATTTAACGCGCCATCTTCAAACCACAGCCCGTGGCACAGGCGGCAGTCGAATATCGAGGGGTGGCTGGAGGAGTCCAGGCTTGGGGTGTTGCAGGCCGGGCACTGTCGATAGCGGTTTCTGGGCATGACATCCTTTTCCTGATGAAGTGGTTCCTGAAGCTCCCGGCTTCAAGCCTGCTCAATTAGTGATCCGAGGCAGTCAGATACTGCCTGGCAAACCCCTGCAATTCCTCCGCCACGCGCTGGCGGATAGCGGCACGATCCTGCGGATCCAGCCCGTACTGGCGTGCCAGTAGTTCGAAATCGTCGTCTTTGAGAGTTACCGTCAGCCGCGGGCGGGCACGGCCTTTACGATAGGGCAGGTGAAGCACCTTGCGCACCATATCGGCGCTGGTCATATCCTGCATGGCCGCCGATATGCGGAAGGCGCGCTGGATGTCGTTGGACAGGTCGAAGGCCATCTGTACCGCCTGAACGGCTTGTTCTTCTCTGGACCAGTCCTGTTTCTTCGCCATGGGGTTGCCTGTAAAAACGACGTTAAGGTGCCTGAGTGAGTGCCCCGGCTTGGGGCACCCGGAGTTTATGAGTTTGCGTTGCCGCCCTTGAGGCGTGCCAGTACATCGTTGACGGCATCCTGTTCGCCGTCAAGACCGGCGGCTTTCAGTCTTTCGTCCAGATCTGCGCCGGTCAGCTCTTTTTCAAGGGCCGCGCTGGCGGTCTGGCGGTCTTCTTCCCGGGCCTGGCGCTCGCGAATCCGCTCGAGCGTTTCCTTTGCGGTGCTCAGGGAGGACTGTTGACTGTTGATGTTGGTGTCAATCTGCGCGGTGGTGCGCAGCACCCGCTCATTGGTCTTCACCACCTGCAGTTCCCGGCGGTAGTCGGCCAGCTGTTTCTCGGCTTTCTGCACCCGCTCTTTCAAGCCGACAATGCGTTGTTGCAGCAGTTCCCGCGTTTGGGTCAATTCTGAGGCACGGCGTTCATGACCAACAATACGCTCGGCTACTTCCCGGGCCAGGTCTTCCTGGCCAGCCGCGATGGCTTTGCGGGCATCGTCTTCACGCTTGGCGGCGCTGTCCTGCTCGGTGCGGATCTGGCGGGCCAGGGAGGCCGCTTCGGCCATCAGTGATGCCAGTTCCTGCTTGGCCTGTTTCAGTTCGTGCTCGGAGTCCCGCAGTTCCTGTTCCAGAATCCGGTTGCCCTGTCCGTCGACAACGGCTTCACCCAGTTCGTTCACACCCCCGCGCATGGCGGTCAGGATTTTTTTCAGTACAGTTCTCATGTCTCAGCCCTCACTCAAGCCAGGTAGTCTTCAAAAGTCTGTAACAGGTCGATGGCATTCTCGGCGAGGGTCACCAGTTCCTGCATGATTTCGCTGATGCCGGAGGTGGGGCTCAGTGCGCCATAGACCACATAGTGTTGGCCGGTTTTGCCCAGAGAGCTCAAGGGCATGGGCACGCTGATGCGCAGCAGGTTTTCATGCAGCTCGTTCAGACGTTCCGGGGCGAGTTCCTGTTCGTCGAAAAGGTACGCAAGGCACAGAATCTGGGTGTCGGTTACGGTAATGTAGACCGGTGTTTCTTCGGCGCCGGAGACGATTACCTGTAGTACCGGTTCATCACCGGCAATGGGCATGACATCGAAGGTTCGGCCAGCATGGGTGGCGTCACCCAGGGCCAGGGTGAGAGATTGGGTATCCACGAATAGCTCCTTCCTGTGGCGTTGAATCGGTTCGGCCGATCCGGACGAACCTTGTCCTGTGGCTTGACATTTTATGTCAATCGTTTGAGTCTATACTTCGCAATTAAACATTTGCAAGAATTAGTTTGTTTACGTTATAAACAACGCGACAGCCTGACATGGACTGTCGCCCAGTGGATTTACCAGAACGGATATCTGGTCGCGTATGGATACATTCTTTGCAATTGCCTTTTCCTTCCCCACGGTCATTTTTTCCGTACTGCTGTGCGTGGCCATCATTTATTGGCTGATTTCTCTTGTTGGTCTGGGCGATATCGAGGCCGATGGCGATATAGATGCCTCGGGTGACTTCTCTGGCCTGATGGTGACCCTGGGGCTCCAGGGTGTCCCCCTGCCACTCGTGCTTACCCTGTTGTTCCTTATCGCCTGGTTGGCGAGTTATTTTGCGGAGCTGCTGCTCGGTGCACGGGTGCCTGATGGTTTTTTGCACGTCTTGTTCGGCCTGGTGGTCATTGCCGGTGCTGTGGTGGCGAGTGTCCTGTTGACCGCTGTGATTATCCGTCCATTGCGGCCGCTGTTCCGCCGGGCGTATTTACCCCCGCTTCAGAAGCGTATTATCGGTACCGCTTGCGTGATTACCTCTGCGACGGTGACGGAAACCCGGGGCCGGGCTGAAGCGATTCTGGACGGTGCCCATCTGGTGCTGCAGGTTCGCAGCCATGCGCCCCTTTCGCATCGCGAACGCGCGGTGCTGATTGAACACATTCCGGACAAGAACGCCTGGTGGGTGGTTCCGGAAGCCGAATTTCTCGCCGGCGAATCGGCCGGTTAATCCCCGCACGCATTTCCTTCAATCCGCTCAGGAGAATGACTAAATGGACTTATCTTGGATGATGCCCGCAATCATGACCATCGGGGTCCTGGTTCTGCTGATACTGGGCATACTGGCCCTGTTCAAGGCTTTCTACCGCAAGGTGGATCAGGGTCAGGCCCTGATTGTGAACGACCTTTCGCCCACGCCCAAGGTGTACTTCACCGGGGCCATGGTGTTGCCGGTTATCCACCGCGCCGAGACCATGAAGATCTCGGTCATTACCCTGGAACTGAACCGCACTGGCAAGGAAGGGCTGATTTGTAAGGACAACCTGCGGGCCGACATTACCGTAGCCTTTTACCTGCGGGTGAATGAAACCCAGGAGGACGTGCTGCGTGTGGCCAAGTCGGTGGGTGTGGGCCGTGCCTCAGACCGGGATGCCGTGAACGAGCTGTTCAACGCCAAGTTCAGTGAAGCGCTGAAGACCGTGGGTAAGAAACTCGAGTTCATGCAGCTGTTTGAGGAGCGCCAGCGATTCCGCGATTCCATCGTCGAGACCATCGGGGAAGACCTGAACGGCTACGTGCTGGAAGACGTGGCCATCGACTACCTGGAGCAGACGCCGAAGACTTCGCTGGATCCCAACAACATCCTGGATTCAGAGGGCATCAAGCGGATTACCGAAATCACCGCTTTGCACAATGTGGAAACCAACCGCCTTGAGCGGGATCAGGAACTGGAAATCCAGCGCAAGAACGTCTCTGCCAGGGAAGCGTCCCTGGAACTGGAACGCAGCCAGGCAGACGCCGAAGCCCGGCAACGCCGGGAGATCGAAACCCTGCAGGCGCGGGAAACCTCGGAAACCGAGCAGGTGCGTGAGCAGGAGCGGGCCCGTGCCGAAGCCGCGCGCATCAAAACCGACGAAGAACTGGCGATTGCAGACGAAAACAAGCAGCGCCAGATCGAAATGGCGATGAAAGCCCGTGAGCGGGCGGTGCAGATTGAAGAAGTGCGTATTCGCCAGGCCCGCGAGCTCGAGGATGTAAACCGTGAGCGGGCGGTGGAAATTGAGCGTATTGGTATGGAAAAAACGCTGGAAGGAGAGCGCAAGGAAATTGCCGATATCACCAGCCAGCGTATTGCCGTTGAGCGCAACGTGGCGGAAGAGGAAGAGAACATCAAGGATGTTCGTAACCGCTCCGAAGCAGACCGCTTGAAGGTGAAGAAGGTGGTGGCGGCTGAAGCCGAAGCCGAAGAACTTAAGTTGAAAGATGTGAAAGCGGCTGAGGCGGCGTTTGAGCGCTCCAAGCTGGAAGCCGAGCAGATTCGGGTCACCGCCCAGGCGGAAATGGACGCGGCCGAGAAGAAATCGGTGGCTGATGAGAAGCTGGCCCGCGGTCACCAGGCTATGGCCGCCGCCGATGGTCTTGCCGAAGCGCAGGTCAAGGAAGCCCAGGCGTCTGCTATCCGGGCCGATGGTCTGGCCCGTGCCGAGGTGAAGTCTGTTACGGCGAAGTCCGACGAAGAAGCCGGTATGGCCGAGGTTCGGGTGCTCGAGCAGCGTCTGGAAACCGAAGCCATGGGCGAAGAGAAGCTGGGTGTTGCCAAGGCAGATGCCCGTAAGGCCATGGTTCTGGCCGAGGCCGAAGGGGAGCAGCGCATGGGCCACGCCAAAGCCGACGCCCGCGAAGCCATGGCCAAAGCCGAAGCGGCTGGCCTGGTTGAGAAGCTCAAGGCCTACGATGGTATGTCTGAGGAATCCCGTCACTTTGAAGAGTTCCGCATGAACCTGGAAGTTCATGAGAAGGAAGTGATGGCTCAGATCGACGCCCAGAAGGCCGGTATGCTGGAGAATGGCCGGGTTATGGCCGCTGCCCTGAAAGACGCCAAATTCGAGATGATTGGTGGCGATGGCGGCATCTTTGAGAAATTTGCCCAGGGTCTTGGTTACGGCAAAAGTGTTCAGGGGGTGCTGGACAAATCCCCCTCCCTGCAGGCGGCGCTCTCGAATATTGCCGGCCGGGTAGCGGGCGAAAAGCCCAGCCGCAGTTCTGAGACGGCCTGATAAGGCCAATGGCCACCAGTGCTGGATTGCCAGTGCTGGTGGTTGCTTCCGCTAAGCGCATTCCCCCCTCTCTTTGGTTCAGGATGATTTGGTATGTCGACGGATCGCACCGAGCTCGAAAGCATTGTTCAGGAAGGTTCTGCCTTTGAAACCATCAAGCGTCGGCTGAAAGAACAGGGCGGGCAGTTGCGAGAGCAAGTGTCCGGGCTGAATCAGGCCCGGGAAGAGATCTTTGGCAGTGCCGGCATGAACGTGCTTGGCCGGGCCCGGGTACGAACCGAAAATAACGCCATTGCCCGGGATGTGGTACGCCTTGGTGACAAACTGCTGTTCGGCTTCAATCTGCAACTGGGCTTGCGCAAGACGTTGGTGATTGAGGACGTGTTCCGGCTCTATCATCTGGCCGATGGTGACGGCGGGTTTGAAATGACCGAAGCCGCCATCGATGGCTCGTTCCTCGAGGACGAGCGTTTTGCCACCGATTTTCGGGAACTGCAGCAATACTACAACACCGCAACCCTGTCTCAATTATCGATTCTGAAAGGGATGTTGCTGATGGCGTTTCGCATCGGCGACAAGCTGGATGATTTGCGGGTGTTCCGCTGGGAACTGAAACCGAATGGCGAGGTAAACCGTTACATCGACAACCGGGGCGAGCGCGATCTGTCTTTCCCGGAACGTTTCAGTTTTCCCTGGAAAACCGTGGGCCGCGACAGCCAGGTTCAGGGCCGCTCTCCGCACCTGAACATCGCCGACACCCTGTTTGTGGATAACCTGCGGGGCAACATTACTTTCAAGGTGGAGAACAACACCTCCACCGGCGAAGGCATCTACTCGGACCCGGTGGAGTCCGATTCCCAGTCACTGGACGACGCCAGCTTCGATTTTGCCGATCTGGGCGAGATTCTGCTGGTGAGGATTCTGCCGTTTAACGAAGATCACTGGCGCTATTACCTGTTCAATCGCACCGAGCGCAAGATCGAGCGGGTTGACGCCATGGCCGGTTCCGTCGCGTCGCTGCCGGACAATCACGGCCTGATTTTTCCGTCGGGTTACTACCTGAGTACCGGCGAGCTGAAAACCTTCCAGATTCCCGACGGGGATTTCCGGCTCAAGCGTACCTTGCGGGCCCCCAACGGCGAAGACATGCTGTATGTCTTCTTCGAACAGCGCACCGGTCAGGTGATCCTGTTCCGCTACAACCTGATCCGCAAACAGGCGGATGTGCCCCTGATTGGCCACGGTTACGCTCTGTTCGAAAACGGACACCTGGTGATTTTCAATGCCGACAAGGAACCTACGCTGGTGCACCCGCTGCAGGTGTGGGAAACGCCGTTCACCTCTGAAAGTTTCCACGCTGCGGCGAACGTCGCCAACGATTCCGAGCTGGCGCGCATTGGCAATCCCGAGCTGGTGCGGGGAATTGCCGAGCTGAATACGGTGGTTACCCTGGTGGAGGGCGCCAGCGCCAGTGAGCGGCATTTCACCAACCTGATTCGTACCGTGGACCGTATTCTGGACCAGTTCTTCTGGCTGTCGGCGCGTCAGGAAGAAGCCTTGTTTGCCGGGTTAAATCAACAGCTCAGCACCATCCGAAGCACCGCCGAGCTGGTGCTGGATGAATATGAGAAAGTCCAGAGCATTCGCGCCCAGACTGAAGCTGCCATTACCGAGGTCGCTCAGGACCAGGGCGCGTTGATGCGGGACCTGAAACCGGATAGCTGGAAAGCACCGGATCAGTTTGTCAGTTACCTGGCACGTTTGCGCGATCATCGCGGCCGGGTGCGAACCCTCAATGATCGGCGCTATGCCGACAAAGCCCGTATCGACACTCTTGAAGAGGAGCTGGCCGAGGCTGAGGGCCGGCTGACCGAGCGCACCTTCCGTTTCCTGGCGTCGCCGGAGGCGCTGGATGGCTACCGCCAGACCCTGACCGAGTTGCAGACTGCGCTGGCCGAGGCCGACAGCCGGGATGCCCTGAAGAAGATTGTCGATCGCTATCGGGAATTGACCGAAGGCCTGGACATGATCCAGGGCATGCTGGCGTCCATGGGCGGTGACGATGCCGCGCTGGAAACGGCGATCACCGATAACATCTCGGGCATCTACGCGACCATCAACCAGCAGCGTTCCGAAGCGGAAATCCGGCTGAAAGAGCAGGGCAGTGCGGAGGCCCGGGCCCAGTTTGCGGCCCGTATCCGGCTGTTTGAGCAGAGCCTGGCGAACGGCGTCAGCGCGCTATCGGATGTGCGCGAATGCGATGGTCTGATGACCCGGATGCTGGATCAGCTGCAGGACCTGGAAAGCCAGTTTGGTGAGTACGACGAGTTTCTCGCAGCGATTCTGGAGCAGCGTGAGAACGCTCACGAGAGTATCGAGGCCCGGCGTCAGCAACTTCAGGACCAACAACAGCGCCGGGTAACCACGCTCACCGATGCCGCCGCCCGTATTCTTAAAAACCTGAGCCGCCGTACCGAACGTTTCAGCAGCCCGGAAGAACTGCATTCCTTCTTCGCCTCTGATGCCATGGTTAGCCGGTTGCGCAGCATGGCCGCTGAGCTGCGGGAGCTGGGTGCCGCGATGGAGGCTGACGATTGCCTGGGCCAGCTCAAAGCGGCTCAGGACACGGCCCTGCGCAGCGTACGGGATAAGGCCGATATCTTTGAAGATGGCGGTGCTGTTATCCGGCTGGGCAAGCACAAATTCAGCGTTAACCAGCGGGAGCTGGATCTGACCCTGATTCCCCGGGACGATCATGTGCTGCTGCACCTGACTGGTACCCAGTATTATGAACGCCTGGAGGAGCCCGAGCTGGACCGCCTCCGGGGTTACTGGAACATGAGCCAGCCATCAGAATCCGACCGGGTGTACCGGGCGGAGTATCTGTCGGCACTGGTGATTGAGGATTTCCGGCAAACCGGGGATCTGCCGGTCAACGTCGCGGATCTGGATGAACTGACCGGTTATATCCGTACGTTCGCCTCGCCCCGATACCGGGAGGGGTACGAAAAAGGCATTCACGACCACGACGCGGCGTTGATTGTCAGCACGCTGTGGCCGGCGATTCAGAGCGCCGGGTTACTACGCTTCAGCCCGAGGGCGCGGGCACTGGCCATGCTTTTCTGGGCCGGGTTGAGCCAGCAACAGGGCGCAGGCCCGCAGTTGCGCTCACGGTGCCTGTCTGCCGGCATCCTCAGCCGCATGATGCAATCCGATGAGTTGCTGGAATCCCTGCAGCAGGAACTGGCACCGCAGCTCGCGAACTTTGTCGAAGAACAGCAATTGACCCTGGCCGGGCCGGGCAGCGATGGGCGCAGCCTGGCGCACTCAGCAGCGCAGTACCTGGTGCGGGAGCTGTCGGAAGAATCCGAAGCCTTCGATACCACCCGTTATGCCGGGGATCTGGTGGCCGGCTTTGTCGAGGCTCTGAAACGAGACAACCAGTTTGCCCAGTATCAGCAGGCACTGGAGGTGGTGGCCCACCAGCCGGCCGCTCGCTGGAGCATTACCAGCCACTGGCTGAGAGCCTGGATGACCAAGACGGATCAACAACACCTGCTGCATTATCTGCCGGAAGCCGTGGCTGTGCTGAACGTGGGTGAAACTGTGAAAACCTCGATCCGCAGTGTGGAGCTGGCGTTTCAGATCGAGGGGTTGCTTGGCCAGCATCCCCGTATCGAAGAGCGCACGCTCAGTCTGCAGCTGGATGAATTTGACGAGCGTCTGCGCTATCACCAGCAGGAAATTATTCCCGGCTGGCAGCAGTTGCAGGAGGTGCGCCATCAGGTGCTGGAGAAATGGCGTGGCCAGTTACGGCTGGAGGAGTTCCGGCCTCGCCCGCTGTCGTCCTTCGTCCGCAACAAGCTGATCAGCGAGAGCTACCTGCCGATCATTGGCGATAACCTGGCCAAGCAGATGGGTACGGCGGGTGAAGACCGCCGCACCGACCAGTCCGGCCTGTTGATGATGATCTCGCCACCGGGCTACGGTAAGACCACGCTGATGGAATACGTGGCCAACCGTCTGGGCCTGATCTTCATGAAGATCAACTGCCCGAGCCTGGGTCACGACGTGATGTCGCTGGACCCGGAAAAGGCACCTCATTCCACCGCCGAAGCGGAGCTGATCAAGCTCAACCTGGCGCTGGAGATGGGTAACAACGTAATGTTGTATCTGGACGATATCCAGCATACCCACCCCGAGTTCCTGCAGAAGTTTATCTCCCTGTGTGACGGCACGCGCCGCATTGAAGGGGTGTGGCGCGGCAAGACCCGCACCTACGATATGCGCGGAAAACGCTTCTGTGTGGTCATGGCCGGTAACCCCTACACCGAGAGCGGCGAAGTCTTCAAGGTCCCCGACATGCTTGCCAACCGGGCCGACATCTACAACCTGGGTGACGTGCTCTCCGGCATGGAGTATGCCTTTGCGTTGTCCTATATCGAGAACAGCCTGAGCTCCAACCGGGTGCTGGCACCGCTGGCCACCCGGGGTATGGCAGACTTTTACCGATTCGCGGACCTGGCCGAAGGCAAAGCGGTGGCGGATTCCGACTTCGAACACGATTACAGTGCCGCCGAGCGCGATGAAATCGTTGCCCTGCTGAAGAAGATGATTCGGGTGCGGGAAACCGTGTTGCGGGTGAACCAGGCCTACATTGCCTCCAGTGCCCAGGCCGAAGCTTACCGCACCGAGCCCACCTTCAAACTGCAGGGCAGTTACCGGAACATGAACAAGCTGGCGGAGAAACTGTCGCCGGTGATGAGTGACCAGGAGCTGGAAGCCCTGATTGATGACCACTATCAGGGCGAGGCTCAGCTGCTGACCTACGGCGCCGAAGAAAATCTGCTCAAGCTCAAGCAAATGCGCGGCACCATAACCGACGAAGAAGCGGCGCGCTGGCAGGCCATCTGTGAAGAATACCGCCGCCGTCAGCAAGCCGGTGGCGACGAGGAAACCGGGGTAAAAGTGGTTCGCCAGCTGGGCCTGATCTCGGAATATATGCAGCAACTGGGGCAACAGCTGATTGCCGGGCTGGACAGCCGAAAACACTCGGAACCGGATCTGGATAAAGCCCTGAGCCAGCTATCCCGTTCCCTCGAAACCGGCCTCACCGAAGGCCTGCAATCGGTACAGCTGAATCCCGCTGTCACCGTCAACCTGGACAGCCCGCCTCAGGTGGGCGACGCGCTGATGGCCTTCGCCCGGATCTTTGAAGAATCCATTGTGCCGCTGGTGAAAACCATGGACGGCAAGCTGGACCTGGATCTGAAAACCCAGAGTGAGATGAGCCGGGTGTTGCGAGTGATCCGGGAGCTGCAGGAGCGATTATTGGCGGGCTGATGATCGCGCCTACATTAAAGCGATCCGGTAAGTTAGACTGGCCGGCTTTCACTCAGCGTAAGGAGTTCACTATGATCTGGACCGTATACCTCTCCGGCGAAATCCACACCGACTGGCGCGAGCAGATTGCCGCCGGTGCCGAAGCCGCAGGCCTGCCGGTTGAGTTCACCTCGGCCAATACCGATCACGAATCCAGCGATGCTGCCGGGGACTTCCTCGGCAAGCCGGACAATAACTTCTGGCGCGATCACCAGTCGTCCAAGGTCAACGCTATCCGCACCAAGACGTTGCTTGAGCAGTGCGACCTGGCGGTTATTCGCTTCGGCGACAAGTACAAGCAGTGGAATGCAGCCTTTGACGCCGGTTATTGTGCTGCCATGGGTACGCCCTACATCACCCTGCACAGCGACGATATTGTCCATCCGCTGAAGGAAGTGGATGCCGCCGCCATGGCGTGGGCGCAAACGCCGGAACAGGTGGTTGAACTGCTGAAGTATGTGACCGCTTAAAGAACGCAGTTTCGGATTTCTGTATACAGGGCAGTTAAAAAGGGCAAAGGATTATGCCGCGTCGAACTATTACCAGCGCCAGGGCGATCGCTCTGGCGCTCAGTGTTACCCTCGTATCTGCTGTTTCGGCATCGCTTGGGCACGCCAATGGCCGCTCGCCGGCCCTTCCTCTTGCCAATGTTTATCATCCGGGGGTTAACCTGGGGGATTACTGGGTCAGTGAAAAACTGGATGGTGTCCGGGCGTACTGGGATGGCAAACAGTTATGGTCCCGGGGTGGGCACGTGTACGCCGCACCGGACTGGTTTACCCGTCAGTTTCCCTCACAGCCGCTGGATGGTGAACTGTGGAGCGGTCGCGGGCGCTTTGCCGAGTTGTCCGGCGTGGTTCGAAAGGTGCAACCGGTGGGCCGGGAGTGGCGCGAGGTGCGGTTTCACGTGTTTGATTTGCCCACACCAGATGTACCGTTCGAGCAGCGCTATCGGCGCCTGCAACAGCTGGTGCTGCAGGCTCGTTCCGATTACCTGGTGCTGGTGCAACAGCGCGCGGTGGCCAGCCACGATGAGCTGATGGCGCAGTTGCAGGCAACGGAAGAAGCCGGTGGCGAGGGGCTGATGCTCAAACGCCGGCAAAGCCGGTATCAGGCCGGGCGTTCAGATGACTTGCTCAAGGTAAAAAGTCATGAAGATGCCGAGGCCACGGTGGTTGGCCACTTACCGGGCAAAGGCAAATACCAGGGGTTGTTGGGCGCCTTGGAGGTGGAGCTGGACAGCGGTCGCCGGTTCCGGCTGGGGACCGGGTTCACCGACGCTGAGCGGCGCCACCCGCCGGCCATCGGGGCGCGGGTCACATTCCGCTATCGCGGCTTTACGGCAACAGGGTTACCCCGGTTCGCCAGTTTTCTGAGAATTCGTAATGACGAACCGGAACATATGGAATAGTTCAGTCTGCCAGTGCCTTCTTGCTCTCGGCGAGCTCCTCAAGGGTGCTGTATTCGCATTCGTTTTCGACCATAAAACTGCGGCCGGAGTCGACCAGAATATTATCATCGCGCATGAAACGGCGGCCCAGCAGCACCGGATAAGAGAACTTGCCCCGGTCCGTCAGTGAAAACTGGGTTTCGTGGGTTTTGCCGCCAATACAGAAGTCCATTTTGACCACGTATCGCCGTTGGGACGGTGCGCCCTTACGTTTGATCAGTACGGTCCGGTATACCGGCCGTTCGAATTCGAGAATCACCTCTTCGTGGTCAATCTCTCCTTCACTGGGCTGGTCTTCGTGGTCGCCC
The DNA here is from genome assembly GCF_049943275.1 of Marinobacter sp. VGCF2001. NCBI lineage: Bacteria > Pseudomonadati > Pseudomonadota > Gammaproteobacteria > Pseudomonadales > Marinobacteraceae > Marinobacter > Marinobacter sp. VGCF2001. The sequence continues at coordinate 23,292 of NZ_JBNFVX010000005.1, forward strand.
AGGGGTAGCTGGAACCGGACCCATTCTTCACTGTCTTTCTCGAACGGCTCCACATTGACCGCGTGCAGGGAAGAGGTTTTGGCACCGGTGTCGAGGCGGGCTTTCAGGCGTATGCCGGTTTCGCCCATCACCACCCATTCCACAAATCCCATAACCTCGGGTTCTGGCGAGGCCTCTTCTGTGCTTTCGGCCGATGCCGGCAACGCAGAAAGAATCAGGCTTGTCAGAGTAAGAAAGAGAACGGCAGATCGCATTGACAGGCTCCCTTGGGTTGTCTCGGTCAACAGTGGCATAACGTAAATCTGCTTTGAAATCGTATCAGGATTCCCACTTTATCGCCTTGCCGGCAGATTAAGCTTCCTTGAGCCGAGGCTCTGAGCCGCATTCGCCCGTATGCCGGGCTATGGTGCGCATAACGCCATAGAAATTGTCTCCGGCTGGCGTACACTGGGGTTATCAACGGGAGAATGATTGATGGCACCTCAGGCTCCGGCGGGGCGTATTCAGCAACAGGTATCGGCAATCGCCAGTGGCTTTCTTGGTGACTGGCTGGAGCGCCGTGGCAATGTTCTTGCCCTCCCCATGTCCGTATTTGCCGGAGATAAAGAGCTGCGGGTAGAGCAACCGGAACCCGAGACGCCCGGCCGTACCTTGTGCCTGTCAATTCACGGCCTCATGGAGCTGGAGTCAGTGTGGGATTTTCCCTCCCGGCCTGGGTACCACTATGGCAGCCACCTTGCGGAACAGCTTGGTGATACCAGCGCCCTGAAACTGCGCTTCAATACCGGCCGGCCTATTTATCGCAACGGCCAGGAATTGGCGGCCCTGCTTGAATCACTGGTCAGCAGCTGGCCTGTTCCGGTACAGCGGCTGATTCTGATTGGGCACAGCATGGGCGGGCTGCTGATTCGGAGTGCCTGCCACTATGGTGTAGTGAACGATCATTCCTGGGTCACTCTGAAACCGGATTGCGTTTACATCGGCTCACCTCACGATGGGTCCTGGCTGGCGGTGGGTGCCCACAAAGCGGCTGACTGGCTTAACCAACGTCCAAGGGACTATCTCAAGGTGATCGGTGAAGTAATCGACCTGCGTAGCGAGGGCATCCGTAACCTGTCCCGGGGCGATGTTCTGGAGCCCGGTATGGAACCGCAACCACTGTTACCGGAGGCCCGGCATTACGTGGTCAGCGGGCTGCTGCTGCGCGGCCAACAACACCCCGTAAATCTGCTCTTTGGCGATGCCCTTGTGCAGCAGGCCAGTGCCGAAGGCGCTGGCCAATCCGGCTGGCAGCTGGCGGGCTGTGCGAATTTCCCGGGTGTGGATCACATTCGCCTGGCCCACCATGCGGTGGTGTGCCAACAACTGGAGGACTGGTTGGTATGAAAAACGGTGATGGCAACGCGCACTGGTGGCTGGGCGTGGCAGATCTTCTGGGCCATGGCGTGCAACACGGCGCCGTGAAACTGCAGCGGGTTCATTTGTCGGTGGCCGAGGAAAGTTTCCGGATACTGGAATCGGTGCCCGTTACCCGGCCCGGAGCGCGAGTGGTTCGGGTATGGCACCACGGTATTGCGAGGCTGAGTTATGGAAGCGTGGCAATGGCGGGGCGGCTGGCAACCAGGCTTACGGGCTGCCAGCCGTGAGGATTACTGCTGATTCTCAAGCTCGCCAAAGGTCTCGGCAAACAGGGCTGAAGACAGGTAGCGTTCGGCCGAATCCGGCAGCACCACCACGATGTTCTTGCCCTGGTGTTCCGGTTGTCGACTGACTCGAACGGCCGCTACAACCGCTGCACCGCAGGAAATCCCGCACAGAATGCCCTCTTCCCGCATCAGGCGATGAGCCATGGCCATCGCCTCTTCATTGGTGACAGGCTCTACCTGGTCAACAAGCTCAAGATCCAGATTCTTGGGCACAAAGCCCGCCCCAAGCCCCTGAATCTTGTGGGGAGAGGGTTTGATCTCGTCTCCCCGCAGTGTCTGGGCGATCACCGGTGAGTCCGCGGGCTCTACCGCTACGGTGGTAATGGCTTTGTCTTTGGTCTGTTTGATGTAGCGGGAAACACCGGTCAATGTGCCCCCGGTGCCAACACCCGATACGAAGATATCCACTTCGCCATCGGTGTCGTTCCAGATTTCCGGCCCCGTGGTGTCTTCGTGAATCCGGGGATTGGCCGGGTTCTGGAATTGCTGGGGCAGAAAGTGGTTGTCCGGGTCTGAGCTGAAGATTTCCTCAGCTTTGGCGATGGCGCCCGGCATCCCCTTTGCGGGCTCGGTCAGCACCAGTTCTGCGCCCAGCGCTTTGAGAACCTTGCGTCGTTCCAGGCTCATGGATGCCGGCATGGTAAGCACCAGTTTGTAGCCACGGGCCGCCGCGACGTAGGCCAGGGCAATGCCGGTGTTGCCGCTGGTGGGCTCGACAATGGTCATGCCCGGTTTCAGGGTGCCGCGTTTTTCGGCATCCCAGATCATGGCGGAACCAATACGGCATTTGACCGAATAGGCCGGATTGCGGCCTTCAATCTTGGCCCAGATGGTTGCGCCATCATTTACCCGGTTCAGTTTCACCAGCGGTGTATTGCCGATGGAAAAGGAATTGTCGTTATAGATGCGTGCCATGTTCTGCTCCTGTTCCTTATGTCTTGCGTCCGGTCTGTCTGGCTTCCAGGCGGTTTCGGCCATTGCCCTTGGCGGCGTAGAGCGCCTGATCGGCCAGCCGCAGATACTCGGCCGGCGAACCGGCCGGCGTGGGCACGCCATAGGCGAGGCCAATACTGACCGTCAGCTCGATCGCGCTGCCCTGGCAGGTATCGCACTGCCGGTTGGCAACCGCTGCCCGGAAACGTTCCAGTCGCTCCATGATATCGGATGCGTCTTCGTAACTGGTGAAAATTATGAATTCCTCACCGCCAAAACGCGACAACCGGTCGGTATCCCGGCGGAAGTGCTCCCGCATGACATCGGCCAGCGCCTGAAGGCATTGGTCTCCAGCTTCATGGCCCCAGGTGTCGTTGATTCTCTTGAAGTGGTCGGCATCCACCATGGCCACGGCGAATCCGGTTTTGTGGCGCTGGCACCATTGGAAGCTGTGGGGAAACTCGCGGTCGAAATAGCTGCGATTGCCCAGTTGGGTGAGGTTGTCGGTTACGCTCAGTCGTGACAATGCTTCGTTGGCGTCGGCCAGCTCCCGGTTCAGCCGGCCAAGCTTGCGATTCCAGTACACCAGCAGTGCCGTAATCACGAGGCCGGCAATCAGAATCTGCCAGAACCGGGTGTAATCAACCCGTTCCTCAATCCGAAGATTACGCCAGGTGCTCTCCAGATTCTCTCTTTCCTCCGGAGTGAGGCTGGAAACCAGCCGCTGCATGATGTTGTTGAGTATGGGTTCGTCATTCCGGGTGGCAATGGCCAGGGACCAGTCGGCAGGGACCCGGCCGATCACTTTCAGGTCGGCCAGGCCGAGGGACTGCATGTAATAGCTGGCGGTGGCCAGGGTGGTGATGTAGCCAGCCAGCGTGCCATTCTGTAATTGCCGCAACCCATCTTCCTCCGAGCCAACCGGAACCAGCTGCAGCGTGGGATAGCGTTGCTTCAGCAGTTCGGCAAACGCGTAGCCGTCGACCACGCCAACGGGCCTGTCGCCCATGTCACTCAGCCGTTCGATAAACGGTGCTTCAATACGCCCCATGATGACGTTGGGCACTTCCAGGTAGGGGGTGGTGAAGTTCATGTAGCCGGTGCGTTCCGGGGTTTCCATGGCCAGAGGGAACATGTCACAGCGGCGGTCGCGGGCGGCGTCAATGGATTCGCGCCAGCTGTCGGTTGGCACCAGCTCGAAATTGAGGTCGCCCCGTTCCCGGAACAGCTCGAGCACCTGGGCCGACAGGCCCACATGCTGGCCATTCTCGATGGCTTCCAGTGGGCTCCAGTCCGGATCGACGCAGATGCGGATTCTGCGGTTGTGTTGTTGCAGCCAGTCGGCTTCCGTTTCGTTCCACTCAATCCGACCGCCCTGTTGGTCTGCCCGCCGGGCCGTGGCGCCGAGCCAGCGGGTTTCGATGGTTCTCTGTTCGGTGGGAGAGATGGACGCCAGGGCCTGATTCAGGATGTCCGCCAGCGGAGACAGGGACGGCCGGATACCGAAGCGCAGGTCCTCTCCGGTGAAACCGGGTAGCACCAGTTCGCCAGCAATACGCACGCCGCTGATGCCAAGTTCATGTATCCAGTAATTGCCCGAATGCAGGGCGTTGATCACCACATCCACGTCGCCCTTGGCCAGAGCCTGGAACATGGGCTCCTGAGCACTGAAGGTTCGCAGGTTGTCTGTGCCCAGAATCTCTTTGACGGCCTCTTCGTAATAGATGCCGGCGCCAATGGCCAGGCGATAATCGCTCAGGTCTTCCAGCCGGGTGTAGTTCAGGCCGTCACTGCGGGTAAATATGACATTGGGGATCGTGTGGTAGGGCTCGGTGAAACGTGCAAAGGCTTCCCGTTCCGGGCGATAGGACATGTTCGCCATGATGTCGATATCGCCGTTCTGCAGCATTGGAATCAGCTCTTCCCACTGGCCGCGTACCGGAATAATCTGCAGGCCGGTGAGGTCGGCCAGACGATCCATAACGTCCACGCTCAGGCCCAGAGTTCGGCCGCCATCAGTAAAGCTGAAGGGGGCGTAATCGTCCATGAAACCCACTCGAACCGGCCCGAGGGTGGCCAGGAACTGCAGTTGTTCGGAACTTAAGGGCAGCCTGGCGGATCGTTCTGTGGAAACGCCACCGAATTCCTGCCAGCGCTCGCGCAGATTACTCAGGCGACTGGCCGGAATGGCGTCGAGGCCCGCCTGTAAACGGTCCAGCAAGGCCTGGTCGCCCATTCTGACACCAAGGCGGAAATCCTCCCGCGATAGCTGGTCGAGGGGCGCTGGCCCGGCCATTTCCAGAAAGCGGAAGCCGGCCCGGTTGGCCAGATACTCCATGGTCAGGCGTGGGCCAACGGCCACATCCACCCAGCCAAAGGCCAGAGCCCGCACCAGGCTGGGCAGGGTATCGTAGGTCTGTATGGTAAGGTCTTCGTCCTGCAGCCGATCCAGGTAGTAAATGTTCTCCACCACGCCGATCCTAAGGCCTTCCAGGTCCGTCAGATTCTGGATTGGGGGCAGGTAACGGGCGCTGTCCCGCATCAGGTAGACTTCGCGAAAATGGTAGGGTTCGGTAAACAGGATCTTTTCAGCCCGCTCCGGGCGCCAGGAAATACCATCAATGGCGTCCAGATCGCCCTGGAGGAATGCCGCGTAAATGTCTGGCCAGCTGCCGGCCCGGAAATCAAAGGTCAGGTTGGCGTTGCGGGCGACTTCTCGCAGGACATCAATGGAGAAGCCCGTTGGGGTGCGCCCTTCGAAAAAAGTGTATGGCTCGTTATCGGCGACCACGCCGATGGTAATCACCGGTGGCTTGTCAGCAGGAGCCTCTGCCCGGGCGAATCCGGCAACAACCAGCAACAGCATCAGGGCCAGGAAAGGCAGCCGGGATACGACTGTGACCGGGCGCTGTAGCGTTGAAAACGTGGGGAATGTCAAAATGAACTTTCCATGTTGCTTACCGCGACAGTGTAGTTGCAAATCGTAACCTCTGACAGTCATAACTGGCCAGAATTCATACAGACTTTGTGAAAACTTCAGCGAGGAACCGCAGCCCATGGCAGAACAGGCGTTTGATTGGCAGCACACACCCGCCGCCGTCTGGCGGAGGCACCGTTCAGGCTTGCGGGCCATTCGCCGGCTGGACCCGGTGCAGTGGCCGGCGCTGACCGGCATTGACCACCAGAAGCAGGCGCTGGCACGGAATACCGAACGCTTTCTGGCGGGTGAACCCTCCAATAACGTCCTGCTCTGGGGATCGCGGGGGACGGGCAAATCTTCGCTGATCAAGGCCTTGCTGAACCGCTACTGCGATCAGGGCCTGCGCATGATCGAGGTGGACAAGGACGACCTGGTCAACCTGCCGGAAATCGTCGACGACATCTGCGAGCTGCCGTTCCGGTTTGTGATTTATTGCGATGACCTGTCGTTCGATGTGGGGGAATCCGGGTACAAGGCACTGAAAAGTGTGCTGGAAGGCTCACTGGAGCTGCCGCCGGAGAATGTGCGGGTCTATGCCACCTCGAATCGGCGCCACCTGATGCCGGAATTCATGAGCGACAACCTGAAAAGCGAAGTCCGGGATGGCGAACTGCATCCGGCCGAAGCCATTGAGGAGCAGGTGTCGCTGGCGGATCGGTTCGGTCTTCAGTTGTCGTTTTACCCGTTCTCGCAGGATGTCTATCTGCAGGCGGTGGATCTGCTGTTTCCCCAGGTGCAAGACCGTGAAGCTCTGCACCTGGAGGCGGTGCGCTTTGCCACCGGCAAGGGCGTGAGAAATGGCCGCACCGCCCAGCAGTTCTACCGCCAGTTCGCCGGCGACCCCCGGTTCTGCTGAACCGCTACTGCCGGCGGGCCATACGGATGAAGCGATGATGGATGGTGCGGATGCCGATAAACACCAGCACCATCACCACCGGTATCGCCAGGCCGGTCACCAGTGGTTCGTTGATGGTCGCACCGGTACCTTTCAGGGCGTCCAGGCCCAGTTTCAGCAGGCCAATCAGGTAGTAGGAGATGGCCACCACGGAAAAGCCTTCCACGGTATGTTGCATCATGAGCTGAATGCGGGAACGGCGGTCCATGGAACTGAGTAGTTGCTGGTTCTGGCTCTGAATGGCCAGCTCCACCCGGGTGCGCATCATTTCCGAGGCCCGGTCGACCCGGCGTGACAGATCTTCCAGGCGCTCGTTAACGGCTTCGCAGGTTTTTACCGCTGGGGTCAGTCGCCGGGTCATGAATTCGGTGATGGTCAGGTGGCCGGAGACTTCGTCTTCCCGCAGTTCCTCCAATCGGGTCAGCACCAGCCGGTGATAGGCCCGGGTCGCCGAGAACCGGAAGGTGCTATGGGCACGGTAGGCTTCAATCCGGGCTGCGATGTTGGTCAGCTCGGCCAGAATCTGTTGTTCATCCAGGCTCTCGTTGTCCGCCAGGGACTGGGTGATGCGGGCGAGTTGTTGATCCATGTCGTTCAGTGACGGTGTAATTTCACGAGCGACCGGCAGCGCCAGCAGCGACATCAGACGATAGGTTTCGATCTCCATCAGGCGCTGGATCAGACGGCCAAGCTGGCTGTTGGACATATGGTGATTCAGCACCATAAACCGCCCGAAATTGTCACTGTGCAACTGGAACGAGCCCAGCACCCGGGCTGCACCCTCTTGCGGACTGCTGCCCACCAGGCGCATACCTTCAAAGTGTTTGCGCATGAACGCCAGTTCGCTGCGGGCGTCCTCCGAGGAGGAGCGCACCTCAACGTGAAAGGCGCCCACTACAGTACCCTCCAGCTGCGCCAGCCAGCCGTCTGGTAACAGGCTCAGGCCGGTTTCGGCAAACGGATCCGCGTCGGAATCGGCCAGATTGATGAAGGTGTAGGAGGTAAACTCCATGTGCACTTCCCGCCGGATGCGCAGTCTCCCGAAGCTCTGCTCATAGCAGCTCACTTCCTGTTCCGGCCAGGGCTCGCCCAGTAACCGGTGCAGTTTCTGCAGGTGCTCAAACTGCCGGGTTCGCTGATCCGGTGTGGTGATCACGGCAATTTGCGTAACCCTGGCATGGGGCGGGATGATCTGGAACGGTCGGGAGTGAAGTTCCTGGTAAAGGTCCGCCCGGAGCGGGTGGAAATCCAGGTTGCGGGTATCTGCACTCACGGTGATGTCCTTGGGTTGGCGTCGGTAGCCGGGATGATAACCCGGAAACAGGCTCCGTCAATGCCATTGCGCTGCTGGTTTCTGGCTTCCACCCGGCCACCATGGTAGTCCGCAATCAGGCGCACGATCAGCAGACCCTGGCCTAAATGGCCGTCGTGGGTGCCGCTGCGCTGAGAGACGAACGCACCGAAAATATCGACACCGTCATGGTCGGGCAGGCGCGAGCCTTCGTTGAATACTTCGAGCAGGTGATGGCCGTCGCGGGTGTGCAGCCGAACCTCAATGTGGCCATTTTCAGGGGTGAAGTCCCGGGCGTTATCCACCAGTTTGTCGAGCATCTGGACCAGCATTTCCGGCGACCCGTTTATCAGGCAATCAGCCGCCGGCCCGGAATAGATAATACGGTGCGCGCTATCCAGTGCCTGATAGGCTGCGGTGGCTTCGGCCAGCACGGAGGCCAGGTCAAACGGTTCTTTGTCGGTGTCTTCAAAGCTCTGCTCCAGCCGGGCGGCTTCGCTCATGCTGTGCAGGATACGACGAAGGCGCTCGGTAGCCGCCGCGGCACGTTCAAGGTACGGCTCCCGATTCTGCTCGGGTCCGCCCAGAGCCAGGTTCTCCAGGGATGAGCGCACCACCGCAACCGGGGTTTTCAGCTCGTGGGACAGGCGCCTGGAAAAGCTCTCCAGATATTCGTTGTAGTTCTGCAGGCGCAACACCATCTGGGCAAAGTGTTGTTGCAGCTGCGCGAGCTCGTCGCGGCCCCGTGGTGAGGGAATAGGGCTCAGAATTCGGCCATCGTCGTCGACACTGGCCTGAACCAGCGCCTGCAGCCGGGTAATGCGCCAGGACAGCCAGCTGGCATAACCCAGCAGCACCAGCGTCAGCGCCAGAATGATCAGCAGGCTCCGGGCCAGCACGCTGCCCAGGGTCGAACCGGACAAGGTCAGGAGCTGATCCAGAGACTGCTCCAGCAACAGGGTCCGGCCACCGAACAGCTGGTGACGGCTAGCCAGCCAGACCGAACCGTCGCTGTGCCGGACCAGACCATTTTCCGGTAACTCGATGGCTTCCCGGCGGCCATACTCGGTTGCTAATTTTTTCGGCTCTGGTTGGTACAGCCGAATCAGCCCACTCAGGGCGTTAAGCGTGATCTGTTCGACGATCTGCCCTGGGGACAGGTCCTCGAACATTGAGCTGGGCTGTGGCGCAGCCAACCGTCTGTGGGCCAGTATCCACCGGTTCGGCTCCATGATGGTCGCCTGTTGGCCGGGGCTGAGCTGGCCCGCAAGGCGTTGCTCCAGGCGGATATCCTGCTGAATCAGTATGGGTGGTGGCGTGAGTTTCGTGCCTGCTCCCTTGTCTTCTTGCCCCGCTCGTGTTGCCTGGAACCCGAGGCGGCTGCCCGGGGAGGGCAGTGGCAGCTTCAGTTCCAGTTCCCAGCTTGCCCCTTTATCCTGCCAGCTCGCCTGCAAGCGTGAATCCGGAGTGGGTGGTCTGGTGGCCTGGAAAACCGTCACCGTTCCGGGAGCAACGGCGCGAAGGAACCAGTGTTGTTCCCGGTCGCGGGAATCCAGTTCGCCAGCCGGCGCCTGCAGTCGCAGGTCGAAACGTTCATGGGGCTGGCCAGGGCGGGCGGGGTTAAAGAGTGCCAACCCCTGATCCTGGCGCTGAATCAGTAGATACAGAAACTGGCCGTCGTGGCGGGCTTGCCAGCGTAAGGCGGGAGCTGCCGAACCATCGGTCTGCCAATGCGCCGCCTGATCACTGTCATCGAATCCCGGCCACTCGTGACCGTAGCCATCAATCGTGATCGCCTGGTCCACGGAACCCGCGTAAATTGCGTTCTTGTCGCTTGCCACCGGCGTATCCAGCAGCCGGTCACCGGCCACGTCTGCCAGCCGGGTGCCCTGGGCTTCAAGTTGTTGCAGTGCCTGCTGTCGCAAGGCGCTGTCCAGTTCCAGCACGAAGCGCAATCCGGCCCAGGGAATCAGCAGCATCAGCAAGCTGGCCAGTAGCAGTTGTCGTTTCAGACTCAAAGCTCAGACCTCACGGGCATTCCAGCGGTAGCCCATGCCGTAGGCGGTCTGGACGCCGTCGAACTGATCATCAAGCCGGGTAAATTTGCGGCGGATACGCTTGATGTGGGAGGTCACGGTATTGTCGTCGAGCACCGTGCTGGCGGCTTCCATCAGCTGTTCGCGGCTGCGTACGTGTCCCGGATGCTGGACCAGCGCATACAACATCCAGAATTCGGTGACGGTCAGGTCCACCGGCTGACCATCCCAGGCCACCGTCATCCGGTCCACATTCAGGGTCAGCTTGCCCCGGCGGAGGATATCATCGGGTTTCTGAAGTGCTTCGGCCCAGGCTTCGGCCCGGCGCAGCAGCGCGGTGACACGCGCCAGAAGGTGTTCCAGGCTCATGTCTTTGGTGACGTAATCGTCGGCGCCCAGCCGCAGGCCGTGCACGGAGTCGATGTCGCTGTCGCGGGCAGTCAGGAAGATAATCGGCAGGGTGGCCGACAGGCTGCGAAGGTCCTGGCACAGGGTGAAACCGCCCTCCGGTTCCTCGCCCAATCCCACATCAATGATGGCCAGGTCGGGCAGGCTCTGGCGCAACACCTGCCAGGCGGCCGGCCGGTCGCCGTAGGTTGATACACGGTACCCCCGGCGCTCGAAGGCGGCGCGGTAGTTATCGCGTAGGCCGGCTTCATCTTCGATCAGGACGATGTGCTTTTTCATGGTGGGTTCAGTCTGCCGTGTTGCCAAAATCGCCGTGTCATTTAATCACGCTGACCATGGCATACAAGCGATGTCGACGCCATTGCCATAATTCATCATTTTTCATCGCCAGCCTGCCGGTTTCTGCCATCGGGTTGCCCCGTGGCCGGGTTGAAATAGTGGCATCACCATCAACACAAGGATCCTCCCATGATGCTGCTATCGCTGCTTGCCACCCCGACCGTTCGGCCGGAATGCCATCATCAGCCGTTGAAGCGGGCGCCATCGGTTGGCGCCAGGCGAACCATGATCCGCTGCGCCGAGGGTATCAGTCTATGGCTGGCCGTGGTGCTCATGCTGTTCGTACACCCGTTGTATGCCGAGGCCCGCGCGATGGACGCCGAACAACCCGGGCAGCTGTATCTGGTGGATCAGAAAAGCGCCTGGCAGGAACCCGCTCTGGTACTGGATAGCCGGTTTGACGTTCAGGTAACCGGCCTGCTGGCACAGACACGCCTGACCCGCACTTTTCGCAACACCAGCGATGTCTGGCAGGAAGGTGTGTTTGTGTTTCCCCTGCCGGAGCAAGCCAGCGTCTATGGCCTGACCATGACCGTGGGCGACCGCCGGATAGTGGGGCAGCTACAGCCGCGGGCCCGGGCGCGCCAAGAGTATGAAAAGGCGAAGCAGGCTGGCCAGAAAGCGGCGACCGTAGAGCAGAACCGGCCCAACCTGTTCACCAGCCGGATTGCCAACATTGCGCCGGGTGAGGAAGTAACGGTGGACGTGCAGTACCAGCAACCGGTGAGCTACCGCCATGGCGAATTTGAACTGCGCTTGCCCACCACGCTGACGCCCCGGTATATGCCAGGCAAGCCTGTTGCTAAGCCGGCCAGTGCCTGGCGGTCCGGCTGGTCGCTGCCCACCACGCAAGTTGCCGACGCCAACGAAATCAGCCCGTTTACCGTGGGGCCTGACGAAGTGGGCCCCGACAGCCACCGTGCCACCATCGCGCTGGAGATTGAAGCGGGGTTGCCACTCGATAAAGTCACCAGCCCCAGTCATCGCCTGCAGGTGGAGCTGGACGGTAGCCGGGCCAAAGTAGCGCCGGAACAGGGGGCGATAGTGATGAACCGGGATGTAATCCTGCGCTGGCAGCCCGAAGGCAATCAGGCGCCAACGGCGGCCTTGTTTCACCAGCAATGGCAGGGAGAGGATTTTCTGATGGCCATGGTGATGCCGCCGGCCACCACGGGCCCGGTTCTGCGCCGGGAGCTGCTGTTTGTTATTGATACCTCCGGTTCCATGGCCGGGGAGTCCATCCGGCAGGCCCGCTCGGCCCTGTTGCGCGGGCTTGATACTCTGCGCCCCGGCGATCGCTTCAATGTCATTCAGTTCAACAGCCAGCCCCACGCCTTGTATCCGCAACCGGTGCAGGCCAACGGCCATTATCGGGCACGCGCACGCCGCTATGTGCAGAACCTGAGTGCCGATGGCGGCACCGAAATGGCCGGCGCTTTGTCGCTGGCGATGGGCATGAAGAGTCCGGAGTCCGCAGGCCATGTGCAGCAGATGGTGTTCATGACCGATGGCGCGGTTGGCAACGAGTCGGCCCTGTTCGAGCAGATCCGGACCGGGCTCGACGACCGTCGATTGTTTACCGTTGCCATCGGCTCGGCGCCCAATATGCACTTCCTGCGGGAAGCCGCACGCTGGGGCCGGGGCCAATACACGGCGGTGCAGAGCACCGAAGACCTGGATAAAGCGCTGGGCAAACTGTTTGCGGCCATGGACGCACCCGTGATGACCGATGTCAGTGTTCAGTGGCCGGGCGACACCGCGCAACCCGTGCCGGTGAAGCCGGGTGACCTGTTTCAGGGGCAGCCTCTGGTGCAGGTGGTTCGTGGCGTACCGGCGGAGGGCGAACTGTGGGTCTCCGGCCGTTTGCCCGGTGGCCGGCAATGGCAGAGCGCGCTTGATCTGGCCAGTGCGGCCCCGGGCCAGGGCCTGGGTCGGCAGTGGGCGCGGGGGCGGATTGAGGGCATGATGGATACCGCGAGCCTGGGCGGCAGCGAGCCCGATGAAGATGCCATTGTCGCATTGTCTTTGCAGCATGGCGTGATGTCGCCGTTTACCAGTTTTGTGGCCATTGAGGAGCGGGCCTCCCGGCCCCGGGACGAAACCCTGAGCCGGGAGTCTGTGCCTACCCTGCTGCCGGCTGGCAGTCAGTCGGGGATGCTGCGTTACCCACAAACCGCCACCTTCGGCCCGCTGCTGACGGCTCTGGGACTGGTGGGGCTGATGTTCTCGTTGGCCATCGTCATGCTCAGCCGGAGGCAGACCCTATGAGCCGGGCGCTGCTCTTATTGGTGGGATGTTCCGCCACCCTGCTGGTCTTTGGTCTCTGGATTCCGTTCAAGGCGCTGGTGGCCCAGGAAATGCTGGAGCTGGCGTGGGCCGAGAGTCAGGCGAGGCAGAGCCAGGCCCGGCCCTGGCCCTGGGCCGATACCTGGCCGGTGGCGAAGCTGGATATACCGGCCCGGGATGTTTCCATGATGGTTCTGGAGGGTGTGCACGGTGAGAGTCTGGCCTTCGGGCCGGGGCGTATGCCTGCCAGCGACGGCCCGGGCGGGCCGGTCATTCTGGCCGGCCATCGCGACACTCACTTTCGCCATTTGCAGCATCTGGAACCGGGTGATGTGGTCAAGTTGCAGGGCATGGACAGCCGTTGGCGCCAGTATCAGGTAACGGCAACGCGGGTGGTCGACAGTTCCAGAGAGATCCTTGATACCCGGTCACTGGCGCGGAATACCTTGTTGCTGATTACTTGTTACCCGTTCAACAGCCTGGATGCCTCTGGCCCGTTGCGCTATGTGGTGGAGGCCCGTCCGGATTTCATTGTGAAACCAATTGATACTGTTGCCACCCTATAAAGTTGGCGTACACTTGTGCGCCAAAATGCAGTCGATTGGATCAATCAGAATGTCGCTAGTTCGAAAATTCCTGGCCTGGCTCAGCGTCCCCGTAGTTTGCCTGGTCATGATGTTGCTTTACCTTGCCCGGCCCTTCAATCCCGATAACAACCGGGTGCTGGGGTTGGTGGTGGCTCGGGTGGGCCGCTGTATTCTGGGCATGAAGCGACCGCTATATGGTGCCGAGAATATGCCGAAAGACCGGCCCATGGTCGTTATTGCCAACCACCAGCAGAACGATGATTTGTTTGTGGTAGGGGATCTGATGCCCTCCCGTGGCGTGGCCGTGGGCAAATCATCGCTGTTGTGGGTGCCGGTGTTCGGGCAGGTATTCTGGTTGGGCGGTAATATCATTCTCAATCGCGGCCGCGCAACCAAGGCGGTGGCCACCATGCAATCCACCAGTGATGCCATTACCCGCGAGCGCAAGAGTATCTGGGTTTTTCCGGAAGGCACCCGAAGCCGCGGCCGGGGATTGGGGAGTTTCAAGAAAGGGGCGTTCCACATGGCGATTGCTGCCGGAGCCCCCATCACCATGGTCTGTGCCGGTGAATACCATGGCAAATCCAGCGGCTGGACCGGGCGAAGAGAACCTGTGCCCGTGCGTATCCTGCCGCCCATCGAGACCGAGGGCATGAGCCGCGAGGATGTTCCCGAACTGATGCAGCGTTGTCACGAGCAAATGGAAGAAGCCATTGCCGGCCTTGCCGGTACCCACGGAACTGCTTGAACACCCGGTTAAAACAGGGCAGTCTTTCGAGCTACACAGGCGCTGAATCTGGATATCTGGAGGGAATCGCACATGAATCTGATCTGGTTTCTGGTTATTGGTGGTCTGGCCGGCTGGCTGGCCGGCCTGATCATGAAAGGCAAGGGCTTTGGCGTATTGGCCAACATTGGCATTGGTATTGTGGGCTCGTTTATCGGTGGCTTTCTGTTCGGGCTGCTGCAGCTGTCTGCCCAGGGCGCCATTGGCCGTCTGGTTACGGCAACCATAGGGGCCATCCTGCTGCTGGCCATTGTCAACAAGATCAAGAAGGGCTGAGATGATCGTACCCGTTACTGCTGTTTTTGCCGCCGTCACCGGCCTGTTGTTGCTGGTGTTGTCGGCTCACGTGGTCAAATACCGGCTGAAATACCGCCAGGGAATGGGCGTAAACGACGACCGGGAATTCGAAGTCGCCGTCCGGGCCCACGCCAACCTTGTGGAATACGCACCGCTGGGCCTGATCATGCTGGCGCTGGCGGAGCTCAATGGCGTCTCCGGTACCCTGATCTACTGGACCGGCATGGCTCTGGTGGTGGGTCGTATCCTGCACGCCTGGGGCATGATCAACGGCAAGGGCGGGCCGCACCTGGCTCGGATGATCGGCATTCTCTTGACCTGGCTGGCCATACTCGTGGCGGCTCTGTTGCTGTTCTGGAATGTCTGGCAAGTGTACGGTTGATGGCATGAGCAATGAATAAAAACGGGGCCCTAGGGCCCCGTTTTTTGTCGCCGTTATTCACAGGGCCTGCGCGATATCGCGGCGCAGGTATTCCAGTTCCACACGGCGATTGGCCGCGTGATCTTCGGGGCGGGCGAGTGGACGTTCCGGCCCCCAGGTGGCCAGCAGGATAGCGCTTTGTGGTACGCCTTCCTGGATCAGTAATCGGGCAACGGTGTTGGCCCGGAGTCGGGCCAGGAAACGGTTATATTCGGCAGAGCCAAATGTGTCCGTATGACCATGAATCCGTATCCGCACACCGGGGTGCCCCTTCAGGTAGAATGCGTGCCGTTTGATCATTTCGATATCCGGAGCATCCAGTGTGTGCTTGTTGAAGCCATAGTGGAACCGGGTTCGGTGCGGTTGGTCGGCGTCTGCGGACAAACGCCCGGCCGAGGCCGCGAAGGCGAGTGCCGCTTCGGCCAGTATATCGGGGGTGTCCAGAACTAATACGGTCATCTGCTGCTTCCTCGAGTCGAGAGCCCGGCGTTTTTGTTATGTCTCCGTCACTATTGATGTCGGAGGCCATAACGGCAATTGGCGAATGGTCGATAGCCACCCGGGTGTTCTGGTTATCGATTGAATGGCATTTGTGTGACTGTGTGATTACACCGCGAAAAGAAGGCCCGGCTGTGGTAAAAAGCAGCTTTTCAGGGACAGATTATGATGAATTGTGACCGCCCATGCTGATTATTCCTGCCGAAAATGCCATTAACTGGAAACGCCCCCCCTGGGTAACCCTTGGCCTGATCATGGCCTGTCTGCTGGTGTTTCTGTTCTATCAGGGCGGAGATGACCGCAAACTGGAATCGGCTCTGGAGCAATATCTGGAGCAGGATCTGCTGGCCCTGGAAGCGCCTGCCTATGAGGATTATCTGCAGCGGGAAATTCGTTTCGAGGGTAATCAACAGCGGGTGCTGGAATTGCAGGAGTTCCAGCGGCTTCAGGAGACCGGCGAAAAACCGTGGCAGGCGCTCACGCTGCTGCTGGATCGCGAGTTCTACCAGTATCTGCAGCAGAACCAGAGGCTGATCTGGACGCCGGCGGAGCGTGCCCGGTGGCAGGATCAGCGCTCGGCGATAGAGCAGCAGTGGATCAGCCAGATGAGTGCCTATCAGCTGGGGCTGGTGCCGGCAAAACTGTCGCTGTACACCCTGATTACCTACCAGTTCCTGCACGGAGGTTGGGGCCACATCCTCGGCAACCTGTTGTTCCTGTTCCTGCTGGGCTTCACGGTTGAGAAAGCATTGGGGCCTGGCCGTTTTCTGGTGGCCTACCTGGTGTGTGGTGCGCTCTCCGGGCTGGTGTTCACGGCGTTTTCCACAGGCAGCCAGCTGCCGCTGGTGGGCGCATCCGGCTCCATTTCAGGGCTCATGGGTATGTACGTGGCCATATACGGCCTGCAGCGTATTCGTTTTTTCTATTTTCTCGGGGTCTATTTCAACTATTTCCGGGCGCCAGCCATTGCCGTGCTGCCGGTCTGGCTGGGTAAGGAAATCTACGATTACTGGTTCGCCGGTGCTACCGGCATTGCCTACATGGCCCACGCGGGCGGTCTTGCGGCCGGCGCGGGACTGGTATGGTTGTTGGGCCAGAGTTGGTTGCAGGTCAAAGAGGAGTTCTTTGAGCCTGGCCAGGAAGCCCAGGATGAGCAATTTACCAAAGCCTACGGGCAAGCCATGGCCAGTCTCGGGCGAATGGAGTTTGAACTGGCCCAACGTCAGTTCGAAGCCCTGCACGAGCGTTATCCGGATCGGCCCGTGCTGTTGCAGCATCTCTACCAACTGGCCAAATTAAGGCCGGACCTGGAGGCCTACCGTTTGAGGACCGAGGAAATGATGGCCGCGGCCATGGCGGGGCATCAGCCGGAACAGATGGTGGAACTCTGGCAGGAATACCTGAGCAAGGGCGAGGCTCACAACCCGTTGCCGCCGGAGTCTCACAATCGTGTGCTGTTCGCCAGCCTGAAACGTCACGATTTCAAAGTGGCCGAAAAGGCCTTTGAGCGAATGCGCACCAGTGCCGATCCAGACATGGTGCACGAAGCCTGCCGGCTGCTGGTGGCGGAGTTCGAGAAACTGCAGATGGAGCCTAAAGCACGGCACTATCGTCAATTACTGGCGGCCCAGGGCTGAGGCGCAGCCGCCACGTTTTCAGTCGGGAACCTCAAAACTCGCCTTCGGCCCTTTCAAGGGCTGATGGGCGGTTACCTGCTCGAGCCAGACATCAATGTGCTCATGGGCAGGGTGCTTCACACAGCGCTTTTTGATGAACGACAGGAAGGCACTGGCTTTTTCCCATTGTTGCAGGCCGTTGGCCAGGGCCTGGGCCACGATCAGGTAGGCGGGAGCCAGTTGGTCACTGTCCGGAAAGCGCTTGTGGAAATCCTGGAGCAGGCGGATGGCTGCCTTGTGATGGCCCCGATGGTAGAGAGTGCCCGCGCACTGCACGGCCAGTTCCGGGTCATCCAGCTGGAAGGTCGGTTCCACAGCCTGCAGGCTCTTTAGCAACTGGTTCAGCCCGTCGCCGTCGTGCCGCTGGGCCAGCCAGGCCATCATCCTCGGATGGTAGCGGTACAGCTCCTGAGCATCATTCTGCGCGGTCAGCAGCTGGTACAGCTGGCCGATGCGGACGGGATTGGTGCGATCCCGCTTCAGAGCCTCCTGCAGCATACTTTGTACACGCTCATAGTTGCCGTCTTTCAGGTTCATGTCCAGATCCGCATCAAACCGGCTGCTGCGATCGCGCTGGTGCTGGTCGGTTTCTGAGGAATCGTCCTTAATGTCCGAGGCAAAACCGAGTTCTTCCTGGTACTGGAACAGCAGGTACCCCAGCATATGAAACAGGATCAGGGTAAAGGTACTGTTCAGGAACCCGGCCACAGGCTGCGCCACCCACATTGGGAAATGATTGACCGCGAAGTCCTGGGCGGCGCCGGAGGCGAGCGTCAGCAGGATCAGGTAGCCATACAGCAGAAAGTAAGGGGTCCCGATGCGTGAGATCAGCACGGCCAGATTCAGGGGGTTGACCGCCGCCCCAACGGACCGCTCCATGGCCAGAACCATAATGCTGGCCGGTAGCGCCAGGACCACAAACGCCACCGCCAGTAGCATCAGGACGGGGCCGCCCAGCATGGCAGCGGCGCCCACCAGGCCGCCCATCAACACAAACACCAGTAACTGCAGCACGACAATGTCAAAACCACTGCCGGTGAACGCCACCGAAACCGGCGGCGGTTTCAGATGCCCTTCGGCGGTGTGGTTGATCACGGCGTAGGTGTACTTGAACAGGGCCAGGGCAAGAATCAGCCAGATGATCAGACCCACAAGATTGGCCGGCGCTATCACCGGCACGAGGGTGCAGATAGCGATGACCATCAACGGATCGGTGTGGAAGGGATAGCGGAAAAACGCGCCCACACGCTGCCAGAACGGCACCACCTCTGTGGCGGCACCCAGATAGCGCATGGCTTTGCTGCAGCGTGGACAAAGTGCCCGGCGCTGTCGGCTGTCGGCATCGGGCATACACCGGCTGCAGTAGTGCATCTGGCATTCGCCGCAATGCCACTTGGCCGGGTCGCCCGGGTGGTAATGACAATCGTGCTTCACGTGAGACCGTTCCTGATCCGTCAGAAATCCGCCGCCAATGATGACAGAACTCATCCCGTGCCGCACCCGCAGTGTTCACAGTTGGGAATGCTCCTGTGAACACGGGGCTTCTGAATGGATGTTTTTCTGATCTATTTCGGGATAACCCTATCAGGTTTCTCAAGATGCAGCCGATAACATGGCATAAACGGCGTGGATGAACCGCAATGCAGAAAGTTCCGGCTATTGCCCTGGTATGTGTTTTGATCTCGGGCCTGTTGGTCGCGTTTCCCGTGGTGGGCTACCTTACCCGGGACAATAACTATTACGGATTCAAAACCAATCTTGAAGTGCCGCCACTGCCCGGTTATCGGCCCGGCAACGAACAGGTTCGGCTGGTGTTCTTTGGTTATCAACACTGTGGCACCGTCTGCCCGCTGCAACTGGTGAATCTGAAGAAATTGCAGCGCCGGTTGACCAACGAGCCGGTGCGTTTCGTATTTGTGACACTGGACCCGGAACGGGACAGTCAGCAAGAGCTTGACCGGATTATGGCGGGGATGGGCGATGGCTTCTACGCCGTGCGACCGGCATCCCAGGCTGCGGCACAGAACCTGGCCATGGGCTTTGCCGAGTATGCCGGTAAAACCGGCAGCGGTGACCATTACGATTTCGATCACAGCGCCCGGATTTACGCGGTCACAGCGGATAACCGGCGCCAATTGCTTTATGCCTCTCCCGACCTGGACCTGGCGCGGGTTGAGGACGACATTCAGCGGCTCCTGTCGAGACATTGAGAGATTGATACGTGGAAAATAACATCGATATTGCGGATCTGACGCGAGAGCAGGCTTTGGTCAACGACCGTCAAATGCTCTTCATCTTGCTGGCTCACGTTCCTGTCGTGGGGCTGTGGGTGCCCTGGGGCTATGGTACTCATGGTTTTGCACTGATGGCTTCGGTCCTGGTGGGCGTGGTGGCGCTGGCAGGCTACTATTTGTTCCGGGGTACCCGGGCGAGCTCGGTTCTGTTCGCGGCTTGCCTGATGCTGTTTTCCGCCATCATGATTCAGGCCCAGATGGGTCGTATTGAAATGCATTTCCACATATTTTCGGCCCTGGCACTGGTGATCATCTACCGGGACTGGCTGCCGGTGATTGCAGCGGCCGTCACCATTGCTGCCCACCATCTGCTATTGACTGCACTGCAGCTCTCTGAAGCAGAGGTGGGCGGTATGCCGTTGATGATCTTTAATTATGGCTGCAGCTGGGGTATCACCTTCCTGCACGCCGCCTTCGTGGTGTTTGAGGCCGGTATTCTGGTGTTCTTCGCCGTGCAGATGCGGGGGGAGCGCAATCAGGCCTTCCGCATGATGGCCATTGTCCGGGATTTTGATCAGGACCACGATTTGTCTGGCCGGTTGCCGGCGCACGATAACGACGCCAGTGCCCGTTCCTTTAACGAGATGATGGAAAAATCATCAGGCCTGGTCGCGCAGATGCGTGATTTTTGCCAGGAGCTGCGCCAGAACTCCGAACAATTGCGCAATGCCAGCGAAACCACCCGGCAGTACGTTGAAGAGCAACAGCAGCAGGCAGACCAGGTAGCGACCGCTACCAATCAGATGTCGGCCAGTGTCCAGGAAGTGGCGCAGAATGCGCAGCTGGCCTCTGAGGCAGCCACTGATGCTTCCCAGGCATCTTCGGCAGGCAGTGAGGCCATGGCCAGTGCCCGGAGCATGACGGAGGCAACCAACAAAGCGCTTGAGGACAGCGCGCGCATGGTCGTTCAACTGGCAGAGAAAGTGGAGTCGATCGCCCAGGTTACAGGGTCCATTCACGATATTTCAGACCAGACCAATTTGCTGGCGCTTAATGCTGCCATTGAGGCGGCGCGGGCTGGTGAGCATGGCCGGGGGTTTGCGGTGGTGGCTGATGAGGTTCGCTCCCTGTCGCGCCGTACCCAGGAGTTTACCGATGAGATCCGCGCCACCGTGGATGAGCTTAAAAACCTCTCGGAGGCAACAACCGCTGCGGTGGAAATCGGGCAAACACGGTCGACCGAGTCCAACCGGGCGATTCAGGACGCCGCTGACGCCATCACGCGCATCGAGCAGGCCATTGATTCGGTCAGCAGCATGAATAACCAGATTGCCGCCGCCTGCGAACAACAGGCGGCTACATCGCTGCAGATCAATGAAAACATCCATTCGGTGGCGACACGCAACAGCGAGGTCGCGAAAGAAGCGGACGTTGTCAGAGCCATGTCGGGTGACCTGGAGCACAGTGTGGTGGGAATGGACGAGCTGATCAGGCGATATCGGTTGTCCTGACAGGGTACTAAAAATTGATCTGTATCCTTAGGCGTCATAGCAGCCCAAGGTTATGATTGAAGTTTGTCAAAGTGAGAGAGTCGTCGTCATTCGGCTTTCCGGATTTATGTGAGTAATCGAGATGTTTTTGTCAGAGAAGCGAGCAAAAGAGCAGATAAAATCCCTGCTGGAAAATGATATGCAGGGAGCGTACCCGGATTGGCTGGCGCCATTAGCCGAGTATCTTGTGGAGGCTCGCTCTAAGGAGTTAGCGGCGGCGAACGGGTCAGTCGATATTTCGCGACACATTTCGAGTTTGGGGCAGGGCGCTCTGGATTTTGACGATCGTATTCACCACCTGGTGGCTAATGTGCAGACGCTTTCGGCTGCCATTGAGGAAATGTCTGCCAGTGCTTCGGAGGTGGGCGGTTTAGGTCAGGAAGTGCTCGAGCAAGCCTCTCAGGTAAACGAATACACCAGGGAATCCATTTCCGCGCTTGAGGATATGGAGGCCCGTTTGGCCGAAGTGGATATTGCACTGACCCAGGCCAATGAGGAAATGCGCTCGCTGGCGGAGCAGACTCGTAGTATTGAATCGCTCACCAACACGGTAAACGAAATTTCGGACCAGACCAATTTGCTTGCCTTGAATGCGGCAATAGAGGCGGCTCGAGCCGGGGAGGCCGGCCGAGGCTTTGCCGTGGTGGCTGACGAAGTGCGTCAGTTGGCTGCGCGCAGCGCAGGCGCAGCTAAGGAGATAAACGGAATTGTCGCGCAGATTATTTCCGGCTCCGAGTCGGTTCAGTCACGGCTGGGGAATTCTGTGCGAGCGGTGCAGGCATCGGGTGAAAGCCGAGAGCGTGTTGCGCAGGTTTTACACCAGTCTCGGGAATCATCGAATATCAATTACGATCAGGCAACGTCGATTGCTGCCGCTGCTGAACAGCAGAGTCAGGTGGCCGCCGATATGGCGCATCAGGTGAACTCCAATTCCGAGGACTCCGACGCACTTGCGAGTATTTTTAGTGATTTGATTCAGGCCATTCGCCCTCTGCGGGAGGATGCCGATCGCGTCTTCAGTAGAATTCGATTGTCAACGCCGTGCCTGGTGCTGGCAAGCGCCAAACGGGATCATGTGGTTTGGGTCGACAAGCTGATTCGTTTTGCGATCTTTAATGAAAATGCAATCTCTGAAGCCGAAGTCAAAGACCACACCCAATGTCGCCTTGGCCAGTTTCTGGCCGGCGACGATGCCAAACCGATGCATCAGCTTCGCAGTGCCGACCGTTTGGTTTCTGTCGCCCACCCGCAAGTACACAGAACGGGTAGAGAGCTTTTTAAGCTTGCACTGGCATTCCATCAGAAAAAAATCAGCACGGATGAGTATGCAAAACAGAGCCGGGAACTGGTTACCAGTCTCAACGCTGCCTCTACGGAGGTCTTGGAACTGTTGGACGATATGATTTCCGAAGTACTTGAGCGCGGAGGTTTTGGGTGCTGAATCTTCTGTAATGATCACCCCGGCAAGAGGAGTCTACGACCCACTGGTGTGGAGTGGGTCAATCGGCAACTACCCGGTTTTTCCCTTTGTTTTTGGCGCTGTAGAGCTGCTGGTCGACCCTCTCGAGAATGCTGGCAGGGGTGTCGTCCGGGCCTGATTCAGCAACGCCGACAGACAGCGTTACCCGGCCGACATCCGGTATGTCGGTACCGGCCATGGCAGTTCGTATATTGCCTGCGATCTCCATGGCTTTGCTCCGGTCACAGAACGGCAGCAAAACGATAAACTCCTCGCCGCCCCAGCGCACACACTTGTCCGTTTTTCGCGTCTCGTCCATCAGAATATCAGCCACGATCCGGATCACATCGTCACCCGTGGCATGGCCGTAGGTATCGTTCACCGCTTTGAAGTCGTCGATGTCGGCCATCAGAACCGAGAACGGCGATTCTTTTTCCAGGGCCTGCATCAGCGTGACATCCAACTCGATCTCGCCGCCCCGACGGTTCAGCAGGCCAGTAAGAGGGTCGTGCGAGGCCTGTTCCCGGAGTTTGAGCTCCTCAAAGACCCGGTCTGTCATGTCCTTGATAATACTTATAAAGTGTGTAATCCGACCCTCAGCGTTCTTGACCGGCGTAATGGTCTGCTGGCAGTGGATTTCATCGCCATTTTTATGTCGGTTGGTCACCATGGCCCGGAACGGAAGCCCCGCATTCAAATGCCGCCACAGGCCCTTGTAGAAGGTTTTGTCGTGCTTTCCGGACTTCAGGATCGAGGGTTTGCTGCCGACGACCTCGTTGGGCGCGTAACCGGTAATGATCTCAAAACCCTGATTGGCAAATTCAATAACGCCGTCTTGATTGGTAATAAAAATACCATCGTAGGCTGCATCGATGGCCTTCGCAAACAGGTTGCCGGTGGACTGTTCAGCCTGAAGTTGGGTGATATCTTTTTGAATGGAGAGGAAATACCGAACCTGGCCGTGATCATCGCGCACCGGCGAAATCGTCCATTCCACCAGATACGGCCGTCCGTTTTTACGATAGTTGATGGTGGAGCCGGTAAATGAGCCCCGCTTATCGAGCGCGTTGCGCATTTTGTCGATGACGCTTTGCTCGGTCAGTGGTCCTTGCAGCATGGCCGGATTCTGGCCAGCGAGCTCGTCTTCTGAATATCCGGTCATCCGGCAGAACGCCGGATTGGCATAAATAATCCGGTGATCCGGCCCGGTGATCAACAGGGAACTGAACGACAGCTCGGCAGAAGCTCTCAACAACAGCAGGGAATCGTCGGCGCTGAGGCCGGGCAATGATGTTGTCGATGAAGATGTCACAGGGAATCCCGGGGGGCAGGTGGTTGGTATACACACGGATAAGCATCATTGATGCGTGCCTTGCTGTCAACGAAGCAATGTTACGAAAACAACCGGAGGCAGGCTATTCACGCGAATGATACTGAACATTCAGCCGGGCATGGTTGAACTCTGGCTGATCGATGCAATAGTTAAGGGAGATTTCACAAGAGGAGGCATCAAATGTCGAGTTCATCTCTGAGTACAGACAGCCTGAGTACCCTCTCCACCCTGAAGGCCGCCGGCAAGACCTACTACTATTACAGCTTGCCCAAGGCAGCAGATACTCTGGGCGATCTGAACCGTTTGCCGTTTTCCCTGAAAGTGTTGATGGAAAACCTGCTACGCAACGAAGATGGCACCACCGTGGACAGAAGCCACATTGACGCCATGGTGCAGTGGATGAAGGATCGCCATTCCGATACTGAAATCCAGTTTCGCCCGGCCCGTGTGTTGATGCAGGATTTCACCGGGGTGCCTGGGGTTGTCGACCTGGCCGCCATGCGCGAGGCCGTGAAGGCTGCTGGCAAGGATCCGGCGATGATCAATCCGCTGTCGCCGGTGGACCTGGTGATTGACCACTCGGTGATGGTCGACAAATTCGGCGATGCCTCCTCGTTCAAGGACAACGTTACCATCGAGATGGAGCGTAACCAGGAGCGTTATGAGTTCCTGCGCTGGGGCCAGCAGGCCTTTGACAACTTCCGCGTGGTGCCGCCGGGTACCGGCATTTGCCATCAGGTGAACCTGGAATATCTGGGCAAGACCGTCTGGCAGAAAGACCAGGACGGCAAGACCATCGCTTACCCGGATACTCTGGTGGGCACAGACTCCCACACCACCATGATCAACGGCCTGGGCATTCTTGGCTGGGGTGTTGGTGGTATTGAAGCAGAAGCCGCCATGCTGGGCCAGCCCGTCTCCATGCTGATTCCGGAAGTGGTTGGGTTCAAGATTACCGGCAAGCTCCGTGAAGGCATTACCGCCACCGATCTGGTGCTCACCGTTACCGAAATGCTGCGCAAGAAAGGCGTCGTCGGCAAATTCGTGGAGTTCTACGGCGATGGCCTGAAGGATATGCCGGTGGCAGACCGGGCGACCATCGCCAACATGGCCCCGGAATACGGTGCCACCTGTGGTTTCTTCCCGGTGGACGAGCAGACCATCAAATATATGCGCCTGACCGGTCGCGAAGAGGAGCAGCTGGAGCTGGTGGAAGCCTACGCCAGGGCCCAGGGCTTGTGGCGTGAACCTGGCCATGAGCCGGTGTACACCGACAAGCTGGAGCTCGATATGGGCGAAGTGGAAGCCAGCCTTGCCGGCCCCAAACGCCCGCAGGATCGGGTGGCCCTGAAGAACATGAAGTCGTCCTTTGAGCTTTTGATGGAAACTGCCGAAGGGCCTGCCGAGAACCGTGAGGCCAGCCTGGAATCCGAGGGTGGCCAGACCGCAGTTGGTGTTGATGACAGCTACAAGCACCATGCCAGTCAACCGCTGGAGATGAATGGTGAGAAGAGCCGGCTGGACCCGGGCGCGGTGGTCATTGCCGCCATCACCTCCTGCACCAACACCTCAAACCCGAGCGTGATGATGGCCGCCGGCCTGATCGCCCAGAAAGCGGTGGAGAAAGGCCTGACGACCAAGCCCTGGGTGAAAACCTCCCTGGCACCGGGCTCCAAGGTGGTGACCGACTATCTGAAAGTGGCCGGCTTGCAGGATGATCTGGATAAACTGGGCTTCAACCTGGTGGGCTATGGCTGCACCACCTGTATCGGTAACTCTGGCCCCTTGCCGGACGCGGTGGAGAAAGCCATTACCGATGGCGACCTGACGGTCGCTTCCGTGCTCTCGGGTAACCGGAACTTTGAAGGGCGAGTGCATCCGCTGGTGAAAACCAACTGGCTGGCCTCGCCGCCCCTGGTGGTGGCCTATGCGCTGGCAGGCAACGTGCGCCTGGATCTCTCGAAAGATCCGCTGGGCCATGACGAGGACGGCAACCCGGTGTACCTGAAGGACCTCTGGCCGAGCCAGCAGGAGATCGCTGAAGCGGTGGAGAAAGTGAAGACCGATATGTTCCGTAAGGAATACGCGGAAGTCTTCGATGGCGACGCCACCTGGAAGTCCATCCAGGTGCCGGAAAGCAAGGTGTACGAGTGGTCTGATAAATCCACCTACATCCAGCATCCTCCGTTCTTCGAGGGCCTGAAGGAAGAGCCGGACGCGATCGACGATATCAAGGAGGCCAACATACTGGCACTGCTGGGCGATTCGGTGACCACCGACCACATCTCACCGGCCGGTTCCTTCAAGCCGGACACCCCTGCCGGCAAATACCTGCAGGAAAACGGTGTTGAACCGAAAGACTTCAACTCCTATGGCTCTCGCCGGGGTAACCACGAAGTGATGATGCGCGGCACCTTTGCCAACGTTCGCATCAGGAACGAAATGCTCGATGGCGTGGAAGGCGGTTACACCAAATTCGTGCCCACCGGCGAGCAGATGGCGATTTACGATGCCGCCATGAAGTATCAGGCGGATGATACGCCGCTGGTGGTCATTGCCGGCAAGGAATACGGCACCGGCTCAAGCCGCGACTGGGCCGCCAAGGGCACCCGGTTGCTGGGTGTCAAAGCCGTAGTGGCTGAATCCTACGAGCGTATCCACCGCTCCAACCTGATCGGTATGGGCGTCATGCCACTGCAGTTCCCGGAAGGCACGGATCGCAAGAGCCTGAAACTCACCGGTGAGGAAACCATCAGCATCGAAGGCCTGTCCGGCGAGATCAAACCGGGGCAGACCCTCAAGATGACGGTGAAATACCAGGATGGCTCTACAGAGACCTGTGAGCTGAAATCCCGTATCGATACCGCCAACGAGGCCGTGTACTTCCAGCACGGCGGCATCCTCCATTACGTGGTGCGGGAGATGCTGAAAGAGGCCTAGGCGATGGGCACATCCAGCCAGAAGGTGGAGCCCTGGCCCACCTCTGAGGAAAAATCGACCTGCCCACCCATCCGGGTCATCAATTCCCGGGTGATGGCCAGTCCAAGACCGGAGCCGCCCTTGGCGCGCCGGTCTGAACTGTCAGCCTGGGAAAACTTCTCGAAGATGCGCGCCCGGAATTCCGGATCAATCCCCGGGCCGTGGTCTTTTACCGCAATTCGGATGTGTTGACCGATACGTTCTGTTGAAATATCGATACGGGCATCAGGCGGGGAAAACTTGATGGCGTTGGACAATAAATTATTCAGCGCTTGTGCCAGCCTTTGCCGGTCGGCCCGCACCCGGTTAGCCGGCAGCTCCCTGGCATCCAGTGTGAGATTCTTCTCCAGGGCGTAGTGCTGGATGTTTTCCAGACACTCCGAAACGGCCTCCGCAACGGGAAATTCGCTGGTATGAAAATCCATCTTGCCGGCAATCAGCTTCTCGATATCCAGAAGGTCATTGATGAGATAACCCAGCTGATCGCTGTTGCGACGGGCAATACTGATCAGCCGGACCGCCTGGTCCGGGAGCTTGTCCGTTGCGTTGGCGCTTAACAGGGACAGGGCGCCGGAAATGGAGGTCAGTGGGGTTCTGAGCTCATGGCTGACCGTGGAAATAAATTCGCTTTTCAATCGCTCGGCCTCCTTGCGCTCGGAAATATCCTCGGCAATGATCCAGACCACGGATTCGTTGCCCTGCATATCCAGCCTCAAACCATGGAGCATCAGCGGCCGGAGCGTCTGGTCTGGTGCCCGAAAAAAGCCTTCCAGCCCGGTGAACCGGAACCGGTGCGCGAGAATGGTGGATACCGAGTACTCCACGGCTTTACGCTGGCCGGATTGGTCATAAACGTCGTTGAAGTAGTCGATGGAGGCGCCCCCGGACCCCAGGGCGCGGGTAAAGCCGGGGTTGGCCTGAATCTGCTCGCCGGTGATGGCGTCGTAGAGCGCGATGCCAAAAGGAGCAAGTTCAAACAGCCCCCAGAATCGACGTTGCATTCTGCGATCGCGCAGAATCAGTGCCGTTATCCACAGGGTGCCGGCGATGATCACCAGCGTGACGAATGCCAGCAATCCCCGGAGTAACCAGGGTGATTCGGGATGGTCAGGCCAGCCTTCGCTTGGTTGCGCATAGAGGTTCCAGGTAAAGCCGGTCATGGCCATGGTTGCGGATACCGGGGACTGCCACGGGATATCGGCATCGCCGAAAAACCGCCCAGCGTCGATCTTATCCGGCTCTGCCGTGGACAGCACGAGTTTGAAATTCGATGGCAACTCATTCAGACCGACCGATGCATAGAGTCGTTCCAGATCCAGAATGGCGGAAATGACGCCCCAGAGCCGGCCCGTGTCGTTCTCGTGAATGGGGATGCGGGCAGCCAGGCCCTGACCGCCCTGAACGAGGTTGATAGGGCCGTTGAAAACGGCCCGCTGTGTCTCGAGTAACAGGGCAACCTGTTCCGGCGACAAGCTCTGGGTCCGGAGATCCAGACCCAGTGCACCGCTGTTGCCAGACATCGGATAAATGTGTCGAATCACAAAGTCCGGGGCCAGGCCAATATTCAGCAGTTCGGGCGCCAGTTTGAAAATCACTGAGGCCAGTTGTTGAAACTGCGATTCCCGGATGTCGGGGTTGACGGCCACGTTGGCAGCGAGCCCCCAGACTGTTTGGGTATTTTGCAAAATGGACGCCCGCAACTCGAGGCTGAGATCATCCACCTGTTCCTGCCATTGGGCACGCACATCGGCGCGGTGTTTCTCCGTGGCGGTCGAATCCAGCGCCAGTGCCAGGCTGATGGCCAGCAGGCAAACGGTGAGGCGGGCAAACCAGACCAGGCCGTAAAACGTTCGTTCTTGTTGTTTGTTCATGATCGACCTGCGTGTTTATGCTTCGGGCAACGCCAGCCAGAAGCGTGCGCCCTGGCCTTCCAAAGAGTCAAAGCCAACAGAACCGCCCATCTGGGTCATGATTTCCCGGGTGATGGCCAGGCCAAGGCCGGTTCCGCCTTTACCCCGGGTATCGGAACTGTCGGCCTGGGCGAATTTTTCAAAAATTCGCGCCCGGAAGCTGTCTGGAATGCCGGGTCCCTGGTCCTGGACCTCAATCACCAGATGCGCCTGCCGGCATCGCAAACGCACCCATACGGCACTGTTTTCCGGTGAAAACTTGATGGCGTTTGACAGCAGGTTGGTGAGTGCCTGAGCGAGCCGGGAGCGGTCGACATTGGCGTGAGGGTCGGGATTGTCATTCTGGTCAAACCGTAAGGTAATGTGTCGGCCTTGCGCGTAGCTGTTAAGGCGTTCCATCACCTCGTGAACCAGCGGCCTGATCGGCTCATGAGCCAGGTGCATACGCATTTTGCCGGAGACCAGTTTTTCGATATCGAGCAGGTCGTCCACCAGCTGGCGTAAATGATCGCTGTTCCGGTGGGCAATATTGACGATCCGCTCAACAGGCTCCGTTAATTGCCCCAGCGCGCCGCCGGCAATCAGCCCCAGCGACCCGCTGATGGCGGTCAGCGGTGTTCTCAGCTCATGGCTGACCGTGGAGATAAACTCGTTTTTCATCTTCTCCACTTTTTTGCGCTCGGAGATATCCTCAACCAGGCTCCAGACCAGTGAGCGCCCGCTGACGCTGGTGATCTGCATACCGCGAATTACCACCGGGTATGGCCGGGCATCCGCATCCAGGAGTTCCAGTTCGCAGGGGCCAAAACGCCCGGTTTCCTGGAGCTCTGAGATGATCTCCCGGGCCCTGGGCTGTTTGTCCTCGGGCACCAGTTCCAGAACCGCCATACGGTGAAGCTGCTCCCGTGACAGGCCGGTGGGAACCAGGAAGGCATCGTTGACATCGAGGAAGCGTCCACTGGCATAATCGTTTAGTGAAATACCAATGGGTGAAAGCTCATACAGCCGGCGCAGCTCATCTTCACTTTCCTTGAGTGCCAGTTCGATTTTCTTTTTTTCATCAACATCGGCGATGTAGCCGTGCCAGATGATGCTGCCATCGGCGAGTAATTCGGGTGAGGCTTTGCCCTCCACCCATCGCCAACCCTTGTCTTTGTGATGCACCCGGTATTGCGAATGCCATTCACAGAGCGTTTCCGCCGATTGTTCAATACTGCGACTGATCCCATCGAGGTCGTCCGGATGCAGTTTTTCGAAAACGATGCCGGCATCCTCCCGAACCTGCTCCGACTCAACGTCGTAGATCTCCCGAATTCGATCACTGGCGAATGGAAATGATGAGTGACCATCCGGCCATCGCCGGTACTGATAGAGCATACCGGGTGTATTGGACACCAGTTTTTCGAGTGTTTCCGTCTGCCGTGCCTGCTGGATGCAATCGCCCACCCAACGTGCCAGCAGGTTGACGAACATTTTTTCGGTCTCGCTGAACGGTAATGGTCGCGGTTTGGGGGAAGAGAAATTCACGGTCCCGAACAGTTCATCGTCGATCCAGATAGGCGCTGCAATGTAGCTCTCAAGCCCGAAGGCCGCGTAGCAGGCGCGGTCCCGATACACGGACCTGGCCATATGGCTGATGCCCAGGACTTCGCCTTTTTCGAGCAGAATCGAGCAGTAGGTCTCGTCGAGTGGCAGCGTGAGGCCGTTCTCCAGAGAATGGTCCCGTCTCTGATGATGCCAGAGTACCGTATAGGCATCGCCGGTTACCTCGCTGACGATGGCGGTTTCTGTTCCCAGGTAACGATTGGCTTTTGCCAGAGCGTCGACGATGGCCAGGCTGAGGTCTGCGGTAGATTCAAGAGCAATATCGTTGAGGATATTCAGGGCTTTGGTGCGTTCGCTGAAGTAGCTTCCCAACTCCCGGAACTGGAATTCCCGTTCGATAATGTCCGCCAGATCCCTGAGACTGTTCTGCTCAGACGGCGTCAGGATTCGTGGCTTGCGATCGATAATGCACAGAGTTCCCATGCGATAGCCTGATCGATCCTTGAGCGGGGCGCCGGCGTAAAAGCGGATCTTCGGATCCCCGGTCACCAGAGGATTATCGGCGAAGCGTTCATCTTTCAGGGCATCTTCGACGACAAACGTCTCGGCACCCAGAATGGAGTGCCCACAGAAGGAAATATCACGGCCGGTTTGTTTCGCACCCAGGCCGTAACAGGATTTAAACCACTGACGATCTTTGTCGACCAGGGATACCAGCGCAATCGGCACATCAAACAGACTTGCCGCCAATCGTGTGACGCGATCAAAACGTTCCTCTGCCGGAGTGTCCAGAAGCTCCATGGCTTCCAGTGCCGACAGACGCTCCGCCTCATTGGTTGGCCGCTCAGGTGTTTTCATGGGCCTCCTCGGTGTCTTGATCCGGGCAGGGAAGCTCGACCCAGAAATGGGCCCCGTCCCGATAGTAGTAGCCGATCTCCCCATCCATCAATTCTGCCAGTTCGCGACAGATGGCAAGGCCAAGGCCGGTACCCGACCGGGACTGACGGGAGGCTGAATCTGCCTGGGCAAAGCGGTCGAATAGCCGTGGCAAGAATCCCTCAGGAACCCCCTTGCCCTGGTCTGAGACGGTGATTCGCACCATGCCGTAATCGGTGGGCTCGCCAAGTATCCGCACGGTGCCGCCCTCGGGCGAGAATTTGATGGCGTTGCTCAGAAAGTTGTCGAGTATCTGGCGAAGGCGCTGTGCGTCCGCCCAGACGCTCTGCGTCCGGGGATGAGTGCTGCAGGAGCATTCGACCCCGTAGTTTTGCGCCATACCGAGGTTGCCTTCCACCGCCTGGCTCAGGGCCGTTGCGACCTTCACCCGGGCCGGATAGACGGAAAGTTGGCCGGCAATGGCCTTGTTGAAATCCAGCAGGTCTGAAATCAGCAGCTGCAGCTGGTCGCTGTTGCGCAGGGCAATGGTGATCAGATTCTCCGCTTTCTCCGGCAATTCCCCTGCCGTGCCAGCCTTCAGAAGTTTCAGCGAACCGTTAATCGATGTCAGCGGCGTGCGAAGCTCATGGCTGACGGTCGACACAAACTTGTCTTTCATGGTGTCCAGAGACTCAAGTTCTTCCATCAGCTGGTTGAAGGCCTTCGCCAGATTGCGGGTCTCCGGTGGTCCTTTCGGTTTCAGCCGCTGTTGGACGGTTTTTGCCATAATCATGTCGCGAATCTTCAGTGACATGGTCTCCAGCGGCCGGGTCAGTGTTTTTGCCAGTACCCACGCCAGGAAACTGATCCCCAGAATCACCAGCACGCTGAGTTGCAGGAAATTGCTGAACGAGGCGCGGGCGGGCCCGGTGACCCGTTCATAGGGTTCGGCGCGCAGGAAAAGCCAGCCGACCCGGTCCAGATGCTTGGTGGCATAGACCCAGCGTTTACCTGAGCTGTCCTTAACGATCCCGGTGGTGATGCCCGACAGGGCCGCGTCAATGATGGCATCATTGCCGGGGCCGGGAAGATCGGGCATCGGCAACCCGGATCTCAGTGAATCGACCTGGGTGAAGTGGCCGGTATCCAGCACTTTAAAGAGCACGCCGTCTTCCTGGCCGAGCGATTCGGGGATGATGCCGGATTCCGCGAGGTTAATGACCCCGCCGGCAAGGCCCAGCAAATCACCGTCGTCGGTTTCAACAGGTGCAAGAAACGAAAGCAGCGGCAGGCCGGTGGTCCGGCCTATGATTGGCCGGCTGACCAGCGCCTGGCGAGTGCGGATGGCGTCCCGGAAGTGGGGGCGATCCGCATAGGACGTGCCTATTCGATTCGGCACATAACGGTTTTCGGCGATCGCCACACCGTTGTTATCGAACACCAGCAGGCCGGCCGGGAAGTATTGGTTCAGAGCGCCCGGCCGGCCAAGAAGTTCCGCCAGCCTGGCGTTGGGCAAAAGCCGGTCGCCATCGGTAAGGAAACTGGAAAACGCGGTGAGTGCTTCAAGGCGAATCTGGAGTTCCTGGTCGACAATGCGGGCCGCAGATTCGGTTTCCAGCAGTTGTCTCTGAGTCAGGACCTCTTCGAAATCCCGAACCACGCCGTTGTAGGCAAGAAGCAGTATGGCGATAACGGCTGCGAGGCTGGTGCTGATCGTAAGGAGCGTAACGCGCAGACCAAGGGACAAGGTTTTCAAAAGTAATCCTTAGTGGCGTGGTCGACAACTGGAAAACGTGCTTTGATAGAGCTTAGAGTATTTCCAAAGCGGACAAAACCGGAGTTTGGGGAGTTTTTTTGGATAGTCGACAACAAGAGCAGATTGCAAACCGCCTGAAGGTGCTTCAATCGCGCTTTGTGGAGCGTCTGAGGGGAGAACTCGCCGATCTGGACCAGCTCGCGCACAGTATTCGGGCCGGCAAAGCCAGCCCGAGTGACCTGGCGAGCTGCTGTCAGCGTTTGCATCAGCTGGCCGGATCGGCCGGGACATTTGGCTTTCACGAATTCGGGCAGAAAGCCCGGGCTCTGGAGAAGCGCTTCAAGAGCGAGCTTGAGAGCGTGCCGGGGGATGAGCCCCTGCGCCGGGAGCAGGGCGCGGTCGGGCTTGCCGAGGGGCTGCAGGAGCTGATTGCCCTGGCTGATGTCGAGCAAACGGCACCGGGGGATGCCGGGGCGGCAGAGCCGGCAAGTACGGAAGATCCGGAAGCCCATGGTATGCAGGTGCGGTTGCTGGTGGTGGACGACGGCAGCGGTCAATTGCAGGGGCTGTCAGCGGAGTTGCGCAAATACGGTTTCGATGTCTGGTATAAAAACCGGCTGGAGCTGCAATCGCAGGCAAGCGAACCGGGTGATTCCGGGGCCGGGATCGCCGCTGTTCTTTGTCACTCTTTTTCAGTCGATCTGGTGGCCCATGATTTTTCAGGGCGGGATGTTGGTCACTATCGCGCGCCTCCGCCTATTTTGTGCGTCGGCGAGGAAGACAGCTTTCAGAACCGGTACCGCGTGGCCGATTCGGGAGGGCGTGCATTTTTCCCGGAGCCGGTCGATTTTCCGGAACTGGTGGAACGCATCGAAGCGTTGGTGGAAGAGCAGAGTGCCGGGGCGCAGGCGCGGGTCATGATCGTGGACGACGACCGTGAACTGGCGGAGCATTACTGCCTGGTGCTCGAATCGGTTGGTATCCAGGCCCGGCCGGTGTCTGATCCGTTGCTGTTGATCGATGAACTGCACGCCTTTGAACCGGAACTGTTGCTTATGGATATCGAGTTGGGCGAGTATTCCGGCGTCACGCTGGCACGTATGGTCCGGTTCCAGGCTCGCTGGCTCAGCCTGCCCATTATTTATCTCTCCTCGGAGGATGATCCGGAGCGCCAGCTTCGCGCCCTGTCCGGTGGTGCGGACGAGTTTCTGGTCAAGCCGGTTTCCGACGATTACCTGATTCGCTCCGTCCAGATGCGTTGCCATCGGGCTCGCCAACTGGCCGATTTGATGAATCGGGACAGCCTCACCCGGTTATTGAAGCACGCCCTGATCAAGCAGGAGGTGGAGCGCGAGCGAGTGCGCGCTGAGCGCGGCGGTTATGAGTCGACGGTGGTTTTACTGGATATCGATCATTTCAAGCGGGTAAACGATACCTGGGGGCACGGGCAGGGGGATGTGGTGATCCGCACGCTGGCGAACCTGCTGCGCAATCGTCTGCGTGAGTCGGATGCGATTGGCCGCTACGGTGGCGAGGAATTCCTGATCGTTCTGCCCAATTGCGATGCCGGTGCCGCCAGGGCGTTGATCGCGCGGATTCTGGCCAGCTTCAGCGAGCTGGAGTTTTCGGTGGGCGAAACGTCATTTCAGGTGACCTTCAGTGCCGGCATTGCCCCTGTTAAAGATTTTACCGACGGAGATCAAATCATCGAGGCTGCCGATCGGGCACTCTACGCGCAAAAGCGGGACGGGCGTAACGGCGTCAAGATCTACCAACCGGGGATGTAAGGCAGCATGAGGGTTCGGGGTTGAAAGTATTGGTGCTTGAGGATGATGACCTGTTCGGTGAACTGCTGGAAACGGTCATTGCCGGTTCTGGCTATGGGGTGAAGGTTTCGGTGTGTGATCGCTTGTCGGATGCTGTCCGGTTGGCGGACACCGAGCCGTTTGATCTGGTGGTGACCGACTGGAATCTGCCGGACGGTTCCGGGCTTGAGTTAATTCGTCGAATACGGCGCTTCAGCAAAGAAACGCCGGTGGTTATCGTTTCCGCGCGCTCAGATCGCGATTCTGTCCTTAAGGCGGCCCATTACGGCATTAACGGCTATATCACAAAGCCTGTTGACGTTACGCTGCTGCACTCAAGACTGGCGGAATTTCTTCCGGGCAAGCAACAGGATGTCATCCCCGTTTCCGAGTACCTTGAGCAGGCCCTGGGGCACATTGTCCAGCTACCGTCGGGTGTGGACCCATCCGGGTTGCTTGAGCTGGCCCGGCGTGAGCGGGAGCTTTCACCGGCGCAACTGGCGGAGCGCTGGAGAGACGAACCTGCTTTGGCCGCGAGATTGCTGGATGTCGCCAACAGTACCTCATTCCGGCGCACCGGCCAGCCGGTGGAAAACCTCAGAGATGCCATAAGCTCGATGGGCATCACGATGGCGTTGAATCAGGCCCTGGCCCTGGCTCTGGATGTCTCCGGTGGCCTCCGCTGGCAGCCCCTCAAAACGATGGCTCAGGAAATCAACGAGCAGATCATGGGCGTTTCGCGGGCGGCAAATGCGCTGGCCATCAGGCTCGGCCTGCCGCCATCGGTTTTTCAGCAAGCGGGATTGCTGAGCCGTCTTGGTGAATTGGCGCTTATCAAAGTGCTTGACGATTTTGTGGCGCTTGGCGGTAAACTCGAGCCCGAGGATCTGGCGCCTTTGCTGAAAGACTGGGCTCCCCGGTTCGGGAACCGCCTGAAGGTACAGTGGCATTTGCCGCTCGGCTTGAGAGAACTGGTTGGCGCCGTGCACTTCCTGCCACCGGACAGTACCCGGGATCGTCAGCTGGTCATGCGCGCGGCTGCACTTGAAGCCAGCGAGCTCGAGGGTAAAGAGGAACATCAGCGGCTGCTTCGTCGGCTCGGGCTGGATAATTCACCATAAAAAAGCGGGCTGATTATGGTTGGGAGAACTGCGTTGAATAAAGTCCTGTATGTTGAGGACGATGCCGACATCCGCAGCATCGCCGAGCTGGCGTTGAGGGATGTCGGCGGGCTGGATGTCAGCCTGTGTGAGTCCGGGCCCGAAGCCTTGTCCCGGATTGATGATTTCTCACCGGATCTTGTGCTGCTGGATGTGATGATGCCGGGGATGGATGGTCCGCAGACCCTGCAGGCATTGCAGCAGCGCCCCCAGGGGCTGGATGTACCGGTGGTTTTCATGACGGCTCGCCTGCAGCCGTCCGAGATTGAAGAATACCTGGCGTTGGGGGCCATCGGCGTGATCCCCAAACCCTTCGACCCTATGACCCTGGCTGACGACATTCGGGCGCTGTTGACAACCACCGATGCCGGTTGACGCAGATGCGCCTTTTACGGAATTAGGGTAGGCTGGCGCTCCGAAAATGAACTGATCTCCGAGGTTGTCATGTCGTCTCCCCAGTCACCGGAAGAACTCAAGTCCAAGCTGAATCTGGAAACGTCCCGCATACACTGGCATGAGTTGCAAACCTATTATGCCCGGGGGCAGGTAGTGCGTGTGGCGCCGGCGCTGGATTTGCTGAATGTGGCGGCGCAGCTGGCGGCAGACAACAAGGCGCAGTTTGAGCACTGGATGTCCACTGGCCAGGTTGGGGAAGTGGAGCCTGACCTTGCCCGCGCCTGGTACGATCGCAACGCCGAGCTCTGGGCGGTTGTTATTGCACCCTGGGTGCTGGTTCAGGATCGTTCCGGCGAACGGCTGCACTGAGCGCCGCGGATTCTTCCACAACGTTTCCACTCTTTACTTCTGTCTTCTTCGAGGTTGTCATGCTCACCGGCGCGCTCCTGATTCTGGCTCCGTTGTTTCTGGGTTTCGCGTTTGCGCTGTCCAGCCGCAGGCTGATGACCGTGATCCACTATTCGGTGGAAGGCCTGGTGTACTTTATTCTGGCCCTGTTGGGGCTGGGGCTGGGCCAGATGGAAGGGTTGCTGGGGCAACTGGGTACCATGGCGGGCCAGGTGACCGCGCTGGTGTTTACCTTGCTGCTGGCTAACATGGCCGGGCTCTGGCTGTTCCATCGTTGGCAACCCATGCGTACCGAGACAGCAGAGGCTGGTGATCGGCCCGGCTACGGCCGGCTTTTTCTGGCCGGGCTGAAACCGCTGCTGGCTGTGCTGGCCGGTGCTTTGGTTGGCTATTTCCTGTTGCCATCGCTGCCGATGGTAGATGATATGGCGACCTGGGCCCTGATGTTTTTGTTGTTTCTCATCGGCCTGCAACTTCGTAACGCCGGGCTATCGCTGCGCAGACTGTTGTTGAACCGGCAGGGATTGGGCATCGCGCTGGCGCTGGTTGTCAGTTCATTGCTGGCAGGAGGGCTTCTCATCCCGATATTGGGTGTCCCCTGGCACCAGGCGCTGGCGCTGGCTTCCGGGTTTGGCTGGTATTCGCTCTCCGGCATCGTTATTGGTGATGCGCTGGGGCCAGCCTGGGGCGGTGTTGCCTTTCTGAACGATGTGCTGAGGGAAATCCTTGCGTTGGCGCTCATCCCGCTGGTGATTCATGCCCGCCCCGCCATGGCCATTGGCTATGGCGGAGCGACGTCCATGGATTTCACCCTGCCGGTGATCCGCAGCAGTGGCGGGCTGTCCTGTGTGCCGGTAGCCATTGCCTCCGGTTTTCTGCTTTCGTTTTTGTCTCCGGTGCTGATGGGGGTTTTTCTGTCGTTTGGGTAGACGTATTGCGCGTAATTTGACCCGGTGCAATGCTTTGGTCCGATTTACGGTTATACTGGCGACAGATTAATATATATCCCTCCCTTATTCGTTTTCCGGAGCATCTGGATGTACCGCCGTCATTTCCTGCAACTGGCGACAGCCGCGGCTTTGGCCGCTTGTGTCGGCGGTTGTACCCGGCCTGGCCCGCTGCGAACCGGCATTCACCCGTGGATTGGTTATGAACCCTTGTACCTGGCAGAGGAATTCGGCTGGTTGTCGGACTCTGTGCGGTTACTGAAAGGCCGGGCGGCCAGTGACTCCATTGGCGGGCTGGTGTCCGGTCAGCTGGATGCAGCCGCGCTTACGCTGGATGAGTCTCTGCGGGTGCACGCGGCGGGCGTGCCGGTAAGAGCCGTTGCCGTAACCAATATCTCTGCCGGTGCCGATGTGTTGTTGGCCCGGCCGGATATCACGGCACTGGCTGGTTTGCGCGGGCGCAGAGTGGCGGCGGAACTCGGTGGTGTGTCCGGTATTCTGCTGTTCTCGGTGCTGGAGCGTGCCGGCCTGAGTCGCGAGGACCTGTCGATCATTGACCTGCCGGCTCATGAACACCTCCAGGCCTGGCGGGCCGGCGACATTGATGCGTCTGTCAATTACCACCCGGAGGCCTCCCGGCTTGAGGCCGAAGGCGCTGTGTGTCTGTTCGACAGCCGTCAGTTGCCGGAAACCATATTCGATGTGCTGGTGGTCACTGACTCCGCGATCCGGCGCCAGCCGAACGCTGTGGCGCATCTGGTCAGCGCGCATTTCCGGGGCCTGCAGCATCTGGTGCGCCATATGCATGACTCGGTGTACAGGGTGGCGACCCGGCAACGGGTATCACCGGAGATGGTTCGTCAGTCTCTGGCGAGGGTTATGTTGCCGGAACTCTCCGCCAACCATCGTTACCTGGCTCACAATGGGCGGCTGGAGAGTGTGGCCAAGAAGCTGGAAAACATGATGCTTCGAGAGGGTCTGCTCTCCGGTGGCCTGGATTATCAGCATCTCAGCGAGCCGGGTTTTTTGCCGAGGAGCTTGTCGTGATGACAGGGCTTGGTTTTCGCTGCCTGTTACTGCTGCTGTTGCCGGTTTTGGGCGCTGCTCCGGCTGCGGCCAGTGACCCGCTCACGCTCGGCATTTTTGCCTATCGGCTGGACAATATCATTGAAGAGCGTTATCAGCCACTGGCCGACTACCTGACCCGCAAAATCGGCACCGAGGTAACGCTCAGGGTGTTTGGCCAGGATGACATGAACCGTGCGTTGGCAGCGAATCAGATTGATTTCTTTCTTACCGACCCCAGCCACTTTCTGGTTATCCGCAGCGAGCGCAGTCTGACCGGCGCACTGGCGACTCTCAGGCGGAACGGGCAAGGGCAGGCGACCGGCAGTATCGGTGGGGTTATCATTACCCGAAGCGAGCGGGATGACATCACCGGCCTGACGGATCTGGCAAAAAAGTCCATCGCCGCTCCGGAACAGACCTATCTGGCGGGTTATCAGGCGCAGGCGCTGGAGTTGGATATGGCGGGGATTGATGTCCGGCGCACGGCCCGGATGGTCTTTCTGGGCAATCACGACCGGGTGATCCGGGCGGTTCTGGCAGGTGACACAGACGCGGGCTTTATTCGGACCGGGGTCTACGAAGAGTTGAAAAACACTCATCCAGACATTGTTACCAAGCTCAAGATCATCAACGCTCAGACATTACACGGTTACCCGTACGTATCGTCCACCCGGCTCTACCCGGAGTGGCCCGTGGTGTCGCTGCCCCATGTGGATGAACGAACGGTTCGCCGGGTGGCGTCGGCTCTGTTTGCCCTGGAACCCGGGCACCGGGCGGTCAGGGCCGCAGGCCTGGCCGGATTCTCGCCGCCGGCAGATTACCAGTCGGTGGAGGATCTTACCCGGACCCTGCGAATGCCACCTTACGACCAGCTGCCGACTGTGACCTGGGTCGATGTGCTTGCTCAGTACCGCAACTGGGTGATGACCATTGCAGCCCTGCTGGTGTTGCTGATAGTCAACAGTATCTGGCTGGTGCGCAGGAAGCGTCAGCTGACCAGAGAGGAACGGCGGCTGCGTGCATTGATTGCCAGCTGGCCCCAGCCAATGCTGATGATCCGTGAAGGTGAGCTGGTGGACTGTAACCGGGCTGCCGTGGATCTGGTGGGGTATGCCTCGGCGGCCTCGTTGCTGGGTAAGTCCCTGGCGGCGTTCTCGCCCTCTCGTCAGCCGGACGGTGCTCCCTCGTTGCAGAAGGCCGAGGCCCTTTTCAGCCGGGTGATTGCCGGTGAGGTCTCACAGGAGGAATGGTTGTTCGTGCGCTCTGACGATGTCCGGGTGTGGGTGGCAATGACGCTGGCTCCGGTCTACGAGCACGACAGTGAGACACCGTTTGTGCTGTGTTCCTGGCATGACATCACCCGCAGGAAGCAGGCGGAAGAGCAGCAGAGGCTGGCCACGAGGGTGTTCAAGAATGCCCGGGAAGCTATCTTCATTACCGACGCCCATGGGGTGGTGATGGATATCAACGAGGCCTACGCCCAGATTACCGGCCGGGACCCGAAGTCGGTCATCGGCAGTTTGCCGCCCCTGCCGGTGGACGAGGGCAGCGCCATCCTGGTGGCGGCCAATCGTGATGGTGTCTGGAGCGGAGAATTTGCGACCCGCCATCGAAATGGTCAGGCCATTGTGCTGAGCCTGACCTTGAGCAGTGTTCTGGATGACCGGGGTGAGCTGTCTCACTTTGTCGGGATATTCAGTGACATCACCCGGCAGAAAGAAACTGAAAAGCAGCTGCGGATGATGGCGCATTACGACGCCCTGACCAACCTGCCCAACCGGGTGCTGTTCTCGGATCGTTTGCAGCAGTCCATGGCTCAGGCGCGCCGGCAGAATTATCGGCTGGCGGTGCTCTACATCGACCTGGATCAGTTCAAGCCGGTCAACGACGCGTTTGGCCATGATGCCGGCGATGGTCTGTTGGTGGAAGTGGCCCGGCGGATGCGTACAACCCTGCGGGAAGAGGACAGCCTGGCGCGATTAGGGGGCGATGAATTTGCGGCCATTATCGTCAATGTGCCCGATGCCGCCATGCTGGATTCGCTTCTGTCCCGTCTGCTGGCAGTGATCGCCGAACCGGTGTGGGTGGCGAATCATTGTGTTGAGGTGTCTGCGAGCCTGGGCTACACGCTGTATCCGGGCACTGAGGAGATCGATGGCGACCAATTGCTGCGCCAGGCAGACCAGGCAATGTATCAGGCCAAGCGCGAAGGCAAAAATCGTTACTGTGGTTTTCAGGAGCTCAAGGCCTGACCGGCGCCGTTGTCGAGCAGAGTGACTCCGTCCCGCCAGAACAACGCCTTGCTCCATTGGTCGGTGAGCCGTCTTACCGCGCTGAGTTCATCCAGAGTCTGGCTACCCAGGCTGGAGCTGAATTCCTGTCGGATCATTCGTTCTAGCGTTGCTGCTTTAAGCTGGTGGTAAACGGCCTCCGCTTCGTCGACAGTTTTCGGTGCAGGCTCTTCGGATGCCACCAGTGCCCGTATGATCTCGAAATAGCGCTCGAAAGCCGGCTCAAGCGCCCCAAAATCCGCACGCCGTGCCAGAGCCCGAAGCCGGACCAGATGTAACGCCAGTTCCGTGGCTTCTGCCAGATACCTGCAGGTGCGTATATTCAGGGTCAGGGCATTCACCACGGAGGGGTGCATTTTTTCTGCCCTCAGCCGCCCGATGTAGTCGGTGACCGCCTGGTTCAGGTTGCGAATGGCATCCGCTTTCGGGCGTACATCCGGCTCGGCCAGGCTTTCCCGGTCCAGGCACACCCGGAGCAGGCCCTGGCTGTGGTCAATCAGCCGTTTCATCTCCTGATCCACCGCGCCGATTGCCAACTCTGGCGTTTTTACCAGCGTGTTATCCAGGTAGCGGGGTTCGGCATTGTCCTCTTCTTTGCTACGGAACAGCCGGCCCAGAAACCGGGCAAATGGCAGCGTGAACGGCAGCATCAGGGCGGCGCCAAGAACGTTGAACAGGGTGTGGAACAGCGCCAGGGAAACGGCCGGGTTGGCGTCCAGTTCCAGCCAGTCGGTCAGGGCTGCCACCAGCCACAGCATACCCGGAAGAATCAGCAGCGCGATGGCGCCGGTGACCAGATTGAACAGAATGTGGCCGGTGGCCAGCCGCCGGGCGTTGGCGGTGGCCTTGAGGGCCGAGAGCGCAGCCGTGGAGGTTGAGCCCAGATTGGCACCAATCACCGCCGCCGCAGCGTTATCGAGGGGAATAAGACCGCCGGCAGCGGCCGTGAGCACAATGGCCAGCGCCGCGCTGGAGGACTGGGTGAGCACGGTTGCGAGCAGGCCGATAAGCATGAAGGCGGGCAATCCGTAATCGGCGCTGACCAGCCCGGCACTCTGGAACCCCAGTGCGGAGGACTCAAGCGCGGTTTTCAGAATGGATAATCCGAGGAAGAAGAGCGCGAATCCTGCCAGAGCCTCGCCCAGAAACTGGTTTCTCGGGTTGCGGCTGATCAGCTTGATGCCCACGCCGGCAGCCAGCAGTGGCAGCGCCATGGCTTCGATTTTGAAGCCGAAGCCAATCAGGCTGACCAGCCAGGCGGTCATGGTGGTGCCGATGTTGGAGCCGAAAATCACCCCCAGTGATTGGGCCAGCGACATCAGGCCTGCGTTTACGAAGCCGATGGTCGCAACGGTTACCGCACCGGAATGCTGGACAACCCCGGTAATGACAAAGCCCGCCATAAGTGCCCGCAGAGGCGTTCTGGTCCAATGCCCCAGCATATGGCGCAAGTGATGCCCGGCGGCGTTCTTCAGGCCGTTGGTCATCATCTCCATGGCCAGCAGAAACAGTGCCAGGCCGCCCAGGACCTGGAAAATCGATGACAGCATAGTGAGAGTTGTTGTGATGGTTGAAGCCTGGTAACAAGCCTAGCCCGGATTTCTCATAGTTACCCAGCAAGTCTCGCAGACTGAGCGGGTTACCGCCATGGCCGCTCAGGTGCGGTCATGAACGCCTAATAATTGATCAGTTTCTATTGCTTGGACGCACTGCCCCCTTTCCCCCATTGCATCGGGCCGGGGGAGCCCGGGCATCTACCCCGGAACCAGGCGGCGTACCAGATCCGTGAGTTCGTCTTTGTAGGGGTAGCTATCACTCATCAGCACCCGGATTCGGCGGGTATTGCGGATGATGACCGCGCCAACCTTGATCAGCTTCAGCCGCAGGTTGTTGGCGCTCATCCGCTCGAACGGCGTCTTTTTCAGGTGCGCTCGTAACCGCTCGAACAAGGTGTAAGCGAAGCCGGACAGGATCAGCCGCCATTGATTGGTCCACCACTGAACGCTCGACGTTCGATCCGCGAACAGATACAGCTGCTGATCCTTGATCCGGTTTTCCATATCGCCTCGGGCGCAGTACTGTTCGTAATAGAGCTTAAAACCGTCGTCATAGCGGGAGCTGATGACAAAGCGAGGATTGGAGCCAAGCTCGCCTTCTTCCAGGCGGGCCACCACCCAGCGAGGGAACTTCCAGGAATGCGCCTGGTACCGGAACCGATAAGTGGCGGAGACTTTTTTACCGACTTTCTGGTGCGTGTCACGGACCAGTTGTGATGGCGCCTCCACGTCTTTAATCAACCGGCTGTTTTTGCTGATGCCGACCAGGTAATCCACATTATTCCGGTCGCACCAGCTCAATAGACGAGGCCGATAGAAGCCACTGTCACCCCGGAACACGATGCGTGTATCGGGCCAATATTGCCGGATAAACTTCACCAGCAGAGCCAGAATGGCCCAGCTGTGTCGGCTGTCACTGCGGTTGCTGGTGCGCAGGTAGCTCACCAGCAGGTGACGGCCGCAGAACACGTACAGCGGAAAGTAACAGTGGTGGTCGTAATAAGCGCTAAAGAACTTGCCGGGCTGGTCGCCATGAACGGGGATATTGGTACCGTCAAAATCCAGCACGATTTCCTTCGGCGGTGTCTCGTGCTGTTCGATAAAATGCTGCCATAGCAATTCGTGGGCCTTGACCACCGAGTGTCTGTCTACTTGCTGTTCCATCCGGCACAGCGTGGATTTACCGGCTAAATCGCTCTCTTTACCAACCGCGGTTTGCAGGGCCTGATCAAAACGCAGCGCCTCATGATCGTTCAGGTCTTCGTATCCTGCCGCCACGCCGAAGACTCGTTGCCGAGTCATGGTTTCCAGCTTGTGCCGCACCAGCATTGGATTCCGTGAATCGTTAAGCACCGAGGCCAGACGCTGAGTCAGGCGGTGTTGTTTGTCGACTTCCCGAAGCAGGAGCAACCCGGCATCGGAGGTGATATGACCACCGGAGAAATCGGCTTCAATTTTACGGCGAACGAGTGGCGAGAAGGTCAGTTTTTCAGGTACCATTTTGGAAGCGGCTGTTGGTGCTTTGGTGATGGTGTAAGGTCCTGAAACTATAGCACTTTCAGCCGCTTCTTTTTATGCCGCATGAGAAATTCGGGCTAGCAGAGTGCCGGAAAGGCGCGGGGTCTCAGATCAGAAACTTCCGCACATCCAGCTTGTAGTCTTCCGGGTCAACGGCCCGAACAATCCGGTCCTGATTGCCGGGCCGGGCCAGATCAATGGTTTCCACCGCAATGGGCAGCCGGAAACGGGTATGATACATCACCCGCACCACGGGCAAGCGCTGGTCGGCGTCGTTGGTTTCAACCACCACGCCCAGGCGGCCACTTTCCAGCAGCACCATCGAGCCGATCGGATACAGGCCGAC
Organism: Marinobacter sp. VGCF2001; assembly: GCF_049943275.1. Classification (NCBI taxonomy): domain Bacteria; kingdom Pseudomonadati; phylum Pseudomonadota; class Gammaproteobacteria; order Pseudomonadales; family Marinobacteraceae; genus Marinobacter; species Marinobacter sp. VGCF2001. The sequence goes on from NZ_JBNFVX010000005.1 coordinate 67,569, forward strand.
ACAACGGATAAACTGCTTTACCAATACCGGGTCCAGATGGTCTCCGGACCACTCCAGCAGTTTTTTCAGGCCCTGGGTCGGCGTCATGCCTTTGTGGTATACCCGGTCGGCGGTAATGGCGTCGTAAACATCGGTAATGGCCACCATACGCCCGTATTCGGTGATCTCATCGCCTTTCAGGCCTTCCGGGTAGCCGCTGCCATCCAGTTTCTCGTGATGCTGCGCCGCGGTGATCACCGTGATTTCTCCGATGCCCTCGGTGCTGGCCAGAATATCCCGGGAATGGCGGGCGTGCAGCTTCATCACTTCGAACTCTTCCGGGCTCAGCCGGCCGGGTTTATGAAGAATTTCGTCCGGTGTCAGAATCTTGCCCAGATCGTGCAGCAGGGCACCGACAATGGTTTGGTGAAGGATGTCGGGTGCCAGTTTGCGGTAGTTGCCGAACAGGGACATCAGCACACTCAGGTTCACCGAGTGTTCCAGCAGGTAGTTATCCTTTTCCCGGATACGGCCCAGGCAACTCAGGGCGTTGGCGTTGCGAAATACGGAGTTTTGCAGTTCGTCGGCCAGTTGGTGAATCGGCGCAATATCGATGGCACCGCCAATCTTGATGTCGTTCATGAAATTGCCCACCAGACCCTGGGCCTGGCGGTGAACCTGCTGTGCAATAACAATCTCTTCGGCCAGAGGCACGGTTACCGTAAGGCCGGGCCGCAGTGCGCCGGAGTCCTGCAGTGCGGCCTCGTTACGCTGATCCACTTCGATGGCGGGTTCCGAATCCTGGGAATCTGCGCCTTTGCTGGCGTCGATGTAAATATACTGCACACCCAGTTTGCGGATTTTCTCAATGGTCTCCTCGCGTTTGATCAGCCCTCGCTTGCGCTGGCTGTTGTGAGGAATCCAGTCGTTGTTGAGGTCGGTAATGTACATACCGACCTTCAGGGCAGAGATGGGAATGCGCTTGATCATCGCTGTGGGAAAAACGTCCGCAGGCTGTTTTGGTAAGTCTGGCTCAAAACCTGGCTCAGGGGCAGGTCTTTAACCTTGGCGATGTTCTCGGCCACAAAGGGCAGGTAAAACGGTGCATTTTCCCGCCCCCGATAAGGCACCGGTGTGAGAAACGGGGCGTCGGTTTCCAGCAGGATCTGTTCAATTGGCGTCATGCGCACAATGTCGCGCACGTTCTCCGCCTTGTTGAAAGTGGTGATGCCGTTAAAACCCAGGCACCAGTCCTGATCAATGGCATATTGCGCCAGCCCGGGGCCCGAGGTGAAGCTGTGAATAACCCCGCGGCGCTCAAGGGAATGCTCGAATTCTTTCAGAATGGCGATGGTATCGTCGTCGGCGTCGCGGCTGTGAATCACCACTGGCCGGTCGGTGTCGCAGGCGATCTGCAGTTGCCGGCGAAAGACGTCCCTTTGAACGGCGCGATCGGCATTGTCGTAGAAATAATCCAATCCGATCTCGCCTACCGCTACGATTTTATCGTGGTTGGCATATTGTCGGATTTCCGCTTCCACTGCATCGGTGTAGGTTTCGGCTTCATGGGGATGAATGCCCTGGGTGCCAAACACCCAGTCGGCCGAACCCGCCAGCTCGCGCACTGCCGCCAGGTTCTCTGGCGACACCGCGATGGTGATCACCTTTTCGATGTTAACCCGCTGGCTTTGCTCCAGAGTATCGGCCAGTGGCCGGTCTTTCAGGTAGTCCAGGTGGCAGTGGGTCTCGATGATCGGGTGATCGAATACGGGAATCTCACGACGTTTCTTGCTCATGCCGGGGTACTAGACTCCATCAGGGTCGGTGTATGGATGCTATTCTGAGAAGCGGATCACGTAAGCTTATCACGTTGTACGATTACTGACCTGCATCGCGGCGATAGGGAGTTTCCTTGATGAAATATACGGCGTTTGCCCGTTCCTGGTTTCTGAATCCCGACAAGCCGGCTCTTGAAGGCTATCCCTACCTGTACGAGGGGGAAGACAAGCTGCCTGCGCTGGAAGCCAGCCTGGAGGAGATCGGAGAGTACCAGCGGCGGTTGTGGGCGAACCGGAAGCGGGCCCTGCTGGTGGTCATCCATGGTCCGGACACCAGTGGCAAGGACAGTCTGATTCGCACCCTGGCCACCTACGCCGACCCGGCCGGCTTTCATGCCTGGTCGTTCGGGCGACCCAATGCATCGGAAGCGGCGCATGATTTTCTCTGGCGGGTGACACCGTACCTTCCCGCCTATGGCCAGATGGTCGCCTTTAATCGCAGCCATCATGAGGCGGTGATCGGAGAGCGGGTATGGCCCGTGCGTGATGCCGACAGCTATCACTGGCCGGCCCGGTTCGAGGCCATACGGCATTTTGAACGCCACCTGGTGAGCGAAGGCACCTATGTGCTGAAAATCTGGCTGAATATTTCCGAGCATGAGCATAAGCAGCGTTTGCTGAAACGCCTGGACAAGCCCAGGAAGCGCTGGAAATTTGACCGCTCGGACATCGAGGGCTGGAAGCAGCGCGCCCGTTATCAGACCTTCGCCGAGGAAGCCCTGGCCCGGACTCACACCGAGGAAGCCCCTTGGCTGGTGGTGCCCGGCGACCGCAAGCCCCAGGCCCGGGCGATTGTGGCGGCGCTGCTGGCCGGGGTGCTGAAACAGCTTGCGCCGGACTACCCGGCTGAACATCCGGATGTACTGGAAGACTATCGTCAGCTGCTGGCGGCGAATGGCGTCAGCTAATGGAGGCAATATGCACATCGCAGTGGTAGGGGGTGGCGTAGTGGGGGTGACCACCGCCAGGGAACTGATTCGCCGGGGGCACCAGGTGACCCTGCTGGAACGACACGACCTTGCCGGTAATGAGACCAGCAAAGGCAATGCGGCCCAGCGGTCTTACGGCGTGGTTTATCCCTGGGCCGATCCGGCCATGGTGTTCAAGGCACTGCCCTGGCTGTTCAAAACTGACGGCCCGCTCAAGCTGCGGGTGCCGCCTTCGGTGGAAGCCGTCAGGTTTATGTTTGCCACCCTGCGCTACGCCTGGAGCCCGGGCCTGTTTGGTCTCAACAGGCGGGCCATGTTGCGCCTGGGAATTCACAGTCGCGAGCGTTTTCTGGCGTTGGAGCAGGAACATAATCTGGCGTTTGATGGCGATCACCAAGGGTTGCTGCACCTGGCCAGCAGCCCGGAGGCCATGGACGACTATCGCGAGATTCACCGGCTGCTGAATGAACTGGGCATCGCCTCGCAGCTGCTCACGCCCGAGCAGGTGCGAGCCACAGAGCCGGGCATGACCGGAGACGGGCCGCTTTACGGCGCAATCCGTTACGACACCGACGGCACCGGCGACTGCCACCTGTTCTCCCGGGAGCTGGCGAAAGTGTGCGAACAGCAAGGAGCAACGTTCCACTATGGTGTCGAGGTGGAGCGGCTGTTGTTTGATGATGAAAAGGTGAACGGGGTCGAGTATCGAACCCACAGCGGTGAGCTGGCCACCCTGGAAGCGGATGCGGTGGTGGTTTGCGCCGGCTGCTGGTCACCGCAGCTGGTTCGGCCCCTGGGGCTGGAGCTTCCGATCTACCCCATCAAGGGCTACAGCCTGACGGTGCCGCTGAGTGATCCGGACAAGGCCCCGGCCAGCACGATCCACGACGATAACCTGAAAGTAGTGTCGACCCGATTGGGCAACCGTCTCCGGGCCACGGGTTTTGTTGAGCTGGCGGACTTTAATCGCGACATTCCCGAGGCGCGCATCGCCACCATCAAGAAATCCGTGCGTTCGCGCTTTCCCGGCTGCGCGGATCTTGAGGCGGCGGAAACCTGGACCGGTTTCCGCCCCATGACCCCGGATGGGCCGGCCATCATTGGTCGCGGCCCGCGCCGGAACCTGTTCCTGAATACCGGCCACGGTACCTTCGGCTGGACCCTGTCGGCGGGCAGTGCATCAGTAATCGCCCAGGTCATTGACGGTGAAGAACCGGCCGTCTGCCTGGATGCGTTCCGCCCCGGGCGGTTTCAGGAGTAGAGTCAGAGTTTACGTTCGATATTGCCACACAGGGTATGAACGAAGCCGATGTCCCGTTCTGACAGCAGGGGCAAACGCTGGAACGCCCATTGTGACAGCTTGCTGTCTGCCGGAACCTCCAGCGCCGGCAGCAGTTTTTCCAGACGCTGGCGTAACGCGCTGAGGGTGTCTTCGGAGGCTGGCTCTGGTGCAGCGTGGCGCTGGCTGGCCAGGCCAGACAGCTCCCAGGCGTAGAGCATGACCGCCTGGGACAAATTCAGCGAAGGGTAGCTGACCGCCATGGGAAAGCCGGTGAGCAGGTCGCACAGCGCCAGCTCGTGATTGGCCAGGCCCCGATCCTCGCGACCAAAGACCAGCGCCGCCGTGGCCACCGAACCTCCCTTGTTCGCCAGTACCGAGCGCAGTGCTCCGGGTTCGTGCCAGTCCTGTCGGTGATGGCGGGGCTTGGCGGAGGTACCCATCAGCAAATCCGCGGAGTTTCTAACCGCGGCCAGATCGGGGAAAATGCGCGCATTATCCAGAATGTGGTCACTGCCATGGGCCAGCCAGTGGGCTTCGGGCCGGGTATGCAGGTCGGAATTGACCAGCCACAGCTCGGTAAACCCCATGGTGCATAAAGCGCGAGCGGCCGCGCCGACATTTTCCGGAACTTTCGGTTCAACCAGTACAAAGGCCAGTTTCATGACATTACCTCCGGCGGCGAGTTTACACCAAGCCTCGGGTTGTTTTTACCCGCGCTGGCAGGCGTTGAACGACTGGCTGCGGGAACTGGAGCCACTCTGGCGCCCGATCCCGTTTATGGAGCCTGAGCCCGCCTGGTGCCAAACCCACCCGGAGCTGGCGCGTTGGCTGGAGGCGCTCACCGAGGAGGAATGCCAGGCCTGGGAGGAGCGGTTGCCGGAGTTATCGTCGGTATTGGCCGCCCATGTGCCGGCGCTGGCGCGTTACCAGAGCCTGCTTGAGATGCCTCGCCTGGCGGCCGATGGCGGGGGGCAAAAGGCCGCACTGGCGGAAGTGGCAGCCGTGGATATGCCCGGCCGGAAACGCCTGCAGGCCGGCGCGTTTGCCGCCGCCGTTGTGCCTTTGCGGTATCCGGTGCTGGACTGGTGCTGCGGTAAAGGGCATCTGGGCCGGACGCTGGTTGGACAGGGCGCGGAGCAGGTAACAGGGTTTGAGTGGAACGGCGAGCTGGTGGCGGACGGCAACCGACTGGCGAGCCACTACGGTGACCCGGTCCATCTGATGCCCCAGGATGTCATGGTTGATGGCCTCGAGTTACCGCCGCAGCACCATGGTGTGGCACTGCACGCCTGTGGCGACCTGCACCGCCGGCTGATGAAGGCAGGAGCGCAATCCCGATTGCCCAGGCTGAGCCTGTCGCCGTGCTGTTACCACCTGACCGCAGATGACCGCTACACCTTGTTGGCCCGAGCAACCCTGGATCACGGGCCGGCATTGGTGGTTCATCGCAACGACCTGAGGCTGGCGGTTCAGGAGACGGTGACCGCACCGGAACGGGTGAGAGCGCAAACCCAGAGGGTCAGTATCTGGCGGCTGGCATTCGATACCCTGCAACGGGCACTGACCGGTAACCAGGGGTACCTGCCCGTGCCGTCCCACCCTGCTCGACTGAACAACGGCTGCTTTGAGGATTTCGCCCGCTGGGCCGCCGGCAAGAAAGGGCTGGCGTTACCGTCGGGGCTGGACTGGCAGGCCTGGCAGGCGCGGGGGGAGGAACGTTATCGCCAGGTACGCCGGCATGAACTGCTGCGCCATCTGTTCCGGCGCCCGCTGGAGCTTTGGCTGGTATTGGATTACGCGGTGTTTCTGGAAGAGCAGGGGTACCGGGTGCGATTGGGCACCTTCTGTGGCCGGCAACTAACGCCGAGAAATCTCATGCTGGATGCAGTGCGCGAAGGGTGCTGAACGGCCTGGCCATGGCGGAAAAAACAAGGCGCCCGAAGGCGCCTTGTCAGGGCATTGAGGAGGCCTTACCGGCGAACCTGAATGCGCGCTTCCACCCGACGGTTATCGGCACGACCCGCCGCAGTGGCATTACTGGCGACGGGTTCGGCCTCACCGTAACCCACGGCACTGACCCGCTCCGGGTCGACACCCAGAGGGCCGGTCAGGCGCGAGGCCACGGCTTCTGCACGGCGCTGGGACAGGAACTGGTTATAGTCCGCGTCACCCGCGCTGTCGGTATGGCCGGCAATCTCCACCGTCGTGTCCGGATACTCCGCCATGAAGTCCGCGACGCGCCGGATTTCCGAATCGTAGGTGTTGCTGATCACCGAACTGTTGGTGGTGAATTTCACCTGCAGCTCGATGGTTTCAACGGTTTCAGTTACGCCTTCACAACCCATGCGGTCGACGTCAGCACCTGCGGTGGTATTCGGGCACTGATCCTGGCTGTTGACCACACCGTCATTGTCGCTGTCGAGTTCACAGCCCCGGCTGTTCACCTCGGCCCCGGCCGGAGTGTTGGGGCACTGGTCGCGGCTGTCGGCTACGCCATCGTTGTCACTGTCGAGCTCACAGCCGCGGCTGTCGACGCTGGCACCGGCCGGTGTGCCCGGGCACTGGTCACGGGTATCCGGCACGCCATCTTTGTCTGCGTCAGCCGGCATTTTCGGGGCGGGATCGGCAATCGTGCGGGTGAAGGCCCAGCTCAGCCCGAGCGACACCATGGTGTCGAACGTGCTCTCGTCAATGCCGTGAAATTCCCGCAGGTCGCCACGAATGGAAATGCTGTCGCTGACGTTGTAACGGAAACCGGTGCCAACGTTCACCCGGGTTTCGTCGTGATCGGTACCGGCGGTCCGGTAGGAAACGGTATCACCCAGGCCGAAGTCGGCATGGCCGGCACCCAGAGACACATAAGGGTTCCAGGCGGCCTCCGGGCCCGCAAAGTAATAGGTGCCGTCGACGCGGATTTCTTCGAATTCAGAGTCGCCGGCCACGTATTTGCGATCGGCATCAGCGCGGGAGTATACGGCCTCTACAGACCAGTGGGGGCGAAAGCGATATTCAACGCCGACACCGAAAGTACCGGTTTCGCTCAGGTCCCGCTTGTCGTCAAACAGCTGGAAGCCGGCAAACGGGTTGATGTAAATGGTTTCCTGGCGTTCAGCCAGGGCGGGGGCGGCAAGGGATGTTGCCAGGGCGGCCAGAGCGACCGGGCGCATGAGCTTCATGCAGAACCTCCTGTTTGATTATTATGGTCTGGGGCTGTTCCCGATAATGCAGGATAAACGCCAGAAAAACACTACGTTAGTGAAAATTTAGGCCAGTCCTGCGGAAAATGCAAAATTCGCCTTCAGGCCCGCGCAGTCTTCACTGGTACGCGGTGTCGGCGAATAACAGATCAGCCAGCGTCCGGCGTGAAGTACAGATGCGCGCTTTTTTTACTGAAATTCAGCCGGTCGCCGTTACCGAAGCGCACTTCGAAGGAGCTCTCGTCTTCTGAAACCACATCGCCGGTTCCGAAAATGGCATGAACAAGACGGGGGTGGTGCCAAACCGGTTCCGTTATCCCTGTCTGAACCGTTGCCTCACTCTGCAGCCGGATGCCTTCCCGGTCGGCGTAGCGCAGGCTGACCGGCGTCAAAGGGTTGTCCAGTGTTAACGGCTGATCGGCAGTGTTTGCCGGTGTTTCTATCAGGCTGCCCAGTTCCTCGGATAATCCGAAGCACAGTTCTGTAATGAATCGGCTCGGGCCCTGGTCCCCGGCCAGATGCGGGCTGGCGGGCGCGGGCCGGGTAATCAGGTGCAGGCTTTGGCGGGCGCGGGTCATGCCGACGTAAAGCAGCCGGCGTTCGCTCTCCAGCAGAGCGCGGGCGTTGTCCTGTGGGCGTGGGCTATAGGGCAGGTACTTCTCTTGCAGGCCGGGGATGATCACCACCGGCCACTCCAGCCCCTTGGTGCGGTGAATGGTCGACAACAGCACGCCGTCTTCCCGCTGTTCCGAGGCTTGTTGTTTCAGGGTTGTCAGGTGGTCCAGGGCGCCATCGGCGGTCACCTCCAGACCCTTCAGGTAGTCCCGGAAGCCCTGAATGGTATCAATGCGTTCTTCCGCACTGTCGTGAGTCAGTGCCAGGCTGCGGATGCCTTCGTAAAGATCGGTGTGCTCGGCGTAGAGTGTGATCAGGCCGGCAACCGGGCCACGATAGCGGTCAATCTGCTTGAGGATTTCCCCGAGCTTTTTCAGTTTCCGGGCGGCCATGGGGGGCAGGGCATCGAAATCCAGGCTCAGCAGCCGCTCGTGCCAGTCTGTGTCGAAGGCCGCGAGAAACTGTGCGAGGTTTTCCAGTTCTGGCTCTTTCAGGCCGACGTGGGGGAATCTCAGCAATTGGCGGGCAATACCCAACCGGTCGGTTTCTGCCAGTGTCTCGAGCCGCCGGGTGGCCACCAGCAGCAGGGACTGGACCGCCTGTATTTCCCGGCTGAACAGTGCGCCTTTGCCGGCGTCGATGCGGTAGGGAATCTGGCTCGCCAGCAGTTTCAGTTCAATCGGCACACTCTGGCTCCAGACCCGGAACAGAATGGCGCTCTGGCTGCGCTGTTCCGGCGCCAGGCCCTGCAGGATTGCCAGCACCTGGCTGCCATCGTTTTCTGCCTGGTGCAGATGCACCTCGGTGGCGGGCGTTCCGGGGTGGGAATGACACATCACATCCCGGCGGCCGGTGTTGTGGCAGATCAGATGATTGGCCAGCAGGGCCACCCGGTGGCCGTAACGGAAGGTATAACTGAGAGTTTGTTCCAGCGGGCTTTCAAACTCGTCGCTGAACTTGCGCAGGATGAATTCCGGCCGTGCGCCCCGGAATTCGTAGATGGTCTGGTCCGGGTCGCCGACCACGGTGACGCGGGCGCGGTCGCCGGCCACGTAGCGTAGCAGCAGATGCTGGATCTCGTTGGTGTCCTGATATTCGTCCACCAGAATCAGGTCCATTTTGTTGCCAACCAGGCGCTGCAGCGGCGGATTCTGATGGATCGCCATGACCGGCTCGTAGAGCATATCGGCATAGCTGATGCGGCTCTGGCTTTTACGCCACTGTTCGAACGAATGGAACAGGTCGATCAGATAGCGGTGCTTGTCGGAATAGCCCAGCTCCTCGAATACGATCTCTGCCGGTGACAGGCCGGTTTTCACCCGATCAATAAAGCCCGTCGCGGTTTCTACAAACTCTTTCTTGTTGCGGCGAACGTCGTCGGCCAGTTCCTCCGGTGCCAGTCGGCGGGTGAGCAGCCAGGCCTGATAGCCGATTTCCTGCTCGGTCAGGATCTTTTCGGAGAAGCCGGGCAGGTAACCTTCTTTGACAAACCGTCGGTACAGCCGAAGGCCCATGGAGTGGTAGGTGCGGATTTCCGGCAACGCCAGGCCGCTGTGGGCACACACCGATTGCAGCTTGCGTTCGAAATCCACTTTCGCGCTGCGATTGAACATCAGCACCAGCATCCTGTCCGGGTCGTGGCCCTGGGCCAGCAGGTAGCGAATGCGCCAGGCGAGGGTCGAGGTTTTACCGCTACCGGCCACAGCGGTGATCACCGAATGCTCATAGCCTGCGGTGATGATGGCTCGTTGCTCGTCGGTCAGGTAATCCGGCAGGGTCAAGGAAACAGGGGCTTGGGTTTGGCTCGGCATGGCGGCTATTGTACTGGTCAACTGGCAGTGCGGATAGCGCTGCCGCATAATTGCAGCCATGAAGATGTTGCCAACCCGAGTCCTGACAGGAAGCGTTTTGTTATGCAGAAATCTGAATCAGTGAATGTCCTGGGTGAACCGCTGGAGACCTGTGGCACCGACCCTGAAACGGGGTTCTACCGCGATGGCTGCTGCAACACCGGCCCCGATGATCTGGGCAGCCACACGGTCTGTGCGCTGGTCACCGAGGCGTTTCTGGCCTTTTCGAAAAGCCGCGGCAACGACCTGTCGACCCCCCGGCCGGAGTTCGGCTTCCCGGGGTTGCGCCCGGGTGACAGCTGGTGCCTGTGTGCCGGGCGCTGGCAGGAAGCGTTCGAGGCAGACTGTGCGCCGCGGGTGAAGCTGCGGGCGACCCACCAGAAGGCGCTTGAGGCCTGTCGCCTGGAGGATCTGAAAGCGCTGGCGGCTGACCTCAGCTGAATGGACACGCAGCCACCAGATGATACCGGTGTCCCCTGGCAGAACTTCGTTACGGCGCTTGCGGATCACGGGCATCGCCGCCTGGTTGTGATTGAGGGCGAGCAAAGCGCCGCTTTGCGCCATGCCGGGCAACTGCTGCGTCAATTGCCCCCTGGCGACGGGCTCTGGGTCGGGCATGAGGCCGACGCGTGTGAAACTGCCCTGACGCCGGTGTCGGCGAAACACTACCCGCGTTTTCTGGGGCAGGAGCTGTCGATTCTGGTCTGGGACGGCTGGGCCGGTACCCCGCCGGATGCGTTTGCCGCACTCTCCGGCACCTTGCGGGCCGGAGGGGTGTTGATCTGGTTGATGCCACCGCTGGCGCAATGGCCGGGCTTTGCTGACCCGGATTACGCCAGAACCGGCCTGGATCAGGGCGGACATCATGCCTTCTTGGCCCGCCTGGCGGTTCTGGTCGGCGACGATGACTCCGTGGTTCGGGTCTGCGCGGGGGATAACCGCCCTCCCGAGTTTGCCTGGCCGGCCGGGGCAGCGCGGCAGTTTCAGACGGGCACAACCCAGGAGCAGCAGGGGCTGATCGGCGAGATTGTCCGCCTTGGGCAGGGGCGGCGCCGGCGACCGTTGGTGATCACCGCGGATCGGGGCCGGGGCAAGTCCGCGGCGCTGGGCATGGCCGCCGCCAGGTTGTTGGCTGCCGGCCGGCAACGGGTGCTGGTCACGGCGCCCTCCGCCGACAATATCGCCGCGGTTTTTCACCACGCCGGGCTTGAACTTGCCGGCGCACTGGCCTCGCAAACTTCTACTTGCCTTACCACCGCCGACGGGCAGGAACTGCGCTTTCTGGGGCCGCAGGAATTGCTGACACAGCGCCCTGAGGCAGAAGTGGTGATGGTGGATGAAGCTGCAGCCCTGCCGGCCCCGTGGCTCAAGGCCATTCTTCTGGGTTGGCCGAGAGTGGTGTTTGCCAGTACGGTCCACGGCTATGAAGGCACTGGCCGGGGGTTTGCTCTGCGGTTCCGGCAGGTGCTCGACCGGGAAACACCGCATTGGCGCGCCGTCAGTGTCCGGGAACCGGTGCGCTGGGCTGAGAATGATCCGCTTGAGCGGCTGATTGGCCGCCTGTTCCTGTTATCAGCGGATGCCCCGGAGCCGGGCTCGTTTGTTGAAGGCGATGTGCGCGTTGAGCGCTGGCAGCCTGCGCAGGCCAGTGAGCAAATCCTGGCCGAAGCCTTTGGCCTGCTGGTGAATGCCCACTATCGCACCACACCTGCGGATTTGCGGCAGTGGCTGGATGACCCCAGCGCCATAACCTGGCGGGCAACGGTGCGCGGGACCACCATTGGCGTGCTCTGGGCTTCGGCCGAGGGAGGGCTGCCGGTGGCGCTGGCGGACGAGGTAGCTGCCGGTAAACGGCGTTTGCGGGGGCATTTGCTGGCTCAGTCGCTGGCCAATCATGGCGGGGTTCCGGCCGCCGCTACCCTGAATACGTTGAGGGTGGTGCGAATTGCAGTGACCGAGTCGGCCCGGGGGCTGGGGGTCGGGCGGAGGTTGGTGCAGGCTGCCATCGAGGATTGCGTGCAAACAGGGAAGGACGCGGTGGGCACCAGTTTTGGTGGCGAACCCGGCCTTCTCTCGTTCTGGCAGCGCTGTGGTTTGCGGGTTGTCCGGGTGGGGCTGCGCCAGGAGGCCTCCACCGGCGAGTTCCCTTTGCAGATGCTGCTCGGGACATCTGGCCCGGGCCAAGAGCTGCAGGAAAAGCTCAGCCGCCGCTTCGCAAAACACTGGCACTGGCTGATTCCCGGACACTGGAAGCGTTTGCAGCCCGATCTTTTGCTGGCGATCAATGAGGCCCTGCCGGCCACGGCGACGCTGGACGAAGACGATCGGCTGGACCTGGCCGGTTTTGCCTTTGGTTTCCGTGGGTATGAGCTTGCTCGTCCGGTGCTTCTGGCGCTCTCTGCCAGCCAGGGTGTCGCGCGTTATTTAAAACGCCATGCCGATGCCGGGCTCTGGTGCCGGGCCGTGTTGCAGGGGTGGTCCTGGGCGCAATTGCGCAACGAAGGCTATTGCCTGGGACAGAAAGACGCCGAACAGCGGCTGCGATCACTGGCAGGAGAACTTCTCAACAACGCGGCCGAGTTGTGAACGGTTCGATTTATTTCCGGTGGCCGGCTGATCAGAATAACAGCGAAACACCAACAAGAGATTTCCGACATGGGCACGGACGCGAGCAGGTATTTCCACGGGGCCGTTTTTTTGATGCTGGCATGGTTGGCCGGGTGCGGCACCACCGGCTCCGGTCCGGAAGCCAATGAAGCAGGCGCTACCCGGGCGGATTTGCTGACGGCGGTGCAGGCCAATGAAGACCGGACCGTGCTGGAACTGCTCTCGCAAGGTGTCAGCCCGGACCCTCAGGCCGATTCACGGCAATCACCGCTGATGGTGGCGGCCGCGAATGGCAATCGGCGCATTGTCCGGCTGCTGCTCGCGGCCGGGGCCGAGGTGAATGCCCGTAATGGCGAAGGTTATACGGCGGTTTTCCAGGCGGCAGAGCAGGGCCACCTGGCCGTGGTTCGGGTGTTGCTGGCGGCAGGTGCCAACGTGAATGTCAGCCAGGGCGGCGAGTCGCTGCTGATGAAAGTGGTGGCCAGTGGTGATTTGCTGACCGCGGAAATGCTGTTGGCCGCTGGCGCGGATGTGCACTACCGCCGTGCCGATGGCAAAACCGCCCTGGATCTGGCCCGCGCCGGCAATAACCGGGACCTGGAAATGCTGCTGGTACAGGCCGGCGCAGCGCGCTGAGTTAGACCGAGTCGAGGGCCATGGGGTCGCTGTTGTCATCCCAGACAGGCGGAAAATGCCGCTCAATCACCTCCTCCGGCACATCGGCCACCGATGGGTAAGACCAGCGGGGGGATCGATCCTTGTCAACCAGCAGTGCCCGGATGCCTTCGGCCAGATCGGGCCTGCGTGTGCACTCCTGAGCCATGGCCAGCTCCATGCGGAAAACATCTTTCAGCGACATCTGCTGGCCTTTCTGTATCTGGTGCCACACCAGCCAGGCGGTCACCGGACAGCCATTTCGGAGGGTGCTGATACAATCCTGCCACCAGGCATCCGGGCTTTGTGCATTCAGTAGCTGCTCGACAATCACGGGGAGCTCGTCTCCGACACTCAGGCGTGCGATGGTCTGCTCGTGCTGTTCCAGGTGGCCGCGTTCCAGCGCACGATAATCCAGAGCTTCGAACTGGCCAAGCAGCCGGAACAGGCGATTGTCGTCAGCGGCCTTTTCACCACTCCAGCGCTCCTCTTGCAGGCGTGCAAGCAGGTTGGTGCGTTGAGCGTTTTCGATCACCATATCGGCCAGGCCAACGCGGAGCGCGTCGGACACGTTCAGGCGTGCGCCGGTCAGGCCCATGAACAGCCCCAGCCGCCCGGGCAGGCGGTTCAGAAACCAGCTGGCGCCGACATCGGGGAACAGGCCAATGCTGATCTCCGGCATGGCGAGGGTAACGTCCGGGTGAATCAGCCGGTAACGGCAAGCCGCCAGAAGCCCAAGGCCGCCGCCCATAACAATACCACCGGCGATGCCCACCACCGGCTTGGGGAACCGGTGCAGGGTATAGTCCAGCCGGTATTCCGCGGCAAAGAAGCGGGATGGTGCCTCCGGGTCTCCTTTACCGGTAAGATCCGGGTACAGTGCCCGGATGTTACCCCCGGCGCAGAACGCCCGGTCGCCGGCCCCTTGCAGCACCACCAGGCAAATGCGTGAATCTTCCGCCCATTGCGCCAGCGCCTGTTGTGCCTGGCTGACCATGCCTTCGGTCAGGGCGTTCAGGGTGCCCGGTTCGTCCAGGGTCAGTAATCCGATGTGCCCTTCCCGGCAGGGCAGCTCCTGTACCGCAACTGGCATGGTTTGAGTCTCCGGTAATTCGATGATGGATTTGAATCAATCGGGTTGTTCTGCTGGTTCGTACTGTCGTTCAGGTTGATAAATAACAAAAGAGGACGAACGTCGCACGAAAGTCCTTGATCTATCGCATTTGAGCTCCCGTGCAGGTGTGCTATAAGTTACAACTGAGTTACTGACCGGTTGTATCCCGGAACGTGAACGTTAAAACGATGAGAGGGTGAACACAATGAATCTGAAGCATTTTGCAGTAGCGGGTCTGTTTGCCGCCAGTGCGATGGTACCGGTCACTTCCATGGCCGCAGGCGATGCCGCAGCGGGCAAGGCCAAGGCAGCAGTCTGTGCGGCCTGTCACGGCCAGAACGGTATCTCCCAGGTGCCCATCTACCCGAATCTGGCAGGCCAGAAAGAGCAGTACCTGGTATCTGCCCTGAAAGCCTATAAAGCCGGCCAGCGCAAAGGTGGTCAGTCTGCGGTAATGCAGGGCCAGGCCACTGGCCTGAGCGACGCCGATATCGCTAACCTGGCGGCTTTCTACGCCAGCCTGCCGGCTGACGGCGGCAAGTAACAGCGCGAATGTCAGTGATGCGGCTCAGGCCGCACCACTGACGATGCGATAGCTGGGGCGGTAGGCCGAAGAGCCCGGCAACTTCATCCGGTTCTGCTCGACAAACTGCTCCAGCATGGCTTCCAGTGGTTTGATCAGGGTTGGATCCCCCGCAATTTCAAACGGCCCTTTCTCCTGCACCTGCCGAATGCCCCCCTCTTTGACGTTGCCGGCAACAATGCCGCTGAACGCCTTTCTCAGATTCGCTGCGATCAGATGAACCGGTTGATCACGATGCAATTCCAACGCACGCATATTGTCGTGGTTCGGCTCGAAGGGTAGTTGGAACACCGGGTCGATTTTCAGCATCCAGTTGAAGTAGTAAGCGTCCTGCATGGCCCGGCGGAAGGTTTCCACATCTTTCATGCCCTGTCGCATGGTCTGGGCCACTCGCACCGGATCATCAATGATGATTTCGTATTTGCTGGCCGCGTCGTCGCCAAGGGCATTGCGGATAAAGCGATCAATCATTTCAAAATATTCTGCATTCTCCTGCCGCCCGGTGAACACCACCGGGAAGGGGAGGTCCGCGTTGTCCGGGTGCAGCAGAATGCCCAGCAGATACAGGATTTCCTCGGCGGTCCCGACACCGCCCGGGAACACGATCACGCCATGGCCGCAGCGCACGAACGCCTCCAGGCGCTTTTCGATGTCCGGCATGATCACCAGTTCATTGACAATCGGGTTGGGAGCTTCGGCACCGATGATGCCCGGCTCGGTGATGCCGATGTAGCGGCCGTTCTTCACCCGTTGCTTGGCGTGACCGATGGTGGCGCCTTTCATCGGGCCTTTCATGGCCCCCGGCCCACAGCCAGTGCAGATGCTCAGGCCGCGAAGCCCCAGCTGATGGCCAACATCCTTGCTGTATTGGTATTCATCGTGGCTGATGGAGTGGCCGCCCCAGCACACTACCAGGTCCGGCTGACGGCCAGCCTGCAGCACCCGGGCATTGCGCAAAATATGGAACACCTGGTTAGTCAGATCCTCCGGGTTGTCCTTGCGAAAGCCTGCGATACCGCCGGGCAGGGAGTGGCTGTACACAATATCCCTGAGCACGGAAAACAAGTGCTCGCGAATGGCCCGGAGCATCTCGCCATCGACAAAGGCGTGGCCCGGGGCATTCACCAGTTCCAGCTTCAGGCCCCGGGGCTGGGGCACCAGCCGCACGTCGAAGTCGGCGTGGATTTCCATCAGCTCTTTACAGTCGTCGGTTTCTACGCCGGTGTTCAGCACCGCCAGCGCACACTGCCGGAACAGGCGATACAAACCACCTTCGCTCTTGTCCTTGAGCCGGTTCACCTCGTGGTTGGACAAAATCTCAAGGCTGCCCTCGGGGGAAACCAGGGCATTCATGGTGGTGTCGGTCATCGGTGGTGTTGCTCCTGATGGTTTCGGCAATGACGGATTTTATGGAGATACAGCAAAAGGGTACACTAAGTCCTTTCATGCGTTTACGCCACTCGACATTATTCCGATCAAAGCCCTCTATATGAAATTGCTGATTCGTCCTGCCCCGGAAGTAGCCATCAAAAGTAAGCCCGTTCGCCGTCAACAAATGCGCCAGTTGCGGCAGAATATCCGAAAACTGCTGGCCCGGCTGGACCCCGAGATCCGGGTGGACGGCCGTTGGGACCGGGTGGATGTGAGCGTGCCGGAAGGGCGCAGCCTGAACGGCCCCGTCATCGACGAGTTGGTGCGTATTTCCGGTATTTCCACGATTCAGGAGATCGGACATTTTCCGTTTGTTGATATTGAGGACGTCTGTCAGAAAGCCGTAGCAGCCTGGGCCGATCGTCTGGCCGGGAAAACCTTCGCGGTGCGGGTCCGCCGGCATGGCGATCACGATTTCCGTTCCATCGATCTGGAGCGTGCCGTTGGCGCAGCACTGCTGTCCGCGTCAGACGCCAAAGGCGTGGATCTGAAAACGCCGGATCATGAAGTCCGGATAGAAGTCCAGGACGACAGCTTCCACATTGCTCATCGCCGCCATGAAGGCCTCGGCGGCTATCCGCTTGGCACGGTAGAAACGGTGATGACGCTGATCTCCGGTGGGTACGATTCGTCGGTAGCGGCGTATCTGATGATGCGCCGTGGCATTCGCAGCCACTACCTGTTCTTCAATCTGGGTGGTACTGCCCATGAAGTGGGTGTGCGCCAGGTGGCTCACTATCTGTGGGACCGTTATGGTTCGTCCCACAATGTACGGTTCATTTCCGTGCCGTTTGAAGGTGTGGTGGCCGAGATCATGCGCTCGATAAACCACCGCCACTGGGGCGTGGTGCTCAAACGGATGATGCTCAAGGCCGCGGCTGAAATCGGCCGGTATTACAATGCGGCAGGGTTGGTGATGGGCGATGCGGTCGCTCAGGTGTCGAGCCAGACGCTCACCAACCTGAACGTGGTGGACCGCGCCAGCGATGAGGTGGTGCTGCGCCCGCTGATTGCCATGGACAAGCAGGAGATTATCCGCATTGCCCATGAGATCGGCACCGAGCCCTTTGCCCGCAATATGCCCGAATACTGCGGCGTGATTTCCAGCAAGCCGGTTACCCGGGCCAAACTGCACCGGGTGGAAGAGGACGAAGCGAACATGGACCCGGCCGCCCTGGCCGAGGCCATAGCCAACCGCACCGACGCCATGGTGAGCGAACTGCTGGATGGTATTCAGACGCCGGAAGAGGTCGAGCTGATCCAGACCCCCGCCGTAGACGACGTGATTATCGACGTTCGGCATCCGTCCGAGGAAGAGCGCTCACCGCTGGCCCTGACCAATAACGATGTGCTCAAGATCCCGTTCTATGAACTCAATCAGCAGGTGGCGGAGCTGCCGGGCAGTCGCCAGTACCTGCTGTATTGCGACCGGGGCACCATGAGCCGTATGCACGCCGGCCATCTGAAGGCCGAGGGGCATGGCAATATCAAGGTGTATGCGCCGGTGGGCTAGTGTCCCGTCTGGCAAATTCCTTAATCTACTGAGCTTCTGAAAAGCCGAAGAGCCAGACGGGACGCTAATCAGCCCTCCAGTCCCTTGAAAAACTGCTGGACGTTCTCATTGAGGGTGTCCAGGTCATACCCGCCTTCCTGCACCACCAGTGTGGGTAATCCAAGCTGACGAATATGGGTGCTCAGCCGGCAGAATCCTTCGGAGGTGACCGATACCTTGGCCTGCGGATCGTTTTTATAGATATCGAAGCCCAGGGTCAGGATCAACACGTCGGGCTGGTATAGCCGGATGGCGGCCAGGGCCTCTTCCACCTTGGCAAAGAAGTCGCCTTCGCTGGAGCCGTGGGGCATGGGCAGGTTGATGTTGTAGCCATAGCCTTCGCCTTCCCCACGTTCGTCCTCGAAGCCGCTGACCACCGGATAGAAGTTGGTGGGGTCGCCGTGGATGGAGATGTACAGCACGTCGCTGCGATCGTAGAAGATCTCCTGAATGCCCTGGCCATGGTGCATGTCGGTGTCCAGGATCACCGTTCGCGGGAACCGGCTCTTCAGGTGCTCGGCGGCGATGGCGGCGTTGTTGAGGTAGCAGAATCCACCGGCGGCGTCCTTGCGGGCGTGATGGCCCGGTGGCCTGCACACGGCGTAGGCGTTGCGCTCTCCGGCGATCAGCGCGTCGGCGGCACCCAGAGCGGTCTGAGCCGACCAGTAGGCCGCTTTCCAGGTATTCTCACCAATGGGGCAGCTGCCGTCTGCCAGGTAACAGGCGGCTTCCGCCAGGATGCCCCGCATGGCGTTGGGGGAACGTACGAAAATGTTCGACATCACCTCATCGCCCCAGTCTTCCATTTCCATCCAGCGCCGGTGGGCGGATTCGAGGAATCGCAGGTAACCCAGGTCGTGCACCTTGGAGATCGGGCCGGCGCCCTGGTCGGCGGGCTGCAGTACCGGGATGCCCATGGCTTTCAGGCCTTCGAGCATCTGGCCGGTGCGATCAGGCACCTCCTGGGGCTGGCGCATCTGGCCCCGGGTGAAATAGGTTTTCGGAATGTGCAGGTCCTGCGTCGGATGAAAAAATGCTTTCATGAATCCGTCTCCTCGGGCGTATCAGGGAGAGCCTGTAAAAACTCTTCTCCGAGTATAGGCAGATAAAGGCTCGGGTCAAAAAACACGCGGGGGAAAAGTCTCCGACTTTACAGGCCGGCACTCAGGATCCACTATGAAAGGCACGCTTGAGTATTGAAGCCCGCCCCGAAGCGGGGCGTTACCAGTCATGTAAGAGGAGCCGAGATGATCGAGTCACCACTACTGGACAAGCTCACAGGGTACATTGGCGGGCGCTGGACAGACTCCGCCGCCGGCGCCACCTTCGACGTGTACAACCCGGCCACGCGCTCGGTGATTGCGAAAGTGCCGTCGATGCCGGAGGAAGATGTTGTGGCCGCAGTTGAGGCCGGGCAGTCGGCGCTCAGGCTCACCAATCCCTGGCCCATTGAAACCCGCCGGAAGTGGCTGGAGGATATTCGCGACGGCCTGAAAGAACACCGTGAAGAGATTGGCCGCATTCTGTGCATGGAGCATGGCAAGCCCCTGAAAGAAGCCCAGGGTGAAGTGGATTACGCCGCCGGTTTCTTCGACTATTGCGCCAAGCACGTGAGTGCACTGGACTCCCACACCATTCCTGAGAAACCCAAGGACTGCACCTGGACGGTTCACTACCGGCCGGTAGGCGTGACTGGCCTGATCGTGCCCTGGAACTTTCCCATCGGAATGATTGCCAAGAAACTGTCGGCGGCCCTGGCGGCCGGTTGTCCCTCGGTGATCAAGCCGGCCAGTGAAACGCCGTTGACCATGATCGCGTTTTTCAGCGTGATGGATAAGCTTGATCTGCCGGATGGCATGGTCAACCTGGTGATGGGCAAGGCCAGCGTGATTGGCAAGGTGCTGTGCGAACACAAAGACGTGCCGATGCTCAGCTTTACCGGCTCCACGGAAGTGGGCCGCAAACTGATGGTGGACAGTGCCGAGCAGGTGAAGAAGCTGGCGCTGGAGCTGGGCGGCAACGCACCCTTCATCGTCTTTGACGATGCCGATCTGGACGCGGCAGCCGATAACCTGATTGGCAACAAGTTCCGGGGCGGCGGCCAGACCTGCGTCTGTGCCAACCGGATTTTCGTGCACGAGAAAGTAGCGGACGCCTTCGGCGAGAAGCTGGCAGAGCGGGTCAACAAGATGACCGTGGGCGACGGCATGAACGAAGGCATCGATATCGGCCCGCTGATCAACCAGCAGGGTTTCGACAAGGTTAAACGGCATCTGGACGATGCGCTTACCAGAGGCGCGAAGCTGGTGGCTGGCAAGCAGCCTGAGGAACTGGGCGACGGCCTGTTTTTCCCGCCCACCGTGGTGCAGGGTGTGAACCGGGAGATGTGCTGTTATCAGGAAGAAACCTTTGGCCCGCTGGTGCCCATGGCGCTGTTCCGCACCGAGGAAGAGGTTATCGACGCCGGTAACGACACCGAGTTCGGGCTGGCCTCGTACGTGTTCACCGCCGATGCCGAGCGCGCCCAGCGGGTGGCGGCCGGCCTGCGGTTTGGTCACGTGGGCTGGAACACCGGCACCGGGCCCACTCCGGAGGCGCCGTTTGGCGGTATGAAAGCTTCGGGGATCGGCCGGGAAGGTGGCCTGGAAGGGCTGTTTGAATTCGTGGAAGCCCAGACCGTGCCGAGAGGCTTCTAGGCGGCCGGTCTTCAAACAGCAAAAAGGCGAGCTTCGGCTCGCCTTTTTGCGTTCTGCACAGCTGGGATCAGGGCGTCAGGATAACCTTGACGCTGCTATCCACATCCGCGGAATCAATATAGCCAATGGCGCCGGGTGTGGAGGCCACCTGGGCCTTCATGCCAGCGGCGCTGCCGGCTTCTGCCGGTGGCTGACCACGACCGGTGAACACCTGCTGAGACCAGAAGGCCTTCAGCTGGGCGTCGTTACGGCCGGTCACTTTGTCGTGGAACTCGGCACGGGTGGCGTTGCCTTCCGGAAGTTCAAACGGCTTGGCGCTCTGGCCGTTCGGCAGGGCCTTGCTGCGGTTCAGGTACAGATCCCGTACTTCGTTGGCGCTGATGTTGTCCGGGCCAGCCGGGTTGCCAATCACCACGACTTCAGCCAGGGCCAGGGGGCTTGCCAGCAAGCTGGCCGCAAACAACAGGCTAAGCTTTTTCATGGGGCCTCCTTAGAATGCCGAGTCGATTTTGAGGGTGTAGACGTTGGTGCTGTTGGTGTCGCTGGCCAGCATATATTCGGTGTTCAGGTTGCCGAAGCCTTTCTGTAGACCGGTCACGTGAGTGATGTCTGCCTTGATGGCCACACCCGGGGTAATGTCCCAGCGGGTACCGATGCTGTACTCATTGCGCTGATAATTCAGGATGGACTCGGGCACAGCGCCTGGAATGAAAGCTCCGGCACGCTCATCGTCGTCCTGGCTCTCAGTCCAGCCGGCTGCAACGTAGGGCGTCCAGCTGCCAAAGCGGTGGCCCACGGACAGGTAGGCCGAGTCGGTGTCGGCAAACTTGCCGTCGACCTCAACCCGAGTGACTTCGCCAATGATTTGCCAGCTGCCGTCGTCATAGCTCGCGCCCAGACCGAAGAAGTTACCGCGGTCGCCGTCTGCAAGTTCTGAATCGACCGGGATTCCAGGTGGCACGAGCGCGGCCAGGCGAGTGGCATCAATATCCGCCTCAGCAGTCGCCGCCACACCACGCAGGGTCCACACGTAGTCGGTCCAGGTCAGGTTCATGCCGGCAATGTTGCGCAGCTGAACGTCGCCGGAGTTGCCATCTTCATCGGTAAAGCCGGTGAAGCCGGTCGCGGTCAGGGACGAATTGTCGAAGTTCAGGTTGTAGCTGGCATCCGCACCAACATAGCTGGTCACGGCAATCGGGCCATACACACTCTGGGGTGGCCGCGCCCACGGTTGGGCGTAGCCGACTTCCAGGGAGTCGGAATACATGAAGAACGGAATGCGCATCTTGCCGGCGCGGATCTGCAGGTTATTGGTGGGGCGGTGGCTCAGGTAGGCCCACTCAACCTGCGGCTCCCAGTCGTCGGCACCGCGACCCACCAGTTGCATGACCACCTGGCTTTTCTGGGTGACGTCAAAGGTACCCTGCAAGGCAAACAGGCTCAGATCACTGACTTCGGATTCGTCGGTAATTCCGGCGTAGCCCGCATCGTTACTGGCCCGGGCGTAACCGGTGCTGAAGAAACCGTTGAAGCGAACGCCGGTGTCTTTGGCGGTGTTCAGCTGCTGTTGCATAGCATTGAGTTGCTGCTGCATACGCTCGAGGGTTTCCTCGGTGCTCTGGGCCAGAGCCGGGGCAGCGGCAATAGCCAGCGCCAGGGGCGCCACGGAGAATAATGTCTTCATCAGGGTATCCTTCACTGGGTTTTATCTTAAACGCGGAACTGGCTGGCAACGCCCTGCAGGCCGTTGCTGACGTCCTGGATCTTGCGGCTGACCGTATCCAGTTCGTCGGTACTTTCCATCACAGCCTCGGCATTGCGATGCATATCGGCCATGTGGCCGGTGACGTCGTTAAAGGTGGTGCTCTGCTCATAGGTAGCGGCGGCAATCTGTTCGTTCAGGCCACTGATCTGCTGAACATTCTCAAGAATCTTGCTCAGCACTTCACCGGACTCGGTGGTGGCTTCCACGCCTTCACGGGCCATATCCACGCTGCCTTGCATGGACTGCACCGCGGCGCCGGAGGCCTTGGACAGCTCGGAAATCACCTGCTGGATTTCCTCGGTGGATTTGTGGGTACGCACCGCCAGGCCGCGAACCTCGTCAGCAACCACGGCAAACCCGCGACCGTGCTCGCCGGCACGGGCGGCCTCAATGGCCGCGTTCAGGGCGAGCAGATTGGTTTGTTCGGCCACGGTCTGAATGGTCTCCAGCAAGCCGCCCACTTTCACGGAGAAGGCATCAAACTGGTTCACCAGGCCGGCGGTGTTTTCGATTTCTGCCATCAGTTTGCGGATGGTGCGGATGTTGTCTTCCACCTTCTGCTGGCCGGTGGTGGCAAACTTGGACGCGTCCTGTGTCTGATCCGAGGCGCTGGAGGCAAAGCCGGCCACTTCCTCCACGCTTTTAACCAGTTCGTCGACGGAATTCCGGGTAGAGGAAATGGCCTGGGCCTGCTGGCTGATGCGCTCAAGGTTGGTTCGGCTGGTGGAGCCAAGATGCGAGGCGACGCCGTTCAGTTCGCCGATATCGTGCTGGATGGTGGCAAAGGAGTTGTGCAGTTTCTCGACGAAACGGTTGAACTGGTCTACGAGATCCCGCAGTTCATCTTTGCCGCTGTAGTCAATTCGGGAGGTCAGGTCACCTTCGCCGGACGCCATATCCCGCAGGGAGGTAATAATCTGCTGCAGGCTGCCAGATACCGAGCGGCCGATAATCAGGCTCAGCGCTATCAGCACCACCAGGGCAACGACAACAATGGTTACCGACACGGTGGCGGACTCACTGCTCGCGGCTATGGTGTCATCAATGGCAAAGGTCAGGCGGGATTCCATGCTGTCGCGCATATCGTCGAGTTGCGAGCGAAGCTCGGTCAGGCGCGCGGCGTTGGCGGAGGCCTCTTCGCCGATGCGGCTGAAGTCAGCGGTTCCCTCGATGATCGCAGTCGCTATCCGGGTAGCGGTGTTGTAGTAACCGTCCAGTTCGTTTTGCAGGGATTCCACCTGTTGACCCAGGGCAGGGTTCAGGGTCGCAATCTGGTTCAGGTTGGCCGAGATTTCTTCCAGTTGCTGGCGGGTGGCTGCAATTTGCTGGTCATCACCGGTGGTGACGGCGGTGTTGATCTGGTTTTCGATCAGTTGCAAGAGACCACGGTTGATGGTGGACAATTCCAGTGACGGATATAGCTGGTCCCGCACTTCATTCAGGCGCTCGGAATTACCCTGATTGGTGTAGATGGAAAAAGCCTGGCTGACAACGAAGGCAATCACGGCAACGGTAACGAGCAACGCCAGTTTGTGGGAAATTTTCAGGGATGAAAGCATGCGAGCAATCCTTTTGCGCCTGGCCTAATACTTAAGTCTCAGGAATTTTAGGTTGTTATTTCGACACATAACACAGAATTAATGTGTCAGTGTGTTAATGCCGTTAACGACCGTTATTGACATAACTAAAGTCCCACATGGGTCTGTAGTGGCTGAATAACCATCAATTGGTAATCCGGCGGGGCAAAGGAAGTAATTGCGTTAGGCTGGTACAATGGCCTGTAAATTTAACCAGTAAAAAGCCAGGTGTTATGGACGTCTCCCACATTATCGATTCCCTGAACGACGCCCAGCGTGAGGCCGTCACCGCCCAGAACGATCATTTGCTGGTGCTGGCCGGTGCGGGCAGTGGCAAAACCCGGGTGCTGGTGCACCGGATGGCCTGGCTGATGTCGGTTGATCGGGTGCCGCCCACCTCCATTCTGGCGGTGACTTTCACCAACAAGGCCGCCAAGGAAATGCGCTACCGGGTGGAGCAGATGATGAACATTCCCACCCGGGGTCTGTGGATCGGCACCTTTCACGGCATTGCCCATCGCCTGTTGCGCTCGCACTGGAAAGACGCCGGTTTGCCGGAAAATTTCCAGGTGCTGGACAGCGACGACCAGCTGCGGATGGTGAAGCGGGTGATGCGGGAGAACCAGATTGACGAGAGCCAGTGGCCGCCAAAGCAGGCCCAGTGGTTTATCAACAGCCAGAAAGACGAAGGCCTGCGGGCCGACCACATTCAGGAGAACCCGGGCGATCATTTCACCACGGTGATGCTGAAAATCTACCGGCAGTACGAGAAGCTATGCCAGCAGAGTGGCCTGGTGGATTTCGGCGAACTGCTGCTGCGCTCCCACGAACTCTGGCTGCACCGGCCGGAACTGCTGAGCCACTACCAGCAGCGGTTCCAGCACATTCTGGTGGACGAGTTCCAGGACACCAACACCATCCAATACGCCTGGCTGCAGGTACTGGCCAGCAACCGGGTGCCACTGACGGTGGTGGGCGACGACGACCAGTCCATCTACGGCTGGCGGGGCGCGAAAATCGAGAACATCCAGCAGTATCAGCGGGACTTTCCGAATTCCCGGCTGGTGCGGCTGGAGCAGAACTACCGCTCCACCAAACTGATTCTGAAAGCCGCCAACTCGGTGATTGCCAATAACCAGGGGCGGCTGGGCAAGGAGCTGTGGACCGATGGCGTCGATGGCGAACCGATCAGCCTGTACGCCGCCTTCAACGAACAGGACGAAGCCAACTACATCGCCGATTCCATTTCGGCCTGGGTCAGCGAGGGCAATCTGCGCAGCGAGTGCGCCATTCTGTACCGTTCCAACGCCCAGTCTCGGGTACTGGAAGAGGCCCTGATGCGCCAGGGCATTCCGTACCGGGTGTATGGCGGCTTGCGGTTCTACGATCGCCAGGAAATCCGCAACGCCCTGGCGTACCTGCGCCTGGTGCATTACCACCGGGACGATGCGGCCTTTGAGCGGGTGGTGAATATTCCGACCCGGGGCATTGGCGCCAAGAGCCTGGCCGAACTGCGGGAATACGCCACCGGCCAGGGCATTTCCCTGTGGGAATCCGCCGAGCGGTTGCTGGCGGCCGGGCAGGTGAAAGGCCGGGCCAAAACCGGGCTGCAGCAGTTTATGGAGATCATCAACGGTCTGTCGGAGATGGCGGGCCATGCCTCCCTGCAGGGGTTGATGAAGCAGGCCATTGAGGCCAGTGGGTTGAAGGACTACCACGCCAGCGAGAAAGGTGAGAAGGGTCAGGCCCGGGTGGAGAACCTGGAGGAACTGGTCAGTGCGCTGGCGGATTACGATGTGGAAGAAGGCGTGGACCCGCTGGCGGAGTTCATCGCCCAGGCGGCGCTGGATGCCGGGGAGTCCCAGGCGGACGCCCATGAAGACAGCGTTCAGTTGATGACTTTGCACTCGGCGAAGGGTCTGGAGTTCCCGATGGTGTTTCTGGCCGGTGTGGAGGAAGGCCTGTTCCCGCACAGTATGTCGCTGGAGGAGCCGGGGCGCATGGAAGAGGAGCGTCGTCTGGCCTATGTGGGCATTACCCGGGCGATGAAGCGGTTGGTGCTGACGTACGCGGAGTCCCGCCGGTTATACGGGCAGGAGAAGTTTCATGCCTTGTCGCGGTTTGTGCGGGAGATTCCGGGGGATTGTCTGCAGGAGGTTCGGCTGCGCAATACGGTGACCCGGCCGGCGATGGTGGAGCGGCCCAATGAGAGCCTGTTCAGTCAGGATTCGGCGCAGCAGGCCGGGTTCAGTCTGGGGCAGCGGGTTCGGCATCCGAAGTTTGGCGAAGGGATTGTGATGAACTGTGAGGGTTCGGGGCATCATACCCGGGTGCAGGTGAACTTTGATGAGGGGGCGAAGTGGCTGGTGTTGGCTTATGCGCCGCTGGAGGCTTGTTAGTGTTGTAGCCTGATATGGGTGGAGTCTGTGCCGGGTTGGGGGAAGCTTTCCAAAAAGCGCTCCTTCGGCACATCCATGTGGCGCTTGTGTTCCGCCATCCCTGGCTCCACAAATTTTTGGAAAGCTTCCCCCAACCCGTCACTTCTGGCGCGGTGCAGGGCGCCAAGTGCTTGAAGAAAAATGACTACATCAGCACGGCGTAAATCACACCCGCCAACACAATCCGGTAGATCACATACGGCCACATACCCACCTTGTTGAGCCACTTCAGGAAGAAGTGGATGGCAGTGATGGCCATCAGGAAGGAGGTGATGCCGCCAATCAGAAAGCCGTTCCAGTCGACGATCACGTCGGATGTGGCCACTTCCAGCAGTTTTACCGCCGATGCCAGCACGATGATGGGGATCGCCAGCAGGAAGGAGAACCGGGAGGCGGTTTCCCGGGTCATGCCCAGGAACAGGCCGGCGGTGATGGTGACGCCGGAGCGGGAGGTGCCGGGCACCAGGGCCATAGCCTGGGCGATGCCGACGATGACGGCGTCTTTCCAGTTCAGAGTGTCCATGGTGCGCTGACGCTTGGGCAGCCAGTCGGCGATGCCGAGTAGCAGGCCGAAGATCAGGGTGGTGAAGAAGATCACCGAGGCGCCGCGCAGTTCGTTGTCGATCATGTCCAGCAGCGCCAGGCCGGCCAGGCCCGCCGGGATGGTGCCGATCACCAGGTACCAGGCCAGGGCGCCCTGGCCGACGATTTTGCGCTGTCCTATGGAGATCAGGCCGTCCCGGGCGATGCCGAAGACATCCCGGCGGAAGTACAGCACTACCGCCAGCAATGTGCCCACATGGACCGACAGATCGAAACCGACGCCCTGGTCGTCCCAGCCAAAGAAGGCGGGTGTGAGGATCAGGTGGGCGGAGCTGGAGATGGGCAGGAATTCGGTCAGTCCCTGGAGGAGGCCAAGGAAAAGGGCCTGGAAAATATCCATTCTGTCAGTTCCGGTCGGTGGTCGTGGTGATGGAGTCAGTGCTGGTCTAAACGACCGCGATGTTAGCAGGGTGGCCAGTGCCTGAACAGGCGCTGCCGGTTACGCTCCGATCATAACGCCACCGGCGGCCATCACGATTACCACGGCCCAGGCCGGGAGCTTCCACACGCTCAATAGCAGGAAGCCGGTCAGGGCCAGGGCAAATTCGCGGGGGCCGATGATGGCGCTGGTGAAGACCGGCTGGTACAGCGCGGCACCGAGGATGCCGACCACCGCGGCGTTGGCGCCGCGCATCAGGGCCTGGGCCCGGTGCCAGCGCCGGAAGTGGTTCCAGTGCGGCAGCACGGCCAGCAGGATCAGGATGCCGGGCAGGAAGATGGCCAGCAGTGCCAGAGCGGCCCAGACCACAGGGGCTGTGGGGCTCATGATGGCGCCCAGGTAGGCGCTGAAGGTAAACAGCGGGCCCGGAATGGCCTGGGCGGCGCCGTAGCCGGCGAGAAATTCGTCGGCGGTTACCTGGCCGGTTTGAACGACTTCCGCTTCCAGCAGTGGCAGCACAACATGGCCGCCGCCGAACACCAGAGCGCCGGAACGGTAAAAGCCATCGAGCATATCCAGCAGTGTGCCCGGGGTTAGCCACGCCAGCGCAGGCAAGCCCGCCAGCAGCAATACATACAGAGACGCCGAAAGCCGGCCGGTGCCCGACGATACCGCGAGGCTTGAATGCCCGGTCGCGTCGCCACTGGCTGACGTGCATAAAAACAGCCCTGCCAGCCCACCCACCACAATGGCGGAAAGTTGCCCCGCGGTACCTCCCACGAATACCACCAGCAACACCGCTGCCAGGGCAATACCGGTTCGTTGCTGATCCGGGCACAGGTTTCGTGCCATGCCGAGTACGGCGTGGGCAACTACCGCCACGGCGGCAATTTTCAGACCGTGGAGGATGCCCTGGCTGAGTGGCCCCTCCAGCAGATTGGCGCTCAGGGCAAAGGCTACCAGAATGATGGCTGAGGGCAGGGTAAAGGCCGTCCAGGCGGCGGCCGCGCCCCAGCCGCCGCCTCTTAGAAGGCCAATAGCGAAGCCCGTCTGGCTGCTGGCGGGGCCGGGCAGAAACTGGCAGAGGGCGACCAGGTCGGCATAGTCCTGTTCCGAGAGCCAGCCGCGCCGGGCCACGAACTCGTTGCGGAAATAGCCCAGGTGGGCCGCGGGGCCACCGAAAGAGGTCAGGCCCAGGGCCAGGAAGGCCAGGAAGATTTCCCGTATCCGGGGCCGGGCAACCGGTGTCGAGGCCATGATAGCTCCCCTGCTGAATCGATAATCAGGCCGGGAACTTGTCCCGGGTGTTATTGGCAATGCGCACCAGTGCCAGCATCAGTGGCACTTCCACCAGTACCCCCACCACCGTGGCCAGAGCCGCCCCGGACTGCAGGCCGAACAGGCCAATAGCGGCGGCCACCGCCAGTTCGAAGAAGTTGCTGGCGCCAATCATGGCGCCGGGGGCGGCAATGCAGTGGCGCACGTTCCACAGCCGGGCCCAGCCGTAGGCCAGCAGGAAGATAAACACCGTCTGGATAATCAGTGGTATCGCAATCAACAGTATATGCAGCGGATTTTGCAGAATGACGTCACCCTGGAAGGCAAACAGCAGCACCAGGGTGATGATGAGCGCCGCGGGCGTGACCGGCCCCAGCCGCTTCATAAAGACCTGGTCGTACCATTGTTCACCGCGCCGGGCGATCAGGAGGCGGCGGGTCAGGTAACCGGCGCTGAGCGGAATCACGATGTACAGCAGCACCGACAGGATGACGGTATCCCAGGGCACCTGAATGTCGGAAATGCCCAGCAGCAAGACCACAATCGGGGCGAAGGCGAACAGCATGATGAGGTCGTTCAGCGACACCTGTACCAGGGTGTAAGCGGCATCGCCCCGGGTCAGGTAGCTCCAGACAAACACCATGGCGGTGCAGGGCGCGGCGCCCAGCAGGATGGCACCAGCCAGGTATTCGCTGGCCAGTTCCGGGGCAATCAGGGGCTCGAACACCACCATCAGAAAGAACCAGGCAATGGCAAACATGGTGAACGGCTTGATCAACCAGTTCACGATGGTGGTGATGGCCAGGCCCTTGGGTTCCTTGCGCACACCGACCACGGCGCTGAAATCAATCTGTGCCATCATCGGGAAAATCATCGCCCAGATCAGGATGGCGATGGGGATGGACACCTGGGCGTATTCGAAACGGGACAGGGTCTCGGGGACCGAAGGGGCCAGCTGCCCGAGGGTGACGCCGGCGATAATGGCCAGCGCCACCCACACCGACAGGTAACGCCCGAACAGGTCCATTCCCCCGTCAGTAGCTTCAGCCGTGTTCACATCGCTGTTACTGCTCATTGTTCGCCTCTCAAATGGAGCGTTGGTTTACCCGCTTTGACAGTTCTTCGGCGCTTTCCTTGCGTTCGGAATAGCGGTCGGTGAGGTAATCGCTGCGGTCCCGCACCAGCAGGGTGAACTTTACCAGCTCCTCCATGACATCCACGATGCGGTCGTAATAGGCCGAAGGCTTCATGCGATTGTTGTCGTCGAATTCCATAAACGCCTTGGGCACCGACGACTGGTTCGGAATGGTCACCATGCGCATCCAGCGGCCCAGCACCCGCAGCTGGTTCACGGCGTTGAACGATTGTGAGCCCCCACACACCTGCATCACGGCCAGGGTCTTGCCCTGGGTGGGGCGCACGGCGCCGAGGGACAGCGGAATCCAGTCGATCTGGGTCTTCATGATGCCGGTCATGGCACCGTGGCGTTCCGGGGAACACCACACCATGCCCTCGCTCCATTGCACCAGGTCCCGAAGCTCCTGCACCTTGGGATGGCTGGCGTCTTCGGCGTCGGCCAGGGGCAGGCCGCGCGGATCGAAAATCCGGGTGTCGGCACCCATGGCGCTGAGCAGGCGTGCGGCTTCCTCCACCACCAGGCGGCTGAACGAGCGCTCGCGCAGAGAGCCATACAGCAGCAGAAGCCGGGGGCGATGATCCGACGGCGAGGCAACGTGCAGTTTGTGACTGGCAGGTGCATCAAACAGTTCGGGATCGAGGTTCGGGAGATCCTTGGGGTTCATGGCAAGGTGGGTCCTTTACGTCATCACAGTGTCATACTAATATTCGCATAATTGCATATTCGAAAAAACGTATATTTTGGCAGGCAACGATGAACAATCAAGTGTGCATTAGCCCGGTCACCCTGTTCCGGGCCCTGGGCGATGACTTGCGGCTGGCGGCCACACTGTTGATTCACCAGCAGGGCAAGCTGTGCGTGTGCGAGTTGATGGCCGCGTTTGCTGCGCCCCAGCCGAAAGTCAGCCGCCACCTGGCCTCGCTTCGGGAGGCTGGCGTATTGGCAACGGAACGCCGGGGCCAATGGGTCTATTATTACCTGAACCCGCATCTGCCCGACTGGGCGATGCGGATTCTGGACGAGACCGCCCGGAACCATTCAGCACTGATCGCGCAGCCACGGGACCGATTGCAGGCCATGGCCGACCGCCCGGCTTTACAGTGCTCCTGATCGTTACCATGAAACGGATTGCGACTCACGCAAGGAGAAGACCATGAGCAAGATCAAGGTAGGTATTAATGGATTTGGTCGTATTGGCCGCCTGGCATTACGGGCAGCCTGGGGTTGGCCGGAACTGGAATTTGTTGCCATTAACGACCCCGGGGCGGACACCCACACCCTGGCGCACCTGCTGAACTTTGACAGCGTGCATGGCCCCTGGCGCCATGAGGCGGTGGCCGATGGCGATAGCCTGAGTATCGAAGGCCAGCGCATTCGGGTGACGCACAACAAGGCGATTGCCGACACCGACTGGTCCGGTTGTGACCTGGTCATCGAGGCCAGTGGCGTGAACAAGAAAGTGGCTGTGCTGCAGGGCTATCTGGATCAGGGCGTCAAGCGCGTGGTGGTGACGGCCCCGGTCAAGGAATCTGGTGCGAAGAATATTGTGCTGGGAGTGAACGAACACATCTTCGACCCGGCCAGTGACCGTATCATCACCGCGGCCTCCTGCACCACCAACTGCCTGGCGCCGGTGGTGAAGGTCATCCACGAAAAGCTGGGCATCAAACACGGTTCCCTGACCACCATTCACAGCCTGACCAACACCCAGACCATCATCGACGCGCCCCACAAAGATTTGCGCCGGGCCCGGGCCTGTGGTAGTTCGCTGATTCCCACCAGCACCGGTTCCGCCACCGCGATTATCGAAATCTTCCCGGAGCTGAAAGGTAAGCTGGATGGCCATGCGGTGCGCATTCCGCTGATCAACGCGTCGCTGACCGACTGCGTGTTTGAAGTGGAGACGCCGACCGACCGGGACACGGTGAATCGGTTGTTGAAAGAGGCCGCAGAGGGCGAGCTGAAAGGCATTCTGGGCTACGAAGAACGCCCGCTGGTGTCTATCGACTACAAAACTGACCCTCGTTCTTCCATTGTCGATGCCCTGTCCACCCTGGTGGTCAATGGTACCCATGTGAAAATCTATGCCTGGTACGACAACGAATGGGGCTACGCCAACCGCACCGTGGAGCTGGCCCGCAAGGTAGGGCTGGCCTGATATGAGCGCGGCCATCCGTCAGTACCTGGTCATCACCGGCAACTACTGGGCCTTCACCCTGACGGATGGGGCCCTGCGGATGCTGGTGGTGCTGCATTTTCACCAGCTGGGCTATTCGCCCCTGAGCATTGCCCTGTTGTTCATCTTCTACGAGTTCTTCGGGGTGGTGACCAATCTGGTGGGCGGTTATCTGGGCGCTCGCATGGGCCTGAACCGCACCATGAACATCGGGCTGTTCCTGCAGATTGTGGCGCTGGCTATGCTGGCGGTGCCGGCGGCCCTGCTCACGGTGCCCTGGGTAATGGCAGCCCAGGCGCTGTCCGGCATTGCCAAGGATCTGAACAAGATGTCCGCCAAGAGCGGTATCAAGTTGTTGGTGCCGGATACCGAACAGGGGACCCTGTACAAGTGGGTGGCGATTCTCACCGGCTCGAAGAACACGCTGAAGGGTGTGGGTTTTTTCCTGGGCGGTGTATTGCTGATGGCAGCCGGCTTCACCGGTGCGGTCGTTATCATGGCGGTTGCGCTGGGGCTGGTCTGGCTGGCCAGCCTGTTCCTGCTGGGGCAGGATCTGGGCAAAAGCACGGCCAAACCGAAGTTCCGCGAGATCCTGTCCAAAAGCCGGGCCATCAACGTGCTCTCCGCGGCCCGGATGTTTCTGTTCGGCGCCCGCGATGTGTGGTTTGTGGTGGCGCTGCCGGTGTACATGGCCACTGCGTTCGGCTGGGATCACTGGCAGGTGGGCGGTTTTATGGCTAGCTGGATCATCGGTTACGGCGTTATCCAGACCCTGGCGCCCAGAATTACCGGCCATGCCAGCGGCAAGTCTTCGGCCGTCATTTGGGCGGCGATGCTGGCGCTGGTGCCGGCCGCTATTGCCGGAGCATTGATGGCGGGCTTGCCGGCGCAAGCGGCGGTAATTGGCGGTTTGTTGTTATTCGGCGTGCTGTTCGCCATTAATTCTTCCCTGCACAGTTATCTGATTGTTCGCTATGCCCGTAGCGATGGCGTGTCGCTGGATGTGGGGTTCTACTATATGTCCAACGCCGCCGGCCGGTTGCTGGGCACCCTGCTGTCTGGCTGGGTGTATCAGACCTACGGCCTGGAAGCCTGTTTGTGGATATCGGCAGTTCTGGTAGCCATGGCCGCCCTGTTATCGGTAGGGTTGCCGGATCAAGCTTTGAAACCAACAGGAGAAAAACGCTATGTCTGATTCCAATGTGGTGGTCATTACCGGTGCCAATCGGGGTATTGGGCTGGAACTGGCGCGGCTTTACGCAGCCCGGGGGTATGAGGTAATTGGCGTGTGCCGTCAGTCCTCAGAAGAATTGGCGGCAGTGGCGGCGCAGGTGATTGAGGGCGTTGATGTGACCACAGAGGCCGGCATCGAAAAGCTCCGATATGGCCTGTCAGACAAGCGCATTGGTTTGCTGATCAATAATGCCGGCCTGTTGCAGGATGAGCAGCTGGGCAGCATCGACTTCGATTCCATCCGCACCCAGATGGAGATCAACGCCTACGCGCCCCTGCGCGTGGCCGAGGCGCT
This sequence comes from Marinobacter sp. VGCF2001, assembly GCF_049943275.1. Classification (NCBI taxonomy): domain Bacteria; kingdom Pseudomonadati; phylum Pseudomonadota; class Gammaproteobacteria; order Pseudomonadales; family Marinobacteraceae; genus Marinobacter; species Marinobacter sp. VGCF2001. The sequence goes on from NZ_JBNFVX010000005.1 coordinate 100,778, forward strand.
GGTGCCCTTGATGGAGTATGGCAGCAAGATTGCCAACATCACCAGCCGCATGGGGTCCATTGCCGATAACGATTCCGGTGGCCGCTACGGTTATCGGGCCTCGAAGGCGGCATTGAACGCCTTTGGCAAATCGCTGGCGACGGATCTCAAGCCCGAGGGCATTGCGGTCGCCCAGCTGCACCCCGGTTATGTCCAAACCCGCATGGTCAATTTTGGCGGGTTGATTAGCCCCCAGGAAGCGGCGCAGGGCCTGGCGGAGCGCATTGCCGAGCTGAACCTCGATAACACCGGGTCGTTCTGGCACAGCAATGGCGAGGAGTTGCCCTGGTGAAGGGGCGGTCCAGTCTCCGGAAGTCTGTTGCATGACCGGGGCCCGGCAGTCATGACTCCGCCGCTCCGATGACGCGTTGGCTCCGGCGTTACCCGCTGTCGGTGCAGGCGGGGTTTCTTGCTGGCACGCTGATGCTGGCGGTCACAGGGCTGGCAGATCGTTACGGGGCCAGCCGGATTTTTCTGGTTTCGAGTGTTTTCGGGGCCCTGTCGAACGCTGGTTTTGTATGGGCGGCCGGGCACGATCCCGCTAACGCCGTGCTGCGCTTTGCCACCGGCCTGAGCCTGGCCGGGATTTACCCCCTGGGCATGAAGTTGGTGATTGCCTGGACCCCAAAATACGCCGGCGCGGCTCTGGCCTGGCTGGTGGGTATGCTGACCCTGGGTACCGCATTGCCGCATTTGATGCGCGGCGCCACTTTGGGTCTGCCCTGGCAGTGGCCTTTGCTGGCGGCTTCCGGCCTCGCACTGGCGGGCGGTGTGCTGGTGTTGCTGTTGGGGGATGGCCCGCATCTGCCGAAAGCCAGTGGCCGGCTCCCCCTCAGTCAGGGGCTGGCGGCTCTGCGCCTTCCCCGGTTCCGGGCCGTGGCGGGTGGTTACTTCGGCCATATGTGGGAACTGTACGCCTTCTGGACCCTGGTGCCGTTACTGGTTGCCCGGGAATTAAGCCGTCTTGGGCAGGATGCGGCACTGGTGCCCTGGCTGTCGTTTGCGGTGATTGGTATTGGTGCAGCCGGGTGCCTTGGCGGTGGCCGGCTCAGCCGTAGCCGGGGCAGTGAGTGGGTGGCCCGGATGGCCCTGAGGGTCTCCGGAATCTTGTGCCTGCTGTATCCATGGCTCAATGGTTTGCCGGCCCTGGTTTTGCTCGCTTTCTTGTTGGTGTGGGGCGTTGCCGTGGTGGCCGACTCACCCCAGTTCTCGGCCCTGGCGGCAGCTACCGCGCCAAAAGCAACGGTGGGTTCGTCCCTGGCGGTCATGAATGCCGTCGGGTTTGGCCTGACGCTGCCCGCCATCTGGCTTACCAGTGGGCTCTGGAGCGCATGGGGCGTCTGGGTGGTGTTGTTGCTGTTGCCCGGGCCGCTGCTCGGCTTGTGGTCCCTGAGCCGGGGCAGGGGCCCGGCCTGATACAATGCCTGCTTTCGACCATTCCACCTGCCACGGACCGCCATGAGTCGCATTCTTCTGCTGTCTGCCTATGATGCCGCAAGCCACAGGCGCTGGCGCGAGCAACTGGAAGCCATGCTGCCGGGCTATGAGTGGCACGCCCTGACTCTGCCTCCCCGATTTTTCCAGTGGCGGATTCGCGGTAATCCTGTGAGCTGGCTGACAGAGCCCCGCTTGCAGGAATCCTGGGATTTGATTATTGCGACTTCCATGGTGGATCTGGCTACGTTGCGGGGCCTGCACCCGGGGCTGGCACACACGCCCTGCCTGCTTTATATGCATGAAAACCAGTTCGCTTTCCCTGTCAGCGACCGCCAGCGCGGACGGGTGGAACCGCAAATGGTTAACCTATACAGCGCTCTGGCGGCAGATGTCGTAGCGTTTAACAGCGCCTGGAACCGCGACAGTTTTCTGCAGGGGGTAGAGGCGTTTCTGAAGCAGATGCCCGATGCAGTACCCCGGAACCTGCCCGCGCTCCTGAGAGCCAAAGCCCGGGTGCTGCCGGTGCCGATCGAAGACCGGCTGTTTATCGGGAAGACCCGGCCGATCAATCGGGACTGCCCGCACCTGTTGTGGAATCACCGCTGGGAATACGACAAGGGACCAGACCGGTTGTTCGGCCTGTTGGAACAGCTGGAGCAACGCCCATTGCCCTATCGCATCAGCGTGGTGGGTGAGGGCTTTCGCGGTCGCCCCGAGGCCTTTGACCGGATTCAACAGCGGTTCGCTGGCCGCATTGAACACTGGGGCTTTATGGAGCACCGGGCAGATTACGATCGCTTGCTGCGCTGTGCCGATGTGGTGGTGTCGACGGCACTGCACGATTTCCAGGGCCTGGCCATGCTGGAGGCGATGGCGTCGGGTTGCTTGCCGCTGGCCCCGGACCGCTTGGCCTACCGCGAGTACGTGCCGGACAGCTGCCGATACGCCAGCAGCCAGGCGGATGCCAGGGCCGAAGCCGAGGCGGCCGCAGGGCGGCTGGCCGGTTTGTTAGAGCAGCCGCCGGTCATCGGGCAGCCCCATGGCTGGCGCGCCTCGGAGCTTAGATACCGGTACCGGACGCTGATCGAGTCCTTGCTGGGGCCGGCTCAGTGATTCTGTTCCGGGACTTCCCGGATACGCCCGTGCTCATCAATAGCCACGTACACAAACCGCCCCTCGGTTACTTTTCGCGGGGTTTTCGAGGCGCGATCCAGGGTCCAGACTTCCACCTGGAGCTTCATGGAACTGCGGCCAATATCCACCAGTTCGCAATAACACCCTACCTGGGACCCCACCCGTAACGGCGACAGGAATTCCATGCGGTCCATGGCGACGGTGGCGTTACGGCCCTGTGAAATACGGCCCGCCATGGTCGCTGCCGCAATGTCCATCTGTTTGACCAGCCATCCGGCGAAGACATCGCCGTTGGCGTTGGTGTCGGAGGGCAGGGGAACCACCTGCAGCATCATCTCTCCCCGGGGGGTTGGTTTGTCATCGTCATACGCAGTCATCGCGATCGCCTGTAGCAACTCATGAATTGTTTTCTGAGCATGGTAACGGGCTGGCGCGGGGCTGCAAGAAAATTTGATCAGTGGCCGCTATATTTCAAAGGCTGTAACAAAGCTGTCATGGAGTCTCCTTAGGATGCACTCATCGGTAAAGCAGATACCCAAACAACGGACACCGATTCTGGAGACATAACGTGATGAAATTGAAAGCTGCAGTTGCTTCTGTTGCCCTGGCCGGCAGTATTGCCGCAGTATCCACGCCCGCCATGGCCCGCGACACCGTCAACATTGTTGGTTCTTCCACGGTCTATCCTTTTGCCACCGTGGTTGCCGAGCGTTTTGGCCGCAACACGGATTTCCCGACTCCGAAACTGGAATCGACCGGCTCCGGTGGTGGTTTGAAGCTGTTTTGCGCCGGCATTGGCACCCAGCACCCGGACATCACCAACGCCTCACGCCGCATGAAGGTCAGCGAGTTCGAGATGTGTCAGAACAATGGCGTGAAAGACATTATTGAAGTGAAGATCGGTGCTGACGGCATCGTCATCGCCAACTCCAAGGACGCCGGCAAGATGGATCTGAGCCTGAAACAGGTGTTCCTGGCCCTGGCCAAGGAAGTTCCCGACCCCAGGGGCGGTGACAAGCTGGTCGCCAACCCTTACCAGAAATGGAGCGACATCGATTCCAGCCTGCCGAGCACCGAAATCAACGTCATGGGGCCGCCCCCGACCTCCGGTACCCGGGACGCGTTCGTGGAAATTGCCATGGAAGGTGGCTGCAAAACCTTCGACTTTATCAAGTCGATGGAGAAAAAGCAGATGAAGAGCGTGTGCCACAGTATGCGTGAAGACGGCCCGTTCGTGGAAGCCGGTGAAAACGATAACCTGATCGTTCAGCGCCTGGCTCAGGACAAGGACACTCTGGGGATCTTTGGTTACAGCTTCCTGATGGAAAATACCAGCCAGATTCAGGCGTCCACCATCAATGGGGTTGAGCCAACACCGGAAACCATTGCCGGCGAAGACTACCCGGTGGCCCGTTCGCTGTTCTTCTACATCAAGAGCGCGCACGTGGGCGTGGTGCCGGGGATCAAGGAATACGCGGAAGAATTTACCAGCGAGAGTGCCTGGGGCGACAACGGTTACCTGGTGGATGTGGGTTTGATCCCGAATCCGCGTAAGACCCGGATGGAAGTGGGCAAGAAGGTGCGTAATCTGACGCCGATGACCGGTAACGAGCTGTAATCCGGGCCCGGTTGTCAGCCAAGTAAGGAGAGCGCGGGCCGGTAAGGTTCGCGTTCTTGTGTGCACCGGATAGAGAGACCCCGGCCGCTAGACTGGAACAACAATAAAAACGTTGAGCGGGCTAACACTCAACATTCACACGATACAGAGAACGTTATGCAAACGGCCAATCTGTTACCTTTGGTTCTGGTGATCGCGCTGGTTGCCTATGCCCTGGCCTATATGAGGTCGCGTTCGGTGGCTGAGCCACTTGGCGGCATTCGCAATCTGAAATCCCTACCCTTTTACTACGCGGCGCGGGCGGCACTGTGGTGCGCCATTCCTGCGCTGGTCATTCTGGGCGCCTGGGCCGGCTTTGAAGGCCGGGTTATCCAGAATCTGGTGGTATCTTCCCTGCCGGCTGGGTTGGCGCCTCAGTCTGCCGGAGAGGCCAGTCTGGTGTTGTCCCAGATCAGTAACGTGGCTGCCGGCAAGCTGGACCCGGATTTTGTGCCTGCCGAGGTGGTCGGCGCCGCAGATCTGCTGGAGCAGCTGCGCGCCCAGAGCCGTAATTTCCAGACCCTGCTGGTGGTGTTGATTGCGCTGTTGGGAGCTGCCTTTGCCTGGACCCGTGTTCAGCCACACATCAATGCCCGCGAAAACGTCGAGCGCACCCTGCGCTGGATTTTTTTCACCTGCGCCGCGGTCGCCATTCTGACGACTGTCGGAATCGTGTTTTCGGTGATCTTCGAAACCGTGCGCTTCTTTGGCAAGGTGCCGATCACCGAATTCCTGTTCGGAAGCTCATGGAGCCCACAGACCGCGCTTCGGGCCGACCAGATAGGGGCCGATGGCGCTTTCGGTATGATCCCCCTGTTTACCGGCACCCTGCTGATTTCTGCCATTGCTCTGCTGGTGTCGGTGCCGGTGGGGCTGTTGTCGGCGGTGTACCTGTCTGAATACGCCACCAAACCGATGCGCTCGGTGCTCAAACCCATGCTGGAAATGCTGGCAGGCGTACCTACCGTGGTTTACGGTTTCTTCGCGGCCCTGACGGTAGCGCCGTTTATCCGGGACCTGGCCGAAGCCATCGGCCTGGAAGCCTCTTCCCAGAGTGCTCTGGCGGCGGGCCTGGTGATGGGCGTGATGATTATTCCGTTTGTCTCGTCGCTGTCGGACGACGTCATTAATGCGGTACCCCAGACCCTGCGTGACGGTTCGCTGGCACTGGGCGCAACCCAGTCGGAAACCATGAAGAACGTCATTTTCCCCGCCGCCCTGCCCGGTATCATGGGCGGGATTCTGCTGGCCGCATCCCGGGCCATCGGGGAGACCATGATTGTGGTGATGGCGGCGGGCCTGGCTGCGAACCTGACCGCGAATCCGCTGGATTCGGTGACCACCGTGACGGTTCAGATTGTGACTCTGCTCACTGGCGACCAGGAGTTTGACAGCGCCAAGACGCTCGCCGCGTTTGCTCTGGGCATGATGCTCTTCATGGTCACGCTGATGCTCAACGTGATTGCCCTGAAGATTGTTCGCAAGTATAGGGAACAGTATGACTGATCAACGTTCGCAGGCGGAGATTGTCCGCCAGTCCCTGAAAAAGCGGTATCGCAAGGAGAGGCGCTTCCGCTTCTACGGTATGGCCGCCATCGCCATTGCCCTGATGTCCCTGGTGATTCTGTTTACCGATATTATCGGCAAGGGCTACACCGGCTTCATCAAGACCACCATAACCCTGGAGGTGCCGCTGGACGGTGAGTTGATGTACCTGGATGATCCCACCGACAAGGACCAGGTCTCGATGGCGGATTTTCAGGCCCCGGTGCTGGCGGCGCTCAAGCGTCATATTCCGGAAGCCACCGAGCGCAAGGATGTGCGTGAACTGAGCCGGCTGGTAGGCAGTTACGCCAGCAATCAGGTGCGGGATCTGCTGACTCGCAATCCGGACCTGCTGGGCACCACCCAGGTCATGGAATTTCTGGTGCACGATACGGTCTCGGTGTACGTCAAACACGCGGATAATCCGGCCTACAGCATTCGGTTGACGGAGCAGCAGCAGCGGTGGGTGGACAAGCTGGTTCGTGAGGGCATGATTGATACCGCGTTCAACGATGTGTTCTTCAGCCGGGGCGATTCCCGGGAGCCCTCCAATGCCGGCATTCTGGGCGCCATTGTCGGATCCTTGCTGACTATGGCTGTGACCCTGGTGATTGCGTTTCCGGTGGGTGTCGCGGCGGCAATTTACCTGGAGGAATTTGCGCCGCAGAACCGGTTCACGGACTTTATCGAAGTCAATATCAACAATCTGGCTGCGGTGCCATCGATCATCTTTGGCTTGTTGGGTCTGTCGGTGTTTATCGGGCTGTTCGGGATGCCCCGGTCGGTGCCGGTGGTCGGGGGCCTGGTGCTTTCGCTGATGACGTTGCCGACCATCATTATTTCCAGCCGGGCCGCCATCAAGAGTGTGCCGCCCTCCATCCGCGAAGCAGCCGAAGGTATTGGCGCCTCGAAAATGCAGGTGGTCATGCACCACGTGGTACCGCTGGCCATGCCGGGCATGATGACCGGTTCCATTATCGGTATGGCCCAGGCACTGGGTGAAACCGCGCCGCTGCTGTTAATCGGTATGGTGGCCTTTATTGTGGAAGTGCCGGACGGATTCTTCAGTTCCGCGACGGTACTTCCGGTCCAGATCTATCTCTGGGCCAGCAGTGCCGAGCAGGGCTTCGTTGAGTTGGCTTCTGCCGGAATCATGATCCTGCTGGCCTTCATGATTACCATGAATGCATTGGCCATCTGGCTTCGCAAGCGCCTTGAGCGCCGGTGGTGAGGAGACAGCATTATGAATACCCTGAATACAACTGTGAGTAATGAGGCTGATATGTCTGAAGAAAAACGCGTTGCAGCTCCGGACGATCGGCCATCCGAAACCGTCATCGAAGAAGGCTGCACAGTGGGTTCGCCGTTTGCAACGGACCCCAAGTTCAAGTTGCGCGATGTCGAGGTGTTTTACGGTGAGACCCGGGCCATCAAGAACATCAGTCTGGACATTGCCCGCAATGAAGTCATCGCCTTTATCGGGCCCTCCGGGTGCGGTAAGTCAACGTTCCTTCGTTGCCTGAATCGCATGAACGACAGCATCGACATCTGTCGGGTCAAGGGTTCTCTGCAACTGGACGACCAGGATATCTATGACCCCAAGCGCGATGTGGTGGAGCTTCGGGCCCGCGTTGGCATGGTGTTCCAGAAGCCCAATCCGTTCCCGAAATCCATTTACGATAATGTGGCTTATGGCCCCCGCATTCATGGCCTGGCCAACCGAAAGTCCGATCTGGACGACATCGTGGAGAACAGTCTGCGCAAGGCGGGGCTCTGGAACGAGGTGAAAGACCGCCTGGATGCCACCGCCACCGGTATGTCCGGCGGCCAGCAGCAACGCTTGTGTATTGCCCGTGCGATTGCTGTAAGCCCGGAAGTGGTGTTGATGGATGAACCCTGCTCGGCACTGGACCCGATCGCTACTGCCAAGGTTGAAGAGTTGATTGCCGAGCTTTCCGAGAGCTACACCATCGTGATTGTGACCCACTCCATGCAGCAGGCTGCCCGTGTGTCCCACCGTACTGCCTATTTTCATCTGGGCCATCTGGTGGAAGTCAACGAGACAGACAAAGTATTCACTTCTCCGGAACATGAGCTGACGGAGTCATACATTACCGGCCGTTTCGGCTGATCAGTGTTCGGGGATAACGGAGACAGACGCTATGGCGAATAAAAAGGACGATGTGTACGGAGATCATATCTCCGCCCGGTTCAATGATGAACTGATGGACCTGAAAACCCAGTTCCTGGAAATGGGTGGGCTGGTTGAATCCCAGGTCGGGCGCGCGATTGAAGCACTGGTAGAGGGGGATAGCCACCTGGCCGAGGAAGTACGGGCCAACGACAAGAAAGTCGATCGCATGGAAGTGGACCTGGACGAAGAAGCGACCCTGATTATTGCCCGTCGCCAGCCCACCGCCCGGGACCTGCGCCTGGTGATTTCGGTGATCAAGATGGTGGCGGATCTGGAACGGGTAGGCGACGAGGCCAAGAAAATCGCCAAAATGGCCATCAAGCTGGTAGAAGAAGGCCAGGCGCCCCGAGGTTACGTGGAGATTCGTCACATCGGCACACACGTGCTGGCCATGCTGCACGACGCGCTCGATGCCTTTGCCCGGCTGGATTCCGAGCAGGCCCTGCGCATTATGAAGGAAGACAAGCGGGTGGATGAGGAATATCAGGCCGCCGCCCGTACCTTGCTGACCTTCATGATGGAAGATACCCGCAACATTTCCCGGTGTATGTCGGTGATGTGGGTACTCAGGGCGTTGGAGCGGGTCGGCGACCATGCCTGCAACATTGCCGAAAACGTGATCTTCATGGTCAAGGGCGAAGACGTTCGCCACACGCCCATGGAAGAGGCCGAGCGGGTGGTCGGCCGCTGACGTCCGGCGAGCGGAACTGCCGCACCTTGTGGCAGATTCCGGTGTTGTCCCGGCCGGGAGTTACGCTATCATGGCCGGGACTGATTCACTCCTGAGGCGTTATGATTCTCCTTGTCGCATTCGCGATTCTTTCCATTGGCTTCTCGTTTCTCTGCTCTATTCTCGAAGCAGCTTTGCTGTCTATTACGCCGAGTTACATCGCGTCGTTAAAGAATGATCAGCCTCAGCTGTTTGTTCGCCTGCGCAAGCTCAAGGACGAGATAGATGATCCGCTTTCGGCCATTCTCACGCTCAATACCATCGCCCATACGGCCGGTGCCACCGGCGTGGGTGCCCAGGTGGCGGTGGTGTTCGGTGAGGTCTGGCTGGGAGCCGCCTCGGCGGTGATGACCCTGGCGATTCTGATTTTTTCCGAGATTATCCCGAAAACCATCGGTGCCAAATACTGGCGGGGCATTGCCCCCTCCCTGCCGGCTGTTCTGGGCTTTCTGATGAAACTGCTGCTGCCGTTTGTCTGGTTGTCCAAACAGGTAACCCGCCGCATTGCCCAGGGCGAGGGGGATACCGACATCCGGGCAGAAATCAGTGCCCTGGCCGAAATTGGCCGGGATCAACAGGCTCTGGACGAAGAAGAGCGGCGGATGATTCAAAATGTGCTCCGGTTTCATGAGATCAAAGTCAGTGCGATCATGACGCCGCGTACAGTGTGCAAGTTCATCAGTCCCGAGACCACGGTACCGGAATTCCGGGACAAGGTGATGAAGTCGCCGTTTTCACGGTATCCGGTGATTGATGAAGAGGGCGAAGCCCTTGGCTACGTGCACCGTTCTGACCTGATCAGCATGGCCGACCACGAGGACCTGCAAAGCCAGCTGCGCCAGATCAAGCGGGTTAAGGCCAATACCAATATCGAGTTTCTGTTCTCAGAGATGCTGAGGGAGCGCCAGCATATTGCGGTGGTCTACGACGAGCTGGGTACCTGGCTGGGCGTGGTCACTCTGGAAGATATTCTGGAAACCTTGTTGGGTACCGAAATCATGGACGAGACAGACAACGTCTCGAACCTGCGCCGGTATGCCAAACAGCGATGGAGCCGCCGGCTGAAGCGGGCCGCACAGTAAGGCAGCCGGAGGCTGCCTCCTGATTTGCCGCGAGGCCTCAGGCCTGTTTCATTTTCTCGGTGTACGGGGGCCAGCCCAGCGGTTTCCCGGCCAGCAGGTGCAGGTGAATGTGGAATACGGTCTGCCCGGAATTTTCGCCACAGTTCATCACCACCCGGTAGCCATCGTCGGCAAAGCCCATATCTTTGGCCAGCTTGGCCGCTACCCAGTACAAATGGCCCACCAACTCCCGGTCGTCTTCGCCGATATCATTAATGGTGGCAATGGCTTTTTTCGGGATAATCAGCAAATGCACCGGGGCCTGGGGATTGATGTCCTTGAAGGCCAGGCTGATGTCGTCTTCATAGACAATATCGGCGGGAATGTCCCGGTTGATGATTTTGGTAAAAATCGTTTCAGACATAACGGGTCCTTGTGTCGAGTGAATGCGCGTAGGCCACTATAGGCCACCCAGACCGGGCAGGCGATTCACAATGTGTTGGAGAGGAGCAGGCAGCTGGTCATCCAGGCCCATGGCATAGCGGGCCACCCGGTTGCGGGCGAAAGGCAGTGCCCGTGCCGCGCCCAGGCCCAGGTTGCGGGCCAGGTGCACCGGCGGAATGGCATTGCTGAACAGATGGTAGAACAGGTCCATGGTCAGCATCATGCGCCGGTTCGCAGGTTTTCGTTGGTGTTGATAGCGTTGCAGCGAGCGCTCCCCCGCCAGCTCTTCGCCGTTGCGCCGGGCTTCCTTCAGTATACTCTGCAGACACTGGGCATCCTGGAACCCCAGGTTTACTCCCTGGCCGGCAAGCGGGTTGATGGTGTGGGCGGCGTCGCCCACCAGAACGACCCGATTCTGATAATACTGTTTGGCGTGCTGGCGGGCGATGGGGAAGCTGGCGCGTGCGTCGATGTGGGTCAGTTCGGGCAACCGCTCGGGGAAGTGTCGCTGGATCTCGGCCATCAGCTGTGGTTCGCTCATGGCCTTGAGGCTGGCCAGGCGGGCCGGATGGTCGTACCACACCAGCGAGCCCCAGCTCTCGCCGGGGTATTGATCACCGGCACTGTGGAGGGGCAGAAAAGCCCTTGGCCCGCTGGGATAGAAACCCTGCCAGGTAATGTCCTCCACGCTGCCGCGATAACGCACCGAAATCACCATGGCCTGCTGCTCGTACTGATCCCGGGTGACACCGATACCGGCCAACGCCCGAACCCTCGACAGAGCGCCATCGGCACCGACTACCAGCTGGCCGCTCAGCCGGCTGCCGTCGCTCAGAACGACCGTAGCCGAATCGTCTTCCTGTACCAGATCCTGCACGCTATGCCCGGTGATCAGGGTAACGTGAGGTTCGGTTTCGGCGCTTTGCCAGAGCGCCAGCTGGGTAATGCTGTTTTCAACGATATGCCCCAGATGCGGTGCACCCAGCGTAGCTGCATCAAACTCCACTTCGGTCAGTGCTTGCGGAAGCAGCCGCCCGAACGGGCTGGGGGTTTCATCCCAGACGGCCAGACGACGGTAGGGCGTCATCCGCATAGCCTGCATCCGGGGCCAGGCGCCAAGGCTGGCAAGATAGCGTTCACTGCCGGCGCTCAGGGCAGATACCCGGATGTCGGGGCGAGTGTCTGCCTGGTAGGGCGTGGGCGAGGCCTGGTCGATCAGGGCAACCCGGATGCCGTTCTGGCCCAGCCCGGTGGCGAGTGCGGCGCCGACCATGCCGGCGCCTACGATGATGGTGTCAAAGGTTTGTGTCATATCCGGTTCCTGTGTGCTGGCAACAGTTTACGCGATGCCGTGTTGCAGACAAGCGACCGGGGTCAATCCCTGACGGATCAGTAGCCGGCCATTGCGGCCGCTGCGGTGTCTTCGCGACTGCTGGCACGCCGGGGAGTGCGCACCAGCCAGGCCGGCTTGCGGGCGCCGGGCCGGGTAAACCCCTGGTTGATGACCATGGGCTGCACCAGGTTCAGGAAATCCCGGGTTTTCATGTGAATGGATTCGGTGTGGCTGCCGGCGGAAAACGCCAGTTCGGGTTGCCCGGTCAGGACTTCGGCGCAGTACACGCTCATGCCGAAAAGGTTGCCGAACGGGGGCATGGCGCCCACTTCGCAATCCGGGAAACGGTCCTGGAAAGCCTGTTCGTCCGCGAGATCGACAAAGTCGGTATCCAGTATTTTGCCCAGTCGGTCCCAGCGAATGCGCCAGGTGGCGGGCATGACCAGCATGGCCATTTTGCCATCGAGTTCCAGAATCACGGTTTTGACCACCCGGTCACCGGCGATTTTGACGTGATGCGCCAGTTCCTGGGCGGTAAAGGCTGGGGGATGGGAGAGGCACATGTATTCCACACCTGCCTCATCGAGAAACGTTTTCAGCTGCTTTGCCGGCATATTCACAACCTCCTGACAGCATCGACAGTGTTGTGGAGCCAACCGCCTTCCCGGGCCGGGCCCCGATGGCCGGCGGGTTTTACCCCGCCTTGCCGTCAGCTTAGACCAGGATACGCACTTTGCGAGCCACCGGATGTTTCACTCTGTGAACCGGTTCCGCTCAGTCCGCCTTGTACATATGCACATCCCGCTGCGGGAAGGGAATGGAAATACCTTCGGCATCGAAGGCTTTCTTCACTCGCTCTTGCATATCCCAGTAGAAGGGCCACAAGTCTGCGCCATGGGTCCAGGCGCGCACGGTCAGGTCAACGGAACTGTCGCCCAGGCCGCCCACCACAATCAGGGGCTCCGGGTCTTTCAAGGCACGCTCGTCTTCCTCAATCAGGCGCTTGCAAATGGCTTTGGCTTTGTCGATGTCGTCGCCGTAGCCGATGCCGAAGGCCATGTCGCAGCGGCGGGTTTCATAGGCGCTGAGATTGGTCAGGCTGGCGTTGGACAGCTGGCCGTTGGGAATAACGACGCGGCGATTATCGAAGGTGTCGACAATGGTGTAGAGAATCGAGATTTCCCGCACCGAGCCGAGAAAGCCCTGAGCATCTATGACATCACCGACTTTGAACGGTTTGAAAATCAGGATCAGAACCCCGCCGGCAAAATTGGCCAGGCTGCCTTGCAGCGCCAAACCCACCGCCAGACCGGCGGCACCGATGATGGCGACGAACGAGGTGGTGGCAATGCCGACCATGGAGGCCACGGAAATCAGCAGCAGGATTTTCAGAACGGCGCTGATCAGGCCGCACAGGAAACTGTTCAGTGTCGGATCTTTTTTGCCCAGGCGACTATCGAGGACACGAACAAAACGGTTGATCAGCCAGAGGCCGATGACCAGGGTAATAATCGCCAGCAAGACTTTGGGAGCGTAAGCCATAACCAGTGAAACAGCCTGGTCGGCCCATTCGGAGGCGCGTCCGTTAGCACCGAATAAATCTTCCATAGTGAAAAAGCTCCTTTCTCGTTCGTTTTTATGAGTGAAATCGATTCAGGTTTTATTTTATATAGCAGACAAAGCCATGGTCGGCACTGCCTGTTTGTGTCGTGACTACGTATCGGAATGGCTGCCGGCCCAGGTTCTGAGCGTGTCGGGATTGCCCCGAACCAGGATTTCCCCCTGTTTTCGGGTTAACTGGTAGTCGTACATCGGGTCGTAATAATCGGTCAGCAACGACTCGATCCAGCTGTGGTGGCCCTCAAGGTTGCCGTTCGCTTCCTGCTGATCCAGTGCTTGCAGCATGAGGTGCCGGAGCTTCTGGTAGCGATCGCCCCCCAGGCGTTTGCGAATCCGCTCGAGAGCGCTCAGCAGGTAGTCCCGGAAATTCAGCCAGCCGGCTTCCTCGCCGTCCCGTTGACAGTAACTGGCTATCATGTCTTCGACGTAGTCGGCGCGGATAATGCGGATGCGTTCCGGCATGGGCTGTTCGAGAATGAGCAGCGGTGCCTGCGCCATCCTTGCGCGCAGGCTTTCCGGCAGGGCACAGCGGCCCACCAGACGGCTTTCGTCTTCAAGGTAAACGGGTCCTCCCACCTGATGCCGGGCCTTGAGCATGGCAACGGCCAACCGGTTTTCGAAGTCAATCTGGGAGGGTTGCGGCGTGACCTGGCGACCGAAACTGGAGCCCCGGTGATTGGCCAGACCTTCGAGATCGACCGGATTGGGGAGATCCATTAAAACCCGGGTTTTGCCGGTACCGGTGCGGCCGCTGAGGATTCGGAACTGGCCGGATTCGATCTGGGCCTCCAGGCTGTCGATCAGGAACCGGCGCAGGGCTTTGTAGCCGCCTTTGACCAGCGGGTAATCGATGCCGGATTCCTTGATCCACTGCTGGGTCAGCCGCGAGCGCAGGCCGCCCCTGAAACAGAACAGATAGCCGTTCGGATGGTTTGCGGCAAAGCGCTTCCAGGCTTCGATCCGTTCGGCTTTGATGTCGCCGCAGACCAGTTGATGCCCCAGCTTGATGGCTTCGTCCTGGCCCTTCTCTTTGTAGCAGATGCCCACCTGGTGCCGTTCCTCATCGTTCATGAGCGGCGCATTCTCTGCCGTTGGAAAGCTGCCTTTGGCGAACTCCACCGGAGCCCGAACGTCCATCAGCGGAACGTCGCTCAGGAACAGATTGAGGTAGTCGTCGGTATCGGGTCTGCTGGCCATATCAACGGGTCGCTGTTGCTCAGGATGAGGCGGCAGTATACCGAACCGGCGATACCCCGACATCCCGGACAAGGGTACAATCCGGCTCTTTCGGTGCTGGCGAAGGAAAAATTATGTGTCCGGACAGGCTTAACCGGCATTTACAGAAAACCCTCAGTCGTGGCCGGGTGGCGGTGTCGGCGCCCGCAGGCTGCCCGGAGATTCGGCTTTATCTGTTTGACCCCGGCGTGCTGGAGGGGCCTCTGAGCCATGAAGAGGCCCAGGCGGTGGTGGCCGAACCGGCCTATTGGTCGTTCTGTTGGGCAAGCGGACAGGTGCTGGCCCGGTGGATTTTGCAGCATCCGGAGCAGGTGGCAGGAAAGACGGTTCTGGATTTCGGGGCGGGTTCCGGTGTTGTCGCCGTCGCATCGGCATTGGCCGGTGCCGCACGATCCATTGCCTGCGATATCGATCCCGGGGCACTGGCCGCGGTGAGTGCCAATGCCCGGCTGAACGGTGTCGAGGTCGAGTTGTGTGATGACTGGGACAAGCGGCCCGGGGGCGTAGACCTGATAACCGCTGCCGATGTTCTCTACGACCCCGACAACCGGCCGTTACTGCGCGCCTTCGAGCGAGCGGCGCCGGCGGTACTGCTGGCCGATTCGCGGGTAAAGCATCTGGGGCATCCCGGGTATGTGCGGAAGGCAGTTATTGAAGCCCGAACCTGGCCGGACCTGAACGAGTTTGAGGAGTTCAATCAGGTGAGGATTTATCTGGCGGGGGATCATTAACCGGCTCGCCAAAAAAATAAAGGGTAGCCCACAGGCTACCCTCTAACAGGTACCGAACCGCCGTCCCGGGCAGTTCAGGGTCGGAACAGGTTGGCGCCTCCGTGCGCGGTGGGCAACTGCCGTGTTGCCAGTCCTTATGCCGTTCCCTGGTGCCGGCATCCTAGCCGGCAATCCGATTCGTTATCCCTCAAGCGGTGCTTCCTTGAGTCCTTGCTTCTCCCCGCGATCCTTGCCGGGGTGCATCCCGTGCGTCGTCCTTTTCCCTGTCATCCTTGACGTTGAATATAGTACCAATGCTGCGCGTGGCCTGAGTGTGATCTGTGCACGGTAGGTGTGTTTCCGGGCCCGGGAAAAATAAAAATATAACTATAAATCAATAATTTGGTTATTATTTTGAAGCGTGAAGCATGGAGAGCGTACGAAGCCTGCTGACGGGTTCCTACATATTTGTAGGAAATGTCTCACACAATATCAGGCGGTTTTCGCAAATCCGCTTCCCGAGCCAGGCGCAGTCCCGGCCAGGGCAGCAGGCCAAGTCCGATGCCGATGGCATCGGCGCCAAGGTCCGCGAGGGAAAACTCCCGATAGGGCAGGTTGGCTTGAACCAGTTCGAGCATCAGACCAAACCCGAGCAGCGCCGGGACGAACCACAGTGGCGACAGTCGCGGCCAGGCCAGGCGGCAGACCAGGGTAAGCTCGAGGAATGCAATCAGATGGTTGATTTTGTCATTGGCCGACGCCGGTATCGGGTAACTGTTGCTGGTAAAAGCGAGGTACAAGATGGCCACGACGGAGACTGCCAGCATTGTCTGCCAGAGTCTTTGCATGGTCAGTAGCCTGGTGATCATCGACCGGATTCGGGACATGGTGATATCCGAAACTCCTCGCGGGCTGTGGGAATGGTTCCGACATGATATGCTTTGCGCCCCGTTATTGTCATGGCAGCGGAGGATCACCAGGAATGCTCAAGGGTAACTTTTTTCGTGGACTGGGCTATCTGGGGGAAGGCTTCGGGCTGATTCGCCAGCCGGGCCTCAGATTGTTTGTTGTCATCCCTCTGATTATCAACATCCTGCTCTTTGGGCTGTTGTTCTATTTTCTGGCCGAACTGTTCACCGCCATGATCGCCGCGGCCATGGCCTTCCTGCCGGACTGGGCGTGGCTGCAGGCCCTCGACTGGTTGTTCTGGTTGCTTTACGGCGTGGTTATTCTGCTGATGCTGGCCTACGGGTTTGTGATTGTGGCAAACCTGATCGGGTCTCCCTTCTACGGGTATCTGTCTGAGCTCACGGAAAAGCAGCTGACCGGCCAGGAGGTTTCTACCGACGACAGCTGGTCGGCCATCATCAAGGATATTCCCCGGGCGCTCTGGCGCGAGCTTCAGAAGATTGCCTATTACCTGCCAAGGGCGCTGGGCCTGTTTATTATTGGCCTTATTCCGGTGGTCAACCTGGTGGCCGCCGTGCTCTGGTTCCTGTTCAACAGCTGGATGATGGCGCTTCAATACGTGGATTATCCGGCCGATAATCACAAGGTGAGCTTCCCTGCACTGCGTAAACTGCTGGCAGACACCCGCCTGTCTGCACTGGGCTTCGGTTTGCCGGTGGCCCTGGCAGCGATGGTGCCGGTACTGAATCTCTTTGTAGTGCCGGCGGCGGTGTGCGGCGCGACCGCCTATTGGGTTCGGGAAAACGATTCAAACACTCAGTAAACAAGCTCTGGAGGCTTCTTGGAAACATCGGAATTTGTCATCGGCCAACGTTGGGTCAGCCACAGCGATACCGCCCTGGGGTTGGGAATCGTAACGGATATTTCGGGCCGTAGGGTGACCCTGGGGTTTCCGGCTGCCGATGAGGAGCGCACTTACGCTATCGATAACGCGCCTTTATCCCGGATTGTTTACCAGCTGGGCGAAGAAATTGAGACCTTTGACGGTGAGCGATACACCGTGCGTGCGGTGGAAGACCTTGAAGGTGTTCTGGTGTACCACGCCGATGACGGTGACAATATTCAGCCGATCTCGGAAGTGAAACTGGCCGGTTCGGTAAACTTTTCCGCCCCGCATCAACGCCTGTTTGCCGGGCAGTTTGATCGCAATGGCGCTTTCCGCCTTCGCGTGGCCACCCTGAACCATATGGATCGCCTGCGCGCCTCTCCGGCCCAGGGGCTGATCGGTGCCCGTACCCAGCATCTCAAGCATCAGTTGTACATCGCCCACGAAGTTGCACGCCGACACGCGCCAAGAGTCTTGCTGGCGGATGAAGTGGGGTTGGGCAAGACCATTGAGGCCGGGCTCATCCTGCATTATCAGTTGCAGACCGGGCGGGCCCGGCGCGCGCTGATCGTGGTGCCGGATTCGCTTATCCATCAATGGCTGGTGGAAATGCTGAGGCGTTTCAACCTGCGTTTTTCCATCGTCGATCAGTCCCGTTACGACGATCTCAAAAACGAGGAAGACGATGTCGATGCACTGGTTAACCATATCTTCGGCGATGACGATGCGGTGAATCCGTTCGAGGCAGACCAGTTGGTGCTGTGCAGTCTCGATTTTCTGGTGAGCAGTGAAAAGGCCCGGAACGATGCAATGGCGGCGGGCTGGGATTTGATGGTGGTTGATGAAGCCCACCACCTGGCCTGGTCCCCGGAGCAGGCCAGCCCCGAGTATGAAGTGGTCGAGCAGTTGTCGGGTGCCAGCCAGGGGTTGTTGCTTCTGACCGCAACGCCGGAGCAGATCGGTGTGGCCAGTCATTTTGCCCGCCTGCGTTTGCTGGACCCCGCCCGTTTCCACGATCTGGCGGTCTTTCAGGACGAAGAACAGCATTACGAGGCCATTAATCAGGTGGTCCGGCGCCTGCAACAGGCGCCCGATACGCTCTCCGCGAACGATCGTGACGCACTGGCAGGATGGCTTGGGGACGAGCTGGATGAATTGCTGGCGCCGGACGATGCCGGCCAGGCCGTGATTGATGCGCTACTGGATCGCCACGGCACGGGCCGGGTGCTGTTCAGAAACACCCGGGCAGCCATTCAGGGCTTCCCGGAGCGCCAGCCGCTGCCTGAACCCCTGCCGTGCCCGGATCTGTACGATAACAGCCAGCGTTATGGCACGGTTGGGCTGGCGCCTGAACAAACCGTGGCAGAAGAGGACTGGCTGGCGCAGGATCCCCGTGTGAACTGGCTGGAGAAAAAGCTCGCAAGCCTGCGCCCGGCCAAGGTAGTGGTGATCTGCGCCAGTGCCAGCACTGCCATGGCCCTGGAGCATTACCTGCAATTGCGGGCGGGCATTCGCAGTGCGGCTTTCCACGAGCATCTGAGCCTGATCGAGCGTGACCGGGCCGCGGCCTATTTTGCCGATAGCGAACAGGGGGCCCAGGCGCTGATTTGTTCGGAAATTGGCAGCGAGGGGCGTAATTTCCAGTTTGCCCACCACCTGGTGCTGTTCGATCTGCCCGCGAACCCGGATCTTCTGGAGCAGCGCATTGGCCGGCTGGATCGCATTGGCCAGACCGAGGCGATTCGACTGCATATCCCCTATCTTCAGGGGACCAGCCAGGAAGTCCAGTACCGCTGGTTCCAGGACGGTCTGAATGCGTTTGCTGAAAGTTGTGCGGTCGGCGTGGCGGTACAGGAACACGTCCATAGCCAGTGGCAGCAGGCCCTGGATGGTGACGAAGGTCAGCTGGAACCCCTGTTGGCGGCCAGTGCTGAGGACACCGCCCGGCTGAAAGAAATGCTTCATAACGGTCGGGATGCCCTGATTGAGTTGAACTCCTGCCGGGCAGACGAGGCGGCGGAGCTGATCGAAAAGATTGAGGCGGAGGAAAATGCTGCCGAGGTTCGCGACTACATGGTCCAGGCCTTTGATATTCTGGGCGTTGACCTGGAGGATCACAGCGAACACGCGGATATTCTCAAGCCCGGGGAACAGTTCCGGTCAGGCCTGGTGGCAGAGCTTCCGGAAGACGGCCTGACGGTCACCTGGGATCGCCAGCAGGCACTGCAGCGCGAGGATATGGCGTTTATGAGCTGGGAGCACCCGATGGTGACCGGGGTTATGGACTCGGTAACCAGTTCCGGGCTGGGTAAGGCGGCACTGGCCAACCTGTCGGTCAAAGCGTTGCCACCCGGAACCTTGCTGTTGGAGGCGGTGTTCGCGGTGCATTGTCCGGCGCCGGCCGCTTTGCAGCTGACCCGATACCTGCCAGTGTCTCCTCTGCGCCTGGTGGTGGATGTGAATGGTCGTGACCTGTCCAAGGCGCTTCCTCATGAAAGGCTGAACGAGCTTTGCTCCAATATTCGCCGGCGCACTGCCCAGGCCGTTGTGCCGAAAATCCGGGCCGAGGTGGAAACCATGGTCGATCACGCCGAGACACTGGCTCAGCCGCATCTTTCGCCGTTGCGGGAGCAGGCACTGGCCGGGGTGGACGATAGCTTTACACCCGAGATCCGGCGTCTGGAGGCGCTTCAGAAAGTAAACCCGGCTATCCGTAACGAAGAAATCGATTTCCTGCGCGATCAGTACGCGGCGGCCCGGGGTGCCGTGGAGCGCGCCTCTCTGGCACTCGAGGGTATCCGGGTTATTGTAACTTCGTAAGGCAGGTGCGCCGTTTTTGCGCCCGCGTGAACACGGACTGTGATCTGGCGGGCGGACATCTGTTAGGGTAAGTTAAACGTAACAAACTGTAGTCAAAGGGCTTCGGCGGTGACCAGAGGCTCCAATCCATGGAAGACAGAGAGATCCTGAGATGACTTTGATTCTTTTCCTGCTGGCTCTGGCAGGCTTGCTGTATGTTCTGCGCCGTGAAGCCGGCGCCAAATCCGCTATCGGCGTCATGCTTGTGTTTGGTGTCTTGTCGCTGTTTATGGCGTCGGGCTGGCTGGCATTTGTCCTTCTGGCCGGTGCGGCCGTCACTGCGCTGGCGGGACTCCCGCAGCTGCGACAGAGCTGGCTGACCCCGCGGGTGTTTGCCATGTTCAAGAAAGTGGCGCCGAAGGTGTCCGATACCGAGAAAGTGGCCCTGGAAGCGGGCACCGTGGGATGGGACGGCGAGCTCTTCTCCGGCCGGCCCGACTGGCACAATCTGCTGATCAACCGTCACACTGGCCTGAGCGAAGAAGAGCAGGCGTTTGTGGATAATCAATGCACCCAGGCCATCTCCATGTGCAACGCCTGGGATGTGGCCGTTGAGCGGGCCGACCTGCCGAAGGATTTGTGGGATTTTCTGAAAAAAGAAAAGTTCTTTGGAATGATCATCCCGAAAGAGTACGGTGGCCTGGAGTTCTCCGCCAAGGCGCAGACAGCAGTGCTGCAGAAGTTGGCCGGAAATGAAATGCTGATGGTCACCGTGGGCGTACCTAACTCCCTCGGGCCGGGCGAGTTGCTGGTGAAATACGGCACCGACGAGCAGAAAGACTACTACCTGCCCAGGCTGGCGGATGGCCGCGAAGTGCCCTGTTTCGGCCTGACCGGTCCGCGCGCCGGGTCCGATGCAACCTCGCTGCCAGACACCGGTGTTGTCTGCAAGCAGGAAGTAGACGGCAAAGAAGTAGTGGGTATCCGCCTGAATTTCGAGAAACGCTGGATTACTCTGGCCCCGGTGGCGACCGTGGTAGGCCTGGCCTTCCGTATGTTTGACCCGGATGGCCTGCTGGGCGACACCAAGGATTACGGGATCACCTGTGCCTTGATCCCCCGGGATACCGATGGCATGGAAATCGGCCGCCGGCACTGCCCGATTGGAACACCGTTCATGAACGGCCCCATCAAGGGTAAAGACGTCTTCATTCCGCTGGATTACATCATTGGTGGTCAGGAAATGGCCGGCCAGGGCTGGCGTATGCTGGTGGAATGCCTCTCGGTTGGCCGCTGCATCACCTTGCCGTCCGGCGCAGCGGGCGGCGCGGCCTATGCCGTTGGCACGGCCGGTGGCTTCACGCGTATTCGCCGGCAATTCAATACCCCGGTCGCCGACATGGAGGGTGTCCAGGCACCTCTGGCGCGGATTGCTGCCAAAACTTATATCGCGCAATCGGCGGTGAATCATACGGCCAACATGATTGACCGGGGTGAGAAACCGGCGGTGCCTTCGGCGATTCTCAAATACCACCTGACCGAATTCCAGCGCGATATTCTGACCGACGCGATGGATGTGCACGGCGGCAAAACCGTCACCCTCGGCCCCCGCAACTATCTTGGTATCGGGTTTAGTGGCTCAGCGGTCTCGATTACCGTAGAAGGGGCCAACATCATGACCCGGAGCCTGATGATCTTCGGCCAGGGCGCGATTCGCTGCCATCCCTATGTGCTGAAAGAACTGGCGGCCAAGGATAACGACGACATCAAGGCCTTTGACGAAGCCTTCTTCGGCCATGCCGGCCTGATCTTCGGCAATGCCGCCCGCGCTTTCACCCAGGCTCTGGGGCTTGGCAAGGCAGACGTTCCGTTCGACAGTGCCTCTCGCAAATATGCTCAGGCGCTGGCACGGTTCAGCAGCGCCTTCGGCTTATGCGCCGATGCCGCGATGACCACGCTGGGTGGTGAGCTGAAAATGCGTGAGCTTATCTCGGCCCGTCTGGGGGATATGCTGTCGAACCTCTATCTGGCCTCGATGGTGCTGAAAAACTGGCACGAAACCCAGCCGGCGGAAGGCGAAAAAGAGCTGATGCAGTACAGCATGGCTTACCTTCTGAACCGCACCGAGCAGGCTCTGGACGAATTCCTGCAGAATCTGCCGAATCGTCCGGTGGCTATGGCCCTGCGTGCGATCACGCTGCCATTGGGTTGTCGCTGGGATGCGCCTCATGATGATCTGGCGCGCAAGCTGGCCCGGTCGATCAGCACCGACACGCCCATTCGCCACAAGCTTATGGCGGGGGCCTGGACCACCGATGGCGAAGGTATCGCGGAGAACCCGGTAGCGCGCTATAACGGCCTGTTGAAGGACTATGGCAAGGCCGAGCAACTCTACCGCAAGGTCACCAAAGCCTACGCCAAGGGCGAATTGCCAATGACCGCACTGCATCCGGAAGAGCGCTTCGAGGCGGCTCTGGAAGCGGGAGTGTTCAGCAAGGAAGAGGCAGACTTCATGCGTCAGTATGAAACCGTTGTGCTCGAGATGCTGACGGTGGATGACTTCCCGTTTGACGAGTTTGCCCGCAATCGGGAAACCCTGATCGACCACAATCCGGCCTGAGGCGGCCGGATACCATGTGGCTATCGGTTCTCGCCGTGAGTGTTGGCGCCGTGATCGGCGCTAACCTGCGCTGGGCCCTTGGGTTATGGCTTAATGCCAGCTATCACGCCATTCCCTGGGGTACGCTGGTGGCCAATCTCAGCGGGGGCTGGCTGATTGGACTGCTCATGGGATTCTTCATGAACAACAGTGCGCTGGCGCCGGAATGGCGCTTGTTCGCCGTCACCGGTTTGTGCGGCGCCCTGACCACGTTCTCGACGTTTTCGCTGGAGATGTTTGCGGCCCTGCAGGAAGGCAAATGGGGCATGGCAGTGGTCGGGGTTACGGCCCACGTTGTGGGCTCTATATTGATGACCGCACTGGGTTTTTTAACGTTTTCTCTGGCCCGGTGGTAAGCGGCGTTCGAACCCGTTGAATGCTGTGTAATACTACCTATACAAATTGTTGAAAATACCCTTGGCAAGGCCGGTATTCCAGAGTACAGTGAAGCGGTAGGAAAGAATCAGCAAAGCAGTTCATGAATAAGACGTACCTCCGCAGTTAGTAGTGACCGTCCTGTTTTTGATCCCGCGAGTTCTGTTTTTCCGTAACACGCTGACCAGCACCACCTGGGTGTGTGGCAGCAGATAATATGATTGATTTCAGGAAGTTTAAGTATGTCTACTACTACCGGTACTGTTAAGTTCTTCAACGAAGCAAAAGGCTTTGGCTTTATCACTCGTGAAGGCGGCCCGGACGTATTCGTTCACTACAGCGCCATTCAGGGCTCTGGTTTCAAGACCCTGGCCGAAGGCCAGCAGGTCGAGTTCACCGTGACTCAGGGCCAGAAAGGTCCTCAGGCGGAGAACGTTGTTGCTCTGTAATCCTTGAAGGATTCAGCAATAACCGAAAAAAGGCAGCCATGGCTGCCTTTTTTATTGTCCGTTTATTCTCCGAAAATCTCTTCATAGAAGCGCAGTGTGCCCTGCCATGAACGCTTCGCCGCGGCTTCGTCGTAGGCAACCGGCATTCCAAACTGTTCCGCAATCTGGTCGGCATTGGGGTTGGTGAATGAGTGTTTCACGCCGGGAAAGCTGACCAGCGTCAGATCTACCTCGGCGTTCTGCATTTCCCTGACCAGCCCGGCAACCTGTTCCGAGGGCACCATGGCGTCTGCGCCGCCAGTGTAGACTTGTACCCGTGCTTTGACAGCCCCGGCTTCCGCTTGCAGAGGGCTCCCCAGCGCCCCGTGATAACTGACCACGCCGGCCAGATCCACGCCCAGGCGCGCCATGTTCAGCACAACGGCACCGCCAAAGCAGTACCCCTGGGCAGCGATGCGATCCGGGTCGACGCTTTCATGATTCTGCAGAAGGGTTTTGGCTTTCAGAAAGCGCGCTTTCACCTGCTCCATATCGCGGGTCGCTTCCTGCATGAATTTTTGCGCGGTTTCCGGATGCTCGGCCTGCTTGCCGGAACCGTACATATCCAGGGCGAGGGCGGTGTAACCCGAGGCGGCAAGCCTGTCTGCCTGCTCACGGGCAAACTCGTTGTGGCCCCACCACTCATGTACCACCAACACGCCCGGGCGCTTCCCGTCGGCTTCGTCATCCCAGGCCAGGTAGCCAGTGAAATTTTCGCCATCAACAGAGTATTCAATGGTTTTCGATTGCATATCCGCGAACGCCTCTGGGCTGGTGAAAAGGGCTAACAGCATTGCCGCAGGTGCGGCTGTTCTGAAGTGCATCATCGCGTTTATTTCTCCTTTCTGGCGATCCTGATAACGAAAAAGCATCAAGACTGACTTTCCTGAATCTCATTCTTGACTATAGTTAAATTCAGGAACGGTTTTAAGTCCGAAACAATTCGGGCGCCGTATCCACCCATAACTACAACAGTAATAAAGGGGGTGGTTTATGCTTCTTTCCCATGCGTTTGGTCTCTTCACCCACCCGGATGACGAGTGGGCATCCATCAGAAAAGAACACGAACATCCAACCAGGCTCTACGTCGCCTATGTGTTGATACTGGCGGCCATTGCGCCTGTGTGCGCCTATATCTCGACGGCGCATTTCGGCTGGACGGTCGGCAACGATCGCCTGATCAAGCTGACTGAAATCAGCGCCTTGCAGATGAGCGTGCTCACCTATCTGGCCATGCTGGTCGGGGTGTTTGCCCTGGGTTACGCGATTAACTGGATGGCCAGAACCTACGGAGCGAGGGAGGAGCATGTCCCCTCCAACGGCATCGCCCTGGCCGCGTATTCCTGTACGCCCCTGTTCCTGGCGGGTTTTGCGTTGCTGTATCCGGTGCCCTGGTTTAACGCCGTCGTGTTTCTTGCCGCCGCCTGTTATGGCGCCTGGCTGATGTACGATGGCCTGCCGATTGTCATGGGTATCGAAAAAGATCGCGCGGTCATGTACGGCGGGGCGCTGCTCACCGTGGCCCTGGTGATTCTCGTTTCTACTCGTGTGGGCTCCGTCATTCTCTGGAACCTGGGCCTGGGGCCAGTGTTCATCAGCGGATAATAGAGGCGTCTAATAACACAACGGGAGCTTCGGCTCCCGTTTTTTGTGAGCGAAGTCCGCTTGCCGCGCTCCTGTCGGAATTTGCCATACCCGTGTCGCAATCCGGCAACGCGAAGTTCATCTCTCTGGTCTAGCTTCTCAGAATGCCGGTTAACAGGCCGGCAAAGGTAACGGCTAATAATTAGACATCAGGGGTGAACCATGGCCAGATTGACCAGACGGGATTTTCTGAAAGCATCGGCGCTCGGGATGGGCGCGGTGGCTGTTTCTACCGGCCTCGCAGGTTGCGTGCTGGATAGTGACAGTGACGATAAACGGCGAGTGCAGTTCACGCATGGGGTGGCCAGCGGCGATCCGCTGCAGGACAGCATTATTCTGTGGACCCGGGCATTCCCTGAACGTGGCAGCAAAGTAAAGGTAGGCTGGGAGATCGCGACCGATGCGGATTTTACCTCTGTTGTTCAATCTGGCACCACAGAGGCCTCTGAAGCGCACGACTATACCCTCAAAGTCGATGCCCGGGGCCTGCTTCCCGGCCAGCGTTACCACTATCGTTTTCGGGCCTCCGGTGCCACGTCACCCGTTGGCACCGCATCGACCTTGCCGGAAGGCAGTGTGGACCAGGTAAGGCTGGCGGTGGTGTCCTGCGCCAACTATCCGGCGGGCTATTTCCATGTCTATCGCGAGATAGCAAACCAGACCGATCTGGATGCGTTAGTACATCTTGGTGACTATATTTATGAATACATCAGTGAGCCGGGCAGTTACGGAGCCGAAGATGCTGAAACCATTGGGCGCACCTTCCCGGACGATAACAATCTGGAAATTCTGAGCCTGGCGGACTACCGGCGTCGGTATGCGGTCTATCGGGAAGATCCGGATCTTCAGTTAGCCCACCAGAGGCTGCCGTTTATCATTGTCTGGGATGACCACGAGGTAGCCAACGATACCTGGCGGAACGGAGCCGAGAACCACAATACTGGTGAGGGTGAGTTCGAACAGCGGAAGCTGGATGCACTGCGTGCGTTCTTCGAGTGGATGCCGATAAGGCCGGCGGCAGAGGATAATGAGGAGATCATCTATCGCAGTTTCCGGTTCGGTAATCTGGTGGATCTGCATATGCTGGATACCCGGGTGATCGGCCGTGACCAGCAACTGGATTACCTGGATTATCTGAGAAAGAGCGGGCTGAATATCGAGCAATTCAAGCAGGCCGTCGGTGATCCCAACCGAACGCTGCTTGGGGCCGAGCAACGCCTGTGGTTGCAGAATAAGCTGGCGACCTCTACCGGCCAGTGGCAGGTGCTGGGCCAGCAGGTTTTGATGGGGCGCATGAACCTGCCTGCCGAGTTGTTGCTGGCGATTGCCACCGAAACGTTCGACAACCTGCCGGCAACGCTGCAAGAGTTGGCGACCCTCAAGGGAATGCAGTTGCAGGGCATGCCCCTGACCGAGCAGCAGCAGGCCCGTCTCGATACTGCCGCGCCCTATAATCTGGACGCCTGGGACGGCTACCAG
The DNA here is from genome assembly GCF_049943275.1 of Marinobacter sp. VGCF2001. Taxonomy (NCBI): domain Bacteria; kingdom Pseudomonadati; phylum Pseudomonadota; class Gammaproteobacteria; order Pseudomonadales; family Marinobacteraceae; genus Marinobacter; species Marinobacter sp. VGCF2001. The sequence goes on from NZ_JBNFVX010000005.1 coordinate 127,157, forward strand.
GCCGAGCGGGAGGTGGTGCTGGGGACGGCCCGGCAGCGTAATCACAACCTGGTGGTGCTGGCTGGAGATACCCACAATGCCTGGGCCAATAACCTCAAGGACAAGGACGGCAACCAGGTCGGTGTGGAGTTTGCGACTGCATCGGTGTCCTCGCCCGGGCTTGAGGAGTATCTGCAGTTACCGGAAAGCCAGATTGCCGGCGCAGAGCAGGGCATTGGCCTGCTGGTGGATGACCTGGACTACCTGAACATCAATCAGCGGGGATATATGGTGGTTACCTTCACCCCGGAAGAAGCCCGGGCGGATTGGTATTTCGTGGACACGGTCAAGCAGCAGGAGTACCGGCTGGACGATGCGCGGGAGGCCGCGCGGAGGACATTGCCAGGCTCCGGCCAACGAACCGTGTTACCGGTTACCGGTGTCTGACGGCAGGATCAGCACCGTGAATATTTGATCGGGCTCATTGATCCTGCCGCCGGGATGCTGTGTTGTTAATCCGGAAATGGAGCAGGGAGCATGACAATGTCGAAAGCGAGGGAGCCGGATACAGGTCGAGCGCCTACAGGCGCTGAAGCGCCTCATCTGTGGCATACGATAACGGCAGATCAGGCGCGGGAGAGCATCAAGGCGCCAGAGCCGTTGACCGGAGAGGATGTGCGGGCGAGGTTGGTGGATTTTGGTGCCAACCGATTGCCCGAGGGGCGTACGACCGGTCCTCTGGCGCGCCTGGGGCGCCAGCTGCGCAATTTCCTGATCTATGTGTTGCTCACGGCAGCCGCGATAACCGGGGCTCTGGGCCACTGGGTCGATGCCGGTGTGATTCTGGCCGTGGTGGTGGTCCAGACGCTGGTTGGCTTTATTCAGGAGGGGCGGGCCGAGCAGGCGCTTTCCGCGATTCGCCATATGCTCGCACCCCGTGCCCGGGTCATACGCTCCGATGGCCAGCAGCAGGTGGATGCGGGTGAATTGGTGCCGGGTGATACCGTGTTGCTGGAGGCCGGAGACCGGGTCCCGGCGGATATTCGTCTTGAGAAAACCAATAATCTCAAGATCGAGGAAGCCATTCTGACCGGCGAGTCTGAGGCGGTGGATAAATCTTCGGATGCCGTGGCTGAGCTATCGGCGCTGGGTGACCAAACGTGCATGGCCTTCTCCGGAACCATGGTTGCCACCGGCACCGCACGAGGCGTGGTGGTGCGCACCGGCATTCATTCTGAAATTGGCCGTATTTCCGGCTTGCTGGCCGATACCACCAGTTTGAAAACCCCTCTGCTGGAGCAGATGGACCGGTTTGCGCGAGTGCTGTCGCTGATTGTCATTGTCACCGGCGTTCTCATCTTTTTCGGTGGTCTGGCTTTCAGTGGTCTGGCGTTCCGGGAACTGTTCATGGCCGTTGTCGGCCTGACGGTGGCGGCGATTCCGGAAGGTCTGCCAGCCATTCTTACCATTACCCTGGCCATCGGTGTGCGCCAGATGGCCCGACGGCAGGCAGTGGTCCGCCGTATGCCGGTGATTGAAACCCTGGGTGCAGTCTCGGTGATCTGCTCGGACAAGACCGGCACACTGACCCGCAACGAGATGATGGTGACTGCTGTAGTCGCCGGCGGGCAACGCTATGAGGTGACGGGGGAGGGATACCGTCCTGATGGCAGGGTTTGTTGCCAGGGTGAGCCGATCGTCAGCCAACCCGGTTTGATTGAGCTGGCGCGCGCCGCGGCTCTATGCAATGACGCCAGTATCCGTTCGAGTGACGGGAGCACGACGATTCAGGGCGACCCGATGGAGGCGGCGCTGAAAGTGTTTGCCGGCAAGGCAGAATTTGATCTGGTAACCAGTGCTTCCGCCTGGCCGAGGGTGGATGAGGTTCCCTTCGATACCCGCAACCGCTTTATGGCGACCTTGCATCATGATCACCACGGCCACGGTATTGCCTACCTCAAGGGCGCCCCGGAGCGGATTCTCGCCATGTGCCAGCAGCAGGTGTCGGCCAGCGGCGAGTGCGAGCCGGTGGATGCGGACTACTGGGGCCGGGTAATTGCGGACATGGCCGCAGAGGGCTTGCGGGTGCTGGCGCTTGCACGCCGACCCATGGTCAAAGGCAGCCGGGAACTGGTGGTAGAAGAGCTGGAGCAGGGTGCTGAACTGCTGGGTGTGGTTGGATTGCTGGACCCGCCGAGGCAAGAGGCCATTCGGGCGATTCAGGAGTGTCACGATGCCGGCATTCGGGTCAAGATGATTACCGGGGACCATGCCCTCACGGCTGGTGCGATCGCCCGCAAACTGGGCCTGCGCAATACCGACAGGGTGCTGACCGGTAAAGAACTGGATGAACTGGACGAGGCCCGGCTCCGGGACCTGGCTGGTGAGGTCGATGTCTTTGCCCGCACCAGCCCGGAGCATAAGCTGCGCCTGGTAAAAGCGCTACAGGCCAGGCACGGCGTGGTCGCCATGACCGGCGATGGCGTTAACGATGCGCCGGCACTCAAGCGAGCGGACGTTGGCATTGCGATGGGCGTCAAAGGTTCGGAAGCCGCGCGGCAGGCTTCATCCGTGGTCCTGCTGGACGATAACTTCGCCAGCATCGCCGCTGCGGTTCGGGAAGGTCGCACGGTCTACGCCAATCTGCGCAAGGGTATTGCCTTTATGTTGCCGATCAACGGCGGTGAATCGGTCAGTCTGATCACCGCCTTGCTGCTGGGGCTGGCCTTGCCGATTTCTGCACTGCAGATTCTCTGGGTCAACATGGTCAGTTCGGTGCTGCTGGCGATGACTCTGGCGTTTGAGCCGCCCGAGCCCGGGGTTATGCAACAGCCCCCGCGCCCGCGGGAGGAATCCTTGTTGCAGGGCTTTGTTATATGGCGCGTGGCGTTTGTGTCACTGCTGTTCCTGGCCGGTATCTTTGCCGCCTGGTTCTGGGTGATGGGTCGCCATCAGGACCCGGTGCTGGCCAGCACCCTGGCGGTGAATACCCTGGTGGCGATGGAGGTTTTCTATTTGTTCGCCGTGCGATATCTCGACAGCGCCTCCATCACGCTGCGCGGCGTGCTGGGCACGCCGGTGGTCCTGGTGGCGATCGTGGCCGTGGTGGGTTTGCAGCTGCTTTTCACCTATCTACCCTGGTTTCAGCAGACTTTTGCCACCGCCGCCCTGAGCCTGGAGCACCTTGGGTTCGCGGTTTCGGCCGGGGTCCTGGTGCTGGTGATACTCGAACTGGAAACCGCGCTTCGAAACCGGCTCAGGACAGCCCGCGGGTAATCACGCTCGGGTCGCCCCGGCCCTCCACTGCGGCCAGTTCGGCGCTGGAGAGCCATTCCCCGGGCGGTTTATCCAGTACCTGGGCACAGGCGGCCAGCGTATGACCCCAGGAGCAGCGGTTGGCAAACAGCATACCCGCCTCGTTCAGGGTGCCGCCGCGATTGATGTAACCCAGTACCCGGGAATGAACGGGCTGGGGGAACAGAGTATGCAGATGCCCGCGGAACACTTCCGGGCGCATATGCGTGAGGGCAACGCGCCGGTGCATCCGGTGAGGGAAGAGCCGCTCCCGTTCGAACTCGGTCAGGCAGGAGGCAGCTTCCATTGGGTCTCTGGGCTGGCGGAACCGCCCCGGCTCCTGCAGGTAGACCAGCCGGAAGGGCGTTCCGGTTTCCCGCAGGCGCTCGCAGGCCCTGATGGCCTCGGAAAGCTGATAGGCCCCATTGGCAATCAGCAAGAGGGGTTCTTCGCCGGCAGACGTATCCTCGTCGACCACCAGCGCACCGTGTCGTGCCAGGGTCTCGGCCTCGCTGGCGTTAAAAACGCAGGGGCGCTCCCGTTTGGGGATCACCAGACAGCTGATGCGCCCCCGCTCCCGGTATATGGATGGCATCACCGCCAGGGTGCTGTTGTAATCGGCCGGAAAGAGAACCCGTGAGACATCACTCATTTCGCCCAGCATGGCCTCACAGAAGCTGGTGTCCTGGTGGGATTGTTCGTTTTTGCCGTTTTCCCAGGTATGGGAGGTGGCAATTACCGGGAATCCCAGCCACCGGGGCGGCCGGCCCACGTCTTTCTGGTGGCGCGCGAAGATCAGTTCCTGGCGAACGGCGCCCAGCATTTTGACGCAAAAGGCCTCATAGCTTGCAACCAGATTCAGGCCCGCTTTGTTGGCCAGGCAGGCGGACACCACCGCCTCTTCGTTCAGGGCCGTGATAATTTTGCCGTGGACCGATTCCGAGTCGTTTTCCGGATCATTTACCCGGTGTTTGAGGCTGTCGAGCACGCCTTTGAGGCGATTACTCGCCAGTTCGTCGGGGTTTCCGACCCGTGCCCGGAGAGTCGGGTTGTCCGCTACCAGCGCCCGGAAGAATTCATCAACTGCGGTCATCGGTGAGCACGGGTTCTGGCCCCAGGGCAGCACTGGCATCAACGGCTCGGCGGGCTGTCGCTGCGCCAGCGGGTGATCCCGCTCCAGAGGGCGGCCCTGCTGGTCGTGCTCGTTGAGCTTTGACACGGCCAGGTGCAGTTCCTGGGGTTGAACCCAGAGCCGGGCCGCGTGTTCATTGAACAGCTCCCGCGAGCGCGCATCCAGGCGTGGGTTGCCCGGCAGTGGCAGGTTGTGCGCCGTATTTTTACCGGCACCGAAGAAGCCGAAGCCCTTAACCGTCTCGGCTATGCCGTAGGGGATGCGAACCGGGTAGGCGGTTTCGCCCCGTTGTGCGGCTGCACCCCGGGCGGCGAGGGCCTCTTCCATGTCGTAGAGCGCACAAACAAAGGCGGCGGGATCGCGACCGTCAAAGCGACGCGGATCAAAACCGCGGTGCTGCAGGTGGTCTTCAAATCGTTCCAGGCCTTCGCGAGTGCCCAGCTCGGTGCGTTGCTCGATGCGGCGACCGTTCGCGATCATCACCGGCAGTACCAGCCCGCAGTCGTCGGCACGCCACCAGCGGGGAACCCAGTCACTGCCACGCTGCTCTTCTGCTGCGCCATCGGACAGAAAGGCCACCAGCGACTCGCCCGGCAAGGGCATATGCGCGTATTGCAGCTCGGCAAAGCCGAGATAGCCGCCTTCGATAATACCGCCGGCGGTATGGGGGTTCACATGGCTGCCCAGGGGAGCCGCCATACGGCCTTCCGGTGTCTGGCGATAACTGTAGAAATCGCTGGCCAGTCTCGATAGCCCTTCCGCTGCCTGATAGCGCGCGCGTTGTTCCGGGTGCAGGTTGCCGGTCAGCACATTCAGGGCATCCACGGCGGCGACACAGTGCCCTTGGCCCATCAGCCAGCTGCGGGTGTTTCCGGTAAGATTATTGAGCGCAAGGTAGGCTGAGTAAGCTGGCACCATGTTGAGGGCGCCGCCCGTATGGCCCTCGGGCGATGCCTTGAAATCCTGGCCGGTCAGCGGGGCGCCCGCGATATCCACGCGGTTGCAGTAGGTCATGTGCACGACCAGCCAGAGGCCGGCGCTGGTCAGGCGGTCCAGGGCAATGAGCTTCTGGTAAACCGAGTCTTCGTCGGGCTGGTGTCCGGACTGTACCAGTTTGCCGGCCAGCTCCCGGACACGGGCCGAGGTCTGTTCGGAGTGCCGGATAACGCCATAGCCCTGTTGCCAGCACTCAAAGGCGGAACCTGGCGTTGCCTGGCTGGGCGCCGGAGCTGATTCTTTGGGCGATGACATGACGGCCTCCATGGCAGATGAGTGTTAAAAGAGTGTAAAACGTACCGGCAGGATCCCCCTTGATGCAGGTCAGTCGGATTTGCATCTTTTTCCGGCGTTGCGGATGAGAGGTTTTTGGGCCTGGGTTCGTTTAGGTATACACCTCATCTCGGGGCCATTGCCGCTGGCTCTGGTCCAGCCTGAACGGGCGGCCCCAGTAATAGCCCTGCCCCTGCAACCCCGGGAACTGGTGCAGCCAGAGGGCAACGGCTTGATCTTCAACGCCTTCGACCACAACCTCCAGGTCAAGGGCGATGCCGATCTCCAGCGTGGCCCGCAGAACGTTCTGGCGGGAGGGATAATCCAGAACGCCGTCCAGAAAGCTCCGGTCAATTTTCAATTCGTCCAGTGTGAACTGCGCGAGCGCGCCCAGTGACGAGTGACCAGAGCCGAAATCATCCAGGGCAATGCGGAACCCCATGGCACTGAGCGTGCGGATAGTGGCGCGGGCCGTTTCCGGATCGGTCATCATCGCGGTTTCGGTGATTTCCAGGCAGATATCAGAGGGTTCCAGCTTATGGCGGCGGACGATGGCCCCGGCCTCCTCGGCGAACAGACGGTGCGCCAGGTCCATGGCCGAAATATTCACGGCAACACAAACCGTGTGTCCGTATTCCGCATACAACCGGTGGCTGTCTTGGCAGGCTCGCTCGAGCACCCAGAGTGTGACGGTATGAATAATGCCCACTTCTTCAGCCAGTGGTATCCATTGCCCCGGCGCTACCCGGCCGAACTCGGGGTGTTGCCATCGGATCAAGGCTTCGACCGAGCCAACACGGCCATCGCGGATGTGGACCTTGGGCTGATATTCCAGCCACATTTCATCGGATTGCAATGCCTGTTCCACGTCCAGCATCAGTATCTGCTGGCGGTACTGCCATTCGGCGATGGACGGGTCATATATTACCAGAGGCATACTTTCATCCAGTGACGCGAATCCGGCACAGGCCAGTACATCGGCTGTTTCCGTGCCATGTTCGGGGGCGTTGGCGACACCAACAGACGGGGCCCAGGAGAACGAAAAACGGCCTTCACGGAAGCTTTCGGATAACCAGCGGTTGATGGTGAGCAGGCGCTCCCGCTCCTGATTTTCATCGGGATCACGAAGCAACGCGAAAGCGTGGTTCACGGTGTCCAGCGTGGCGATACCGTAGCCATTAATCATAATCAGCTGGTCGCCCAGGTTTTTTTTCAGAAACCGGTTGAGGTGCCTGAGGTACTGTTTCAAAAGCTCTTCGGCTGCGCGATATCCCAGTGCCTGTTCCACTTCGTTGAACCGGGCCAAACGAATCATACACAGGGTATAGGGGGTTTGATGGCAATCCACGGCGCCGAGGGTGTCCTCAAGCATGGGGCGGTTGGGCTTGCCGGTAACCCGGTGGGTTTTCAGCAGGCGATCGTAATCGCGCTCGATACTGGCTCGAAGGTTCTGTTCTTTGCGCACCTGGATGTCAGAACTCATCCGCTTTCTGCGCTCGTTCAGCAGCAGTTTGCTGACCCCGCTGGTGAGGATCAGGGAACCGGCCGCTGCGCCAAGGAAAAATGCCGAGTCGGTCATCACGTTGACCGGCAGCCAGCCGACGGTTCGGAGGGACGAAACCACGGCGCCGAGCAGAATTGCCAGAACAGAGAGCGCATAGTAGCGGGCATACACATGATTGCTGAATTTTCGCAGATTGAGCACCAGGATAAACAGCCCGCCTGTAGCGCTGGTGATCAGAAAAGCTTGCTGTCCGAACAGGTGAAGGTCCAGAGGGGCGGCCAGCAGATGCAGCGTTGCCAGTAAACTGAACCCCCTTAGCAGCCGTGCCTCTACTCTCTCCACCCGCAGGAAATGCGGCGTAAATTCACACAAGGCAATCAGGCACAGTGGCAGACTGATGTTAAGCAACGCGTTGAGTTCCGGCAGTGCCGGCCAGAGCAGCCAAAGACCAAGACCATCCATGACCAGTTGGCTGTAGATCACACTGATCATCAACACGCTTAACCAGGCCAGTCCCGGGCGGCGTAACTTGGCCACCATGATCAGATTCAGTAACAGGGCAAACACCAGCAGACCGGTAATAAACGATTTCCATGCGGTGATGGCGGTGCCTTTGCCCAGGGCCTCGGTGCTGTCCGACAGGGTGGCCGGCAACATGACGGGGCCGTGATTTCGCACTTCCATCAGCAGGATGGTGGTGCCGGGTTGCAGCGTAACCGGCCAGATCCATTGCGGCAGCGCAAGATAGCGCTGTTCGAAAGGGTACCGGTCGCCCATGGCCGGTAAGCGTTCGACCCGGCCGTCAGGATGAATCAACGCGGGTTTCAGGTGGTCGAGATAGGGCGCCGGCACGGTCAGCTGGCTGGCCACCGTCTGGGCTCGCGGGTTTTCGAGTTCCAGCCGGAACGTCACGCTCTTGTAAGGATAGCCAATGCCGGAAAATCGGGTATCGACGCTGAGCCAGTCGTTGGCTTGCCAGCGTTTCTCAGACAGAACGGTGTCCAGCGGCTGAAGCCGGTATTCGGCCCGCCCGGTGATGCCGGGCGCGGTTCCGGAGAATGTGGACACGGCAGGAAAGGCCTGGCGTGTGGGCTGTTCCTGCCAGAACGTGGTCGCCAGCCCGTAAAGCAAGGCAAAGACCAGAATGACGAACGGAAAGGAGTGCTGCAGCCAGACAGGCAGGCGGCCTGCGGGGTCGGTCTTTGAAACGGGCTGGCCGGGCAGTGAAGGGTCCATCCTGAACGTATCCTGAATCGGAAAGCGACGTTGTTACACTTCTGAAACAAAAGTTTAAGAGATGTAACGATCTGATTTACATAGATTTTACAGCAGTTTATAGAATTTTGCATTTGCTGTTTAAAACGCATGATTGAAAATGAGACCTGCGCACGGCCCGAAGGCGCTGATATAGTGCGCGCAAACGATTGTTACTCATTGATGGTGTCAGCAGCAGGTAGGCCCCCATGCGTTATTCTTTCCTTGTCAGCGTTATGATTTGTCTTCTGGTGATAGCCGGCCCGAGTTCCGCGGCTGCGGAAGACGGGCTGTCACTGGCATCGGTGCAGGCGGCCGCCGCCGAAGTCGGCAAGGAGGGGCTGTTATTCGAAAAGAATGCCCACCGGCCGGTACCGGTGGCGTCGATCACTAAACTGATGACGGCGCTGGTGGTGGTCGAGTCTGGCCAGGACATGGACGAATGGCTGACTTTCGAGGAACGGCACGTGGAAGCTGCCGCAAATGCCTGGACCCGGATTCGGGTGGGCTCCCAGCTTCGTCGCAGGGACGCACTGCGGATTGCCCTGATGTCGTCCGAAAACTTTGCAGCCTACACTCTGGCGCGCTCACACCCTGATGGCTTCGAGGGCTTTGTGGCGGACATGAACGCCAGGGCCAAAGCCCTGGGCATGGCGCAGACCCGCTTCGTCGATCCCACCGGGCTGTCCGCCGGTAACGTTTCCACGGCTGCGGATCTGGTGATTCTGGCCCGTGCCGCGCTCCGGCATCCGGAAATTCGCAACGCATCGACGACCGGTTATTACCGGGCCGAGTTTCGCCAGCCACGGTATAGCCTGTCCTTTGGCAATACCAATGCACTGGTACACAGAGACAGTTGGGGCGTAAAGCTCAGCAAGACCGGGTATTTGTCGGAAGCGGGGCGGTGTCTGGTGATGGTGTCAGAGATGAATGGCAAAGCGGTGATTACCGTGTTGCTGGACTCTCTGGGAACCCGATCGCCGATGGGTGATGCCGGCCGCATCAAGCGCTGGCTCGCCACCGGTCAGTCGGGCTCCGTGGCCCCGGCCGCGAAGCGTTACCAGCGCGAGAAAAATGCAGCCCTGATGGCGGCAGAGGCGGAGCGGTCTCAGGCTGTCCGGGCGTCTTCACAGTGAGGTTTGGTTGAAAAGATGATCGAGATACTGACCACCGGTGGCACCATCGACAAGGTTTACTTCGATGCCAACAGTCAATTTGAAATCGGTGAAAGCCTGTTGCCGGAACTCCTGGCCGAATCGAATATCCACGATGGCTATGGCATCCGGTCGCTGATGCGCAAAGATAGTCTGGAGCTGACGGATGCCGATCGTCAGGTCATTCTGGCGGCGGTGCAGGCCTCGGCTAGCGAGCGATTCCTGATTACCCACGGTACCGATACCATGGCGCAAACCGCCGAGGTGCTGAAAGCGGTTGCGGATCGTACCATCGTGCTGACCGGTGCCATGCAGCCTGCCCGGATGCGGCGCAGCGACGCCATCTTCAATATCGGTTTTGCCTGGGCGGCGGTCTCGTTACTACCGGCGGGAGTCTATATTGCCATGAACGGAGAGGTGTTCGAGGCCGGTTCCGTGCGAAAGAACCTCGAGGCCCAGCGATTTGAGCGGGCCTAGGCGGACGTTCAGCCGGATATCGAATGGATTTCCTCGGATGTCAGCGCCCGGAAGGAGCCGGGGGCCAGGCTGTCGTCCAGCACAATCGGGCCGATACGGAATCGGTGCAGACGCTCCACCCGGTTGCCGACAGCGGCCAGCATTCGCTTGACCTGGTGGTAGCGGCCCTCGCGGATGGTCAGGTCGATCACCTGGCTGCTTTGCACATGGACTTCGGCGGGCCTGGTTGCCGTGCTTTCACCGTTGAGCATGACGCCTTGCTCGAGTGCCCGGCAGGCCTCCTCAGGGATGGCCTCTGCAAGCCAGACCCGGTAACTTTTGCGGCATTCCCTCCGTGGTGAGGTGACTGTGTGGGACCATTGGCCGTCACTGGTCAACAGCAGCAGGCCGGTGGTGTCCTTGTCCAGGCGCCCGGCAATATGCACCTGACCGGCCAACTCGCCGGGCAACAGGTCGAGTGCCGTGGGCTGGCTGCTGTCGCGGGTAGCGCTCAGAACGCCCGCCGGTTTGTGCATCATCAGGTAAACGTCGCCGGGTAAGGCGATGGCATGGCCATCCAGATAGATCGCTTGTGTGGCCTCCACCTGGCGATTGGCTTGCCGGCAGATGTCTCCCTCCACCGTCACTCGGCCAGTCGACACCGCTTTTTTCGCATCTTTACGGGAAAGCGCAGTTGCGCTGGCCAGATATTGATCCAGTCGCATCAGCAGGAGCTCCCCGGGTTGGGTGCGGACAGAGTGGCGAGACACAACACGGGTACCTGCCCTGTCATCCGTTCCCACAATAGCGGCAGTGCGGCCCGGTTAAGGGCCGGTCGCGGTAATCGACCACTGATGAGTGGTTGAACTCTGCCGTCTTCTGTTTCAGCAAGAAGGAAGGTGAAAGGATGCGCACCGGGAATGCCCAGCCGGATATCCGTTGCGGTTATCTGATTGCCACGTTGCTGGTAGTCCAGAAAGCCTCGAGTGAACCATTCCAGCCTTTGCGCCTCCGGCAATCCGGCGACCATCTCGGCAAGCGCCGGCTGGCGCGGAAAATGCTCCAGCACCAGTTCGTCGCTGGTGTCCAGAAAGCCGGTGACGATCTCGACCCGGTGTTCTGCATTTATTGCGGTCGCACGCCATAGAACGGTATTGAACGGCATGGGTTGGACCAACAGGGCTGCCGGCTCCATGCCGGCCTGGGCCAGGGCCGGTTTTACCCGGTCGGTGATGATCTGTTGGGCACTGACCGACCAGCCCAGGTAGAGGCTGGACAGAAACAGGCCGGTGACAAGAGCTTTGGCCGCCGGCGGTCGATACAGAAAGGCCAGGCACCCGGCCAGTAGCGGCAGTGTGTAAAGCGGGTCGATGATAAAAATGCTGTTGATCGCTACGGGGCGTCCAAAAGGCCAGAACAGTTGGGTTCCGTAGGTGGTAAAGGCATCCAGCAGGGGATGCGTGATCAGGATAAGGCCTGTCAGTGCCAGCCACCGCGGGTAAGAAAGTTGCGGCTTCCAGCGCCATAGTCCCCAGGCGATAAGGAGTGCCAGTGGTGCCAGCACAAACAGGGAATGGCTGAACCCCCGGTGTTGGGTGAAATTGGCGACCGCGCTGCCGTAGTCAATAACAACGTCCAGGTCTGGTAAGGTCCCGAGCAGGGCTCCGGTCATCAGGGCGGAGCGTCCAAGCGTTTTACCGGCAACTGCTCCGGCAATGGAGGCGCCAAGGGCAATCTGGGTAATGGAGTCCATAATATCCCGCATTCTGGGGTGACTGGGCGATACCCATATTATGCGCGGATTCGGAATTCAGATCACGGGAAGGGGCAAGAAAAACCGGCAGCACGGGGTGCTGCCGGTGGGATATTACCATTCAGACCTTGCGGCGACGGGTCAGCCCCAGGCCTGCCAGGCCAAGACCCAGCAAGGCCAGCGTGCCAGGCTCGGGAACCGAGCGAACGTTCAGCTTTGCCAGCAAGTCGACCGAGGTCGCCTTGCCTTCTCCGGTAGTAATTTCGTTCAGCCCGTTGGCAAAGCCGAGCAGAGACAATGAATAAATACTTGAGCCGAACTGGAACTCGGAACTCTCGATCACGTTATCGAGCCGCACCACATCGTCTACATCCCGTTGTGAACAGCCAAAGAGGAATGAGAGAGGCCCGCAATGGACGTTGGGAGTTTCAATGTGTGAAAACTCGAACGTATAGGGCCCTGTCACCGTGCCATTGCTGGCAGTTGTCGAGAATGTCGCGAATACATCCAGGTTGACTCCGGTAATGCTGTCGCCGGTGATGCGGTTGTTGAAATGTGTAAAGTTTCCCAACACAAATTCAGCATCGGAGGTGATGGTTTGTGGCAGGCTGGCGGGGCCCTGAAAGCTGAAGCCGCTTTGCGGCCCGTTTGAGCAGGTCCTCCACCACAAGATGCCAGAGCAGGTTTCCTCTCCGGTGCCCCAGCGCAGCGTGTCAGTCCCTACGCCCTGAACGTTGCTGCCGTTGGTCGGTGTGCCCCAGGCCCCTGACACCGTGTCAAGATCGACCGGGAAAGCCCAGGAAGTCGACGCAAACCCAAGCGTTGCCGCCGCTACGATTCCTTTCATCCATTGACGCATTGTCGCCACCTCTACTGCTCGCTGTTTTAGGTAATCCCGAATCAGACCGGGCTCTGCGAGTATGTGTAGCTAAATGCGTGCCAATATATTAATCCTTTAAAAACAGGCTGATAGCATTATTAGGTTGGTGTGGTGTAAAAAACATGGACACTTTTACGTGCCGGTGTACACGCCCAGCGACGACAGAACCTCGGATGATGGAAAGCCATCGGCCACCAGCCCTTCGGCCTGCTGATAGGCGCGAATGGCATTGCGGGTATTGGAGCCCAGGATGCCATCCGGCTCGCCACTGGCATAGCCTCGGGCATTGAGCGCCTGCTGGAGCGTCAACACCTGATCCCTCGACAATGCCGGGTGGTCTTCCGGTGGCGGGTTCTGCAATTTGCCCGCCCCGGCAATTCGGTCTGCCAGGTGGCCAACGGCAATCGCATAGAACTCGGACCGGTTCCAGCCCATGATGACCCGGAAGTTGCGGTAAACCAGAAACGCCGGCCCCTGGTGTCCGCTGGGGACAATCAGCGCTGCCTCAATGGGCTCTTTCGCCAATGGTTTGCCGAAGGCATCGGTAATCTCCATGTCACGCCAATCCGACAGCGGGCGTCGGCTCCCGTCGGCGAGGCTGAAGTCGAAGTTGTCGGGTAACCGCACCTCCCGGCCCCAGCGATAGTCTCCGTCCCAGCCCATGGATTGCAGAAACCGGCCGGCTGACATCATGGCATCCGGCAGGCTGTTCCAGAGATCCCGGCGGCCATCGCCATCAGCATCGACAGCGTGTTGCAGGAACACCGTGGGCATGAACTGTACGTGCCCCATGGCCCCGGCCCAGGAGCCTTCCATTTTGTCGGCGGGTATGGCGCCCTCATCGATAATGCGAAGTGCGGCAATGAACTGTTCTGTGAAAAAACTGCTGCGCCGGGCATCGCAGGCCAGCGTTGCCAGTGCGCTGGGCACCTGCATTTTGCCAAAGTAGCTGCCGTAATTTGTCTCCAGCCCCCAGAACGCCGCCAGATAGGGCGCTGGAACGCCGGTTGCTTCAGTGACCCGAGCCAGAAGCTCACGGTGTTTTTCCAGCAGCTGACGCCCCTTTTCAACCCGGCTGTCGTTAACACGCCGGTTCAGGTAGTCGGCAAAGGTGGTGGTGAATTCAGGTTGTCGGCGATCCAGTTCGATCACCCGGTCGAGATGCACGACCTCGGCCATGACCGGTTCTACGGTCGATTGGCGGACGCCGGCATCCATCGCTTTTCCGGCAAGTGCCTGCTTGCACTGCTCGAAGGAGGGCATTGTGGAATCGGCATCGGCCCGGGCGACGAGCGCCAGCGTGCTCAGGGAAATCGTTACCAGGGTGCGGCCCAGGGTCGACCGGAAGATCAGTTTGGACACGGGTATCCTCGCATTAGGGTCGTGACAACGTGGACTGCCATGGTAGCGCGTTTTTCCGGTTGGAAAATACCGCTATAACCGACAGTGTCACGACTTTAATGAGGCCAATGCCAGCGTTTTATCCGGGTTTGTGGTCTTTTTGTAGCCCCCCGGTCACGACCGGACCGGGATGTTCTATAGTTGCAGGGTTGGTGGAATCCGGAGCAAATGTCGTTATGGCAACACTGAAGGCGCTGGTGGTTGATGATGCCAGTTTTGTGAGAGACCTGGTTAAACGGACGGTGCGTCAGCGCTTTCCGGTGATTGAGACCACGGATGCCCAGAACGGGCGAAGAGCGCAATCCTTGATGTCGCGGGCCCGCTTTGACCTGGTGCTGTGCGACTGGGAGATGCCTGAAATGTCGGGGCTTGAACTGTTGCAGTGGATGCGGCAACAGCCTGATTATCAGAACGTGCCATTCATTATGATCACCAGTCGAGGCGATAAGGATCATGTGATTGAGGCGGTCAGGGAAGGTGTGTCGGAATACCTGGGCAAGCCATTCAGCCCGGAGGGGTTGAGCAAGAAAATCATCAAAGTCATGGGCCGACGTTTGCACGACGCCATGGCCGGCAGCGGCAAGTCGCTGGAGGGGCCGGCCGATGCGTTCAAGGAATCTGCGGCACTGCTCACCCAGAAGCGTGAAACACCGGCGCCAGCGCCTGCGTCAGGGCCGGTGGCGGCTGATAACCCGTTACTCAGTGCCGGTCGCGCGACCTCGGCGGCAAAAAAGCCCCAGGCCCGCGGGGCGATGAGTATGGCATCGGTACGATTTTCTGATAGCACCCTGAAGTCGGTGGTGAAAGATATCAATCTGACGGAAGTGCGGGTGATCGCCAAACGCGACCAGGTGTTTCCCGGTATTCTGGATCAGGCGGTGGTGGATATCGATATGGGCGATGGCCAGATGGCGCGCCTGAACGGCTATGTGCATCAATTGCAGGCCGTGGACAAACGGCAGGATACCGACTTTGTCAGCGTGACCATCCGGTTTGTCGACGAAGACCCCAAGAAGCTGGAGGACTTGTCCCGGTTTGTCGCCAGATTTCGGGCCTCCAATCGCTGAGCGGCGGCATTTCAGCGTTTGTTGAGCTCATCCGGTACGCGCTCCACCAGGCGTTCCCTTGGAAAATGGCAGATGAATTCACTGCCTTCGCCAATGTTGCTGCGGATTTCCAGATTGCCATCGTGATTGATCAGTACGTGCTTGACGATGGCCAGACCCAGGCCGGTGCCGCCTGTGTCCTTGTGCCGGCTGGGGTCGGCACGATAAAAGCGTTCGGTTAGCCTGGGAATATGCACCGGATCGATGCCGATGCCGCTATCTTTCACGGAAAGATGCGCGCCATCGCGATTGGCGCTCCAGAGTACCGTGATGCCACCACCGGCCGGCGTGTATTTCACCGCGTTGAATATCAGATTCGAGAAGGCGCTACGCAGCTGGCTCTCATCACCCTTCAGCAGGCGGTGGTCGCCAATCTGCAGGTCGATCTGATGCCCCTTGTCGCCACTGAGCGCCCGGGCATCGTGGGCGATCTGGTTGAGCAGAGCGTCGACATCGGTCAGGGCGTCGTCGACCGTGTGTTCGCCGGTTTCGATTCGGGATAGCAGTATCAGATCGGTAATCAGTGCTTCCATCCGGGAAGCCTGAGTGGCCATCGTGTCGACGGCCCGTCGCCATTTGGCGGGCAGCTCGTCACTATGGTCAACGAGTGTTTCCAGATAGCCACTGATCACCGTTAATGGCGTTCGCATCTCGTGCGAGACGTTACCCACGAAGTCCCGCCGCATTTGTTCGAGCTGGTACAGCCGTGTGACATCCTTGGCGACAATCAGCCGGTCGTCGTCCCCGAACAGACTGATCTGGATCTGCAGGTGGATGTGCGGTTTGGCCGGTGAATTGAGTTCCAGAGGCTCGCGGTAATCCCGGGCATCAAAATAGGCTTTGAACGCCGGTGTGCGGATCAGGTTGTGAATAAATTGCCCGCGATCGGTGCTGCGGCGAAAGCCCAGCAGGTATTCGGCCGAGCCGTTCCACCACTCCATGGCGCCGCGGGCGTCGGTCATGATCACACCGTCGCGCATGGCGTTGGTGGATTCCTGTACCCGGTTGATGCGGGCACGAAGCCGGTCCTGGGCCAACAGGTGATTCTGGTTGAGTTTGTGCAGGCTGTCGAAAATGTCGCCCCACATTCCCACACTTTGCGGTGCCTCGTCTGAAGCCCCGGGGTTTCCCAACCATTGGTACAGGCGGCGTGCCTGCAGCAGCGTCCACCAGAGATAGGCGACCAGGCCGGCCAGCAGGCCGTACACCGGCTCGCCAACGTAAAGGCCGGCCAGAGTGGCGCCGGCGAGGGCGGTAATGATCAGTCTGAGGTAACGGGACCAGCTATGTTGCATCCGCTACTGCCTTGTTTGTCTTGCTGGTGTTGAAGTCCCTGGTACCGGGCGTTGCGACTCTCCGGACGCCGCGCCCAGTGAAGGACATCAGGCGGCCCGGGTAGAAAAACGGTAGCCCGTACCCCGTACCGTTTGAATCAGGTGATCGTAGCGGTCACCCAGTGCTTTGCGCAAACGCCGAATATGCACGTCGACGGTACGTTCCTCTACGTACACGTTGCCGCCCCAGACCTGATCCAGCAATTGGGAGCGGGTATACACCCGCTCCTGGTGGGTCATGAAAAATTGCAGCAAGCGGTACTCGGTGGGGCCCATGGTGATGGCGCCGCTGGCTGTTGTTACCCGATGCCCGACCGGGTCCAGTGTCAGGCCATCCACTTCAATTGGGCTGTCAACGCCTGGTGGTGTGGCCCGCCGGAGCACGGCTTTCAGCCGGGCCACCAGCTCACGGGGGCTGAAAGGCTTGGTGATGTAGTCGTCGGCACCGACTTCCAGGCCCTGGATTTTGTTGTCTTCTTCTACCTTGGCGGTGAGCATGATGATGGGAATGTCTGCCGTGGCCTCATCTTTCTTTAGCCGGCGCGCCAACTCAACGCCGCTGGTACCCGGCAGCATCCAGTCCAGCAAGACCAGATCGGGGTGTTTGTCGACGATCAGGGCGTGGGCCTCCCGGGCGTCTTCAGCCTCAAGATAGTCGTAGTCCGCCATCTCAAGCGCGACGGCAATCATTTCGCGGATCGGTGCTTCGTCATCAACGATCAGGACAGTTTTTCCACTCATAGACATCAACCTGTATCAGACTTCGGGAGCTCTCCGATCGACGGTCTGGTTACACTCCCTGTAATGTTGCCGGGCCATTACACCGCGTCTTCATTACAAGTATATGACACCGGAGGCAGGTCAGAGCGCGAGGTCCAGTGCCAGGCCGATAAAAACCGCGAAACCGGCCCAGTTGTTGTTCAGGAATGCCTTGAAACAGCCGCTTCTGGTGCGCTCCCGTGCCAGATACTGGTGGTAGACAAAGAGTGTGGCCATGGCCACGACACCCAGGTAGTAAGGCGAGCCGAGTTCGGCGCGCTGGCCCACGATGACCAGAATCAGCACCACCAGAGCCTGCAGAACGCCAATGATGGCCCGGTCTGCGTCGCCAAACAGAATGGCGGTGGACTTGATGCCGATTTTCAGGTCGTCATCCCGGTCAACCATGGCGTAGAGCGTGTCGTAGGTGACGGTCCAGAGCAGATTGGCGGTAAACAGCAGCCAGGTAATCTGGCTGAGCTGGTTTGCTTCCGCCGCCCAGGCCATGGGAATGGCCCAGGAGAATGCGGCACCGAGAAACAGCTGGGGCAGATGGGTGTAACGTTTCATGAACGGGTAGATAAAAGCCAGCAGTGCGCCACCGAAGGACAGATAAAGGGTCAGTGAGTTAGTGAAAAACACGACCATCAGAAAAGAGACCAGACACAGCCCGACAAACAGAGCAACGGCCTCCCAGGCGCGCACGCGGCCTGTTGTCAGCGGGCGGTCCTTGGTGCGTTCGACGTGCCGGTCCCAGTCCCGGTCGGCAAAATCGTTAATGGCGCAGCCGGCAGCCCGCATGAAAAAGACCCCGAGGGTAAAAATTACCAGATTGGCAAGTGAGGGCGCACCCTCCGCTGCCAGCCAGAGAGACCAGTAAGTGGGCCACAGGAGTAAGAGGGTTCCGATCGGCCGGTCGATTCGCAGCAGCTGCGCGTAATCGGCCAGGCGGGTATGAACGTGATCAGGCAGGGCGTTCTGCAACATAGAATCCGGTGTCCACGGGTAGAGGGTTGGCAGTGCTCCGATTATAGCCAGTGGCAGCGGGCGGGGTTAACCCCGGTTGGTGGATTGATAAAGCCGGGGCAACAGATATTCACCGACCATCAGGGCGCAGCCGCTCCGGTAGAACAGGGATCTTCGGGCCAGCCGGGGTGCGCTCGCATCCCGGGATTTGCACAGCCCCGTTTCCAGGGGGCCGCGTTGCCATTCGGAGCTGCTGAACAGATAGGCGCCCAGGGGTTTATTGCCAAGATTGCGCAGCCGCCGGCCCTGGCCACGCAGGCAGCTCTGAGGAATAACCGTGCGGGCCAGCACCCAGGGCTGGCCGTCGCCGCACAGGCGAACCTCCCGGATCCAGGCAAGCTGCCTGGCGGGCAGGCCCAGCCGGCGCGCTTCTTCCGGAGCGGGGGCGGCAAACCCTTCCCGTACGACGTCAACCTGGAAGTGTTCGCGGCATATATGCTGCAGCGCCCGGGTAAACGAGCCCTCCACTGTCAGCCAGTACCGGGCGGCACCATGGGCCTCGGGGCAGTGCAAACCGGCCGCGGACAGCGACTGGTACCAGAGTGTCGGAGGGATGCCGGGGCCTGTCAGCCGATCACAGTCCTTTAACGGCATAGATTCCCGGGGCGTTGCGCCAATAACCTTTGTAGTCCATGCCATAGCCGAACAGAAAGCGGTCTTCGACCGAGAGGCCGGTAAAGTCTGCTTTCAGATCCCGGCGGGCCTTGCGATCGTGGTCCTTGTCGACCAGTACCGCCGTCAGGACTTCACTGGCACCGTGGGCCAGACAGTAATCCGCGATTGCACAGAGCGTCGTACCTTCGTCCAGAATGTCGTCGACAATCAGTACGGTGCGGCCTTTAATGTCGGATTCCGGCTGCAGTTTCCACTCCAGAATGCCGCCGGTGGTTTCCTGGCGATAGCGCGTGGCGTGGAGATACTCTGCCTGGATCGGGAATTTCAGCCTTGGCAGCAACTGACCGGTCAGAATCAGGCCGCCGTTCATGACGCAGAACAACAGCGGGTTGCGGTCTTTAAGGCGATCGGTGATGGCGCTGGCCATAATGTCAATGGCGGCATTCACCTGTTCTTCCGAGACCAGGCAGTCTGCTTCTGCCATGACCTGGTTCATTTCAGCGACGGTATCGGTCATAACGATCGGGTCCTGTCCAAAACCGCGGATTATACCGAAGTGCGGCGGTCGAAGGGAGAGGCGAGGCGGCAATGCGATGTCTGTAATTATGGCTATTGGCAGAAAACCCCGTGGCCCGATGTCGGAGCTGGCATTGGTAAGGGCTCGTGTCGCGGTTATCATGTCAGTCAATCAACGGGACAATCGCCTGGAACCCGGTCGCATTTTGTGATCATTGGTCTTGATTGCAGTATTGTCCGACAATAATATCTTGGCAAGTTTAACAGTGGGAGCGTTCGATGAAGAAGTGGCAGTGTGTGGTGTGTGGTCTGATTTACGACGAGGCTGAGGGCTGGCCCGAGGATGGTATTGAACCCGGAACCCAGTGGGAAGATGTCCCGGAGGATTGGGTGTGCCCGGATTGCGGTGTGGGTAAAGAAGATTTCGAAATGATTGAAATCGGCTAAGGGCGGAGCGCAACCATGACCGAGCAGACACCGATTGTGATCGTTGGCACCGGCTTGTCAGGCTACTCGCTGGTGCGGGAGTTTCGCAAACTGGACAAAGAAACACCGGTCATCATGGTGACTGCGGACGACGGCGTCAGCTACTCCAAGCCCATGTTGTCGACCGGTTTTACCAAAGACAAGGATGCAGAGGGTCTGGCGCAGGCCGACCCTGAAGCCATGGCTGAGCAGCTGGGTGTTGAAATCCGCCCCTGGTCCACGGTAACCGGCATTGATGCTGATGCCCGTGAACTCAGGCTGGGTGACCAGCGCCTGCCATACCGCAAGCTGGTTTTGGCCTGGGGGGCGGATGTTATTCGCCTGAGTTTGGCCGGTGATGGCCTGGATCGGGTGTTTTCGATCAACGATTTGATGGATTACCGTGCTTTTCGCAAGGCGCTCTCGGGCGGCAAGCGGGTTGCCGTCATGGGCGCGGGCCTGATTGGGTGTGAATTTGCCAACGATCTTCGCAATGGCGGCTACGAGGTTGACGTGATTGCGCCCGATACGGCCCTGATGCCCAGTTTGTTGCCCAGGGCAGCCGCGGATGCGGTGCAGTCAGAGCTGGAAGCGTTGGGTGTGAATTTCCATCTCGGGACGGTGGTTGAGCGGGTGGAGCACCGGGGCGATGGCGTCGAGGTGTTCCTGGCCAATGGAGACCGGCTGCCGGCAGATCTGGTGGTGTCGGCGGTGGGGCTGCGACCGCGCACGGAGCTGGCCGCCGGTGCGGGCCTTGATACTGGCCTCGGAATCCGGGTGAATCGGGCGCTGGAGACTTCTGCGCCGGATGTTTATGCCCTTGGCGACTGTGCCGAGGTGGATGGCAGGGTGCTGTTGTATGTGCTTCCCTTGATGGCGTGCGCCCGGGCGCTGGCAAAAACCCTTGCGGGCGAGCGCATGGAAGTGTCCTATGGTGCCATGCCGGTAATGGTCAAAACACCGTGCTGCCCCACCGCCGTTTGTCCGCCCGCTGCGGATGCCGAAGGGGAGTGGCTGGTTGAACAGGAGGGCTCGGATGTGAAAGCAACGTTCCGTCATCCTTCGGGTGACACCCTCGGGTTTGCTGTGACCGGCCGGTTTGCGGTGGAAAAGCAGACGTTGGCGCGCGAGGTTCCGCCCATTCACAACGATTGACCCGTTGTTGGCTGCCGGCCGGAGCGTCCCGGTTGGCAGCGCTCCTTTCGCGCTCTGGCGCTTTTATCCGTTGCGAAATTATCCTGCCTGGGGTAGAAAACCCGTTCGTGAGCTAACAAAAAGACAGGAGATGGCATGCTGGATGTGACCCGGAAGCTGGTGGAGTTGCTGGATCTTTCCCCTATCGGAGATGATCATTTTCAAGGGGATAGCGAAGACCTGGGGTTTCCGCACGTGTTCGGTGGCCAGGTTCTGGGCCAGGCCCTGATGGCAGCAAGCCGAACGGTTGAAGACCGCCTGTGCCATTCGCTGCACGCGTACTTCTTGCGCCCTGGCAACCACAGTATGCCGATCGATTATGAGGTCCAGCGCGTGCGTGATGGTGGCACTTTTTCTGTGCGCCGTGTTATTGCCCGTCAGGACGGCAAGGAAATTCTCACCGGCTCCATGTCGTTCCAGGTTGCCGAAGACGGCCTGGATCATCAGTTCGAGCTGCCAGAGGCACCAGACCCCGATACCCTCGCATCCGAGCAGGACCTGGGCCGGCTGATTGCCGACAAGGTGCCAGAAAAGATGCGGGATATGTTGACCCGTGATCGTCCGATCGAGATCCGCCCGGTGGACCCGATGGACCCGTTCAATCCACAAAAATGCCCTCCCCACCGCCAGAACTGGTTCCGGGCGCAAGGGCCCTTGCCTGACGACCCGGTGTTGCATCGGTGCCTGCTGACGTATGCTTCGGATTTTTCTTTTCTGGGGACGTCTCTCAACCCCCACGGCCGAACCTTCATGAGCAAGAATATGCAGGTTGCCAGCCTGGATCACGCCATCTGGTTTCATCGGGATTTCCGGATGGACGAGTGGCTGCTCTACGACAAGGACAGCCCGAGCGCTTCCGGGGGCAGGGGGTTTAATCGGGGTAACTTCTTTACCCGGGAAGGCGTTCTGGTGGCGTCTACCACTCAGGAAGCACTGATTCGGGAGCGAAAAGGCTGACGCTGATAGGCGTCCAGCCACTCGATCAGCTCGTCGTAGGGCAGGGGTCTGGTCAGGAAGTAGCCCTGCACCAGGTCACACCCCATGTCCTCGAGGAGTGCCAGGGTTTGTTCATCCTCTACCCCCTCCGCCACCACGGTGTAACCCAGGCTGTGGCACATATCAATGGTGGTGCGCACGATCACCCGGTCCTGCTCCCGTTCCGGCAGATCGGTGATCAGCGAGCGGTCAATCTTGATTTCGCTGGCGGGCAATTGCTTGATGTACGACAGCGAAGAATAGCCGGAACCGAAGTCGTCGATCGACAGCGGGATACCTGCCTCATCCAGGGCATTCAGCGCCTTCAGGGAATTGGTCGGGTCCTGCATCATTGAGGTTTCGGTCACTTCGAACGTGATGGCCCCGGCGTGCTCCTGGTAGCCTTGCATCAGGCGGTGTACGAAGACCGCAAAATCCGGTTCCCGCAGATTGTTGGGTGAGATGTTCACGGCAATACCGGCGGTCAGGCCGGTGTCCAGCAGTCGGCTGCGCATTTCCAGTGCCTCTTTCAGCACCCAGCGCGTGAGGGGTTTGATCAGCCCCGTTTGTTCGGCGATGGCGATAATTTCGTCGGGCCAGACGGGCTGGTCCCGGCCCGGCCAGCGAATCAGCGCCTCAAATCCGACGATGGTGTGGGTGCGCAGGCACAGTTTGGGTTGGAGATACAGCGTCAGCGCGTTGTTATCGATGGCCTGGCGCAGATCGGAGACCAGTGTTAGCCGCTCGGCGCTGTAGGAATCCCGTGAGGATTTGTAGTAGGCAATGCCGCGCTCCCTGGCCCGCTCAGACCCCTCGGCAATGACCGCGCGACGAATCAGTGTGTTGGCATCGTGACCGTGGGTGGGATAGAAAGCCACACCCAGTTGCGGGTTCAGGGGAACCTGCATACCCAGGAAATCTACCGGGTAATGGATTTCTTCGATACTGCGCAGGACGATCCTGGGAACCGCCAGAGCGTGGTCGGCATCTACTACAAAAGCGAAGGTCTGCGGATCAAGGCTGGCCAGAAAGAATGTCCGGGTATCCGTTTGTTCCAGCGGGATGGCCCCGGGAACATCTTTAATCACGGCATTGTAGTGGTTGGAGGCCAACTCAAGCACGCGGTCGGTATTGCGGTGGCCCAGGGTTTTGGTCACCGGATACAGATTGTTGAGGTGAATGATCACCACGCCGAAACGTTTACCGCGCTGGTTCCGGGTCAGTTCGTTCAGGCGCATTTCATAGCTGCTGCGGTTGGGCAGGCCGGTCAGGGGGTGGTGCAAGGCCTGCTCCATCAGCTGGAGTTCTGCCGTCCGCCGAGCTTCCAGCGCGTTCAGTTCGGCCTCCTGGGCAAAGACCTTGTCCTGACGCTCATGATAGATGCGGATGGCAAGCGCCAGACTGAGCAGAATAGCCTGTAGCGCCGAACCGAGTTGCATACCATAGACAGAGAAAAAACTGGTGGGGATCAGACCATATTTGTTGGCGGCGGTAATCGCGCTGCCCAGAGTGACAGCCCCCCAGGCCAGCGTGTAGTAAACGGCCTGGGGGTTGCCCCTGGCCCACTGCAACGGTCCGGAAATGGTCAGCAGCAGACAGCTCGGCATGGCAAGGGCAACGGTCACGCGGATCCCGGTGCCGTAATCGATGATCAGCGTCGACAGCGCCACTGCGCCGTTCAGGGCCATCATGGTCAGCATCAGGCGATCAAGGCGGGGACTGGCCTCGTGCAGTCGCAGGAATGACCGGGCGAACATGATGGTAAACAGCATGGCCAGGGGGATCGACAAGACCATGGCATTGCTCTGTACACCAGGCATGGTCGGCCACAGAAACTGATAGGTAATGCCATTGAGGGTGCCAATCAGAAGCAGGTAACCGAGGGTAGAGAGCACGTAGTAAAGGTAAACGGATTCCCGCAGAGCCAGGAAAACAAACAGGTTGAAGCAGATCGCGGTGATCAGGATGCCGTAATACAGCGCGTGGATCTGGCTTTCTACCGAGGTTTCCTCGAAAAAATTGCGATTGTTCCACAGCCTGAGCGGAACCTGTACCGCACCGTCGGTAGCGATCCGCAACAGCACGCGATAGTCGTGGCCGGGGTCAAGCTGGAACGGGAACAGGAAATGCGGATGTTCCACCGGGCGCTCGGCGAACGGCTGGCGGTCGCCGGTGTGGTAGCTCAGCTGGATCTGGCCATCTCTGAGCAGGTAAAAATCTATCTGGTCCAGATGCGGGTAGGTGATCTCCAGCAGGTTCGTGCTTTGGGGGTGGCTGATCGGAAACTGCAGCCAGATCTGGTCGCGGGTATAACCGAAATTCGGGGTTTGCTCATTCAGGGCCCGCCAGTTGTCGTCGCCCAGGGCCTGTAGGGGGCTACGCTGGTCGTCCGACGCGACTCTCAGGTAGTCCATGTCGGGAATATAGCCATCGGTAGCGGCTACGGCAGGCAGCGATAGCGCCAGAGACGTCAGCAGGGCTGCCAGGAGTCGGAGCAAATGCATCAAGGTTGAAGCTTACCGTTTTTGTCGTTATGGCCCGAGTATGGCGTGTCGCCCCGGAGTGCTCAAGCCATAGCCGACAGACTTTTGGTAATTTGTGTAAATATTGGTCAAATTCCGTTAATCCACTCCAGTGCCCAGGGCACGGCCTCCGCCTCGGGTTCCATGGTCTCCAGAGCATCAATCCGCAGGGTGTCACCCACCTTGCGGGCGCCGGTTTCATAGAGTGTCTCTTCCAACAGGTCGCCGGCACCGCAAAAGGTATCACCGTAGGAACTGTCGCCAAGCACAACGATGCCGAACGGTCGGCCAGGCTGTTGTGGGAGCTGCTCGCGAAGATCGGCATAGAACGGCAGCAGGTTATCCGGAACTTCGCCCTGGCCAGTGGTGGAGGTGCACACCAGCAGGGCATCGTC
This sequence comes from Marinobacter sp. VGCF2001, assembly GCF_049943275.1. NCBI lineage: Bacteria > Pseudomonadati > Pseudomonadota > Gammaproteobacteria > Pseudomonadales > Marinobacteraceae > Marinobacter > Marinobacter sp. VGCF2001. The sequence continues at coordinate 152,140 of NZ_JBNFVX010000005.1, forward strand.
ATTACCGGTGATGTCATCCAGGGTGGGATGTTCCAGAACGGTAACGGTATGATCCCGGGACTCAAGTTCCTGTTTGATCCGGCGCGCGGTCAACAGGGCGCCCCCGTAAACGCTGCCGGTCAGAATGCGGACTGCTGCCATAACGACTGCCTGTGTTGATGGTGTAAAACATTAGAGTGGCGATAGTAATGGCGTGGCCGGCCGGGCTCAAGCCGGCGTCTGTGGGTTGGGCCCGGCGTCCTGGCTCCTTACCCGGGGGGAAATTCGATTCCGGCCGCTCTCCTTGGCGTTGTACAGCTGAACATCTGCTTGCTTGAGCAATTCGTTGATCGATCCGGATTTGGAAATCGAGCATACCCCGGCACTGATGGTGACCGGCAGGCTCTGTTTCCGGTGGTGAAAACGGGTGGCCGCTACTTCGGCGCGCAGGCGCTCAGCCAGGGTGAGCGCCTGCAGCAAGGTGGTGTCGGGCAGTAGCAGCAAAAACTCTTCGCCGCCCCAGCGGGCGGCCACATCCGACTGGCGGACCATTTGCCGAACCAGATCGGCGAACTGGCGCAAGACCTCGTCGCCGGCATCATGGCCGAAGTCATCGTTAATGCGTTTGAACAGGTCCAGATCGATCAGCACGACGGAAAAATGATGGCCGGAGCGCTCGAAACGCGAGAATTCGGTGTTTAGCCGGCTCTGCATCTCCCGCCGGTTTGCCAGCCCGGTCAGTTCGTCCGTGCGGGCGGCGTGTTCGTGGGCCTGGGCCAGTGCCACCAGTTTGTTGCGGGCACTCAACCGACCAGCTTCCAGCACGAAACAGAAGATGGACTCGAACGTAAGGGTGGCAAAGAAACGGATCTTGAAGTCGGTGCTGTATTCGGCACTGACGCCGGGCATTTCGGGAAACTGAAAAACCAGGACGGCCAGCAGGTAGCAGAACAGCAGGATGGCGGTGCCACCCTTGAGGCTGGTCAGGTAGAACAGCAGCGGTGGGAACACATAGAACCAGAGTGGGCCAGTGTTGCCCTCGCCGCCGGAGGCAATCAGGTAGGTAAACAGCAGGCCGACAATGACCAGCAGGCCTCTCTTCTGAACCGTTCGATCCCGGCGCCAGGCATACCAGCCTATATTGGCGAGAATTGGAACAACAAATGCCCAGAGCACCCATGCGTGCATATAGTGCTCGGCATACCAGGCCTTGGCCCCGATACCGGCCAGGAACAGGATCGCCATGGCTGAAAGGCCATTGAGCAGCCGGGAGATCTGAAGCTCTTCATGCTCGCTGGACTGGATTTGGCTGGTATTTGGCATTAACTGTTGTTCTTTTTGACATATTTTCCACGATTATGCGTCAAATCCTCATAAGAGTGCAGTGCTAACTGCAAACTTTGTGATCGCTTCCGGGTCGCGGGATTTGTTTCAATTTGATGGCAAAAAATTTATAGTTCGCCTCGGCAAGTTGCCCAAACCCCTTCTGTCCACAAGACAAGAGAACCGATTGCTATGGCCCGTTCCAGCAGCTTTCTGGATAACCTTTTAACCAGCCCCTCCACGGAACGGTACAGGGTCGGCCTGAGTGTGCTTTTTCTACTCTGTGTCTGGCTTGTGGTTGGCTCCTTCAGTCAGGGATTGCCTAACAGTATGTTGTTGATGGCCGCCGCCGTTATCGGTGGTTACATGGCGATCAATATCGGCGCAAACGATGTCGCGAACAATGTCGGCCCCGCGGTGGGCTCCGGCGCTTTGTCCCTGGGCGGAGCGGTACTGCTGGCGGCCATTTTCGAGGCGGCCGGGGCATTGATCGCCGGTGGCGAGGTGGTCTCGACCATCAAAGGCGGCATTATTGATCCGACCACCCTGGAAGATCCCCGTGCCTTCGTCTGGCTAATGACAGCAGCGCTGCTGGCAGGAGCCTTGTGGCTGAATCTGGCGACCTGGATGGGAGCGCCGGTGTCCACCACACACTCTATCGTTGGTGGTGTTCTTGGCGCCGGTATTGCCGCTGGCGGCTGGGGCATTGCTGACTGGGCGGTGATGGGTAAAATCGCCGCCAGCTGGGTGATTTCGCCGGTGCTTGGTGGTGCGCTGGCGGCCCTGTTCCTGCTCGCCATCAAGAAAACCGTGCTTTATCGGCAGAACCTGGTGTCTTCGGCCCGCACTTTCGTGCCCTGGCTGGTGGCGATCATGGCGTGGGCGTTTGCCACCTACCTGATGATCAAAGGCGTCAAAAAAATCGTCAAGGTGGATATGGTCGAGGCGTCGGTGATTGGCCTGGTGGTTGCGGGCCTGGTCTTTTTTGCCATGCGAACCCTGGTTGGGCGCAAGGCCTCCACCATGGAAAACAGCGCCAAGGGTGTTAATACCCTGTTTACCTGGCCGTTGATTTTTGCCGCTGCGCTGCTGAGCTTCGCCCACGGTGCCAACGACGTGGCCAACGCGATTGGTCCGCTGGCGGCCATTAACGATGCCATTCAGGCCGGTGGCGGTGTTGTCACTTCAGCGAGCATTCCCATCTGGGTGATGATGGTCGGAGCCCTGGGGCTGGCGGTCGGGCTGATGTTGTTCGGGCCGCGTCTGATCAAAACCGTGGGCTCGGAGATTACCGAGCTGGACAAGACCCGGGCCTTCTGCATTGCGCTGTCAGCCGCCCTGACCGTGATTCTGGCCTCGCAGCTTGGTTTGCCGGTCAGTTCCACCCACATCGCCATTGGCGGTGTCTTCGGGGTCGGTTTTCTGCGGGAATACCTGAAATCCAATTACGCTACCCAATTGCATAAGATCATCGAGCAACACGAACCGTCCGACCAGGAGCGGCTCAAGCCGTTCCTCGACGACTTCCGTAATGCGTCGGTAGAGGAAATGGAAAGGCTGCTTAAGCAGGCGAAGAAGAAAAAGCAGCAGGTGCCGTTGTCCAAGTCCGAGCGTAAGCGGCTGAAGAAAATCTATCGCGAGGAGATGGTCAAGCGTTCCCATCTGGTGAAAATCGCCGCCGCCTGGATTATTACGGTACCGGCTTCGGCTGTGATGGCGTCCTTCCTGTTCTTCACGCTCCGTGGCCTGATGGTCTGAATGGGCCGCCGGGCTGGCCGCGGCCCGGCGCTTTGTCCATACTGTAGCAACGCATCGGGCAGGCCTGGCCTGCCGACATCCATTCTGGGAGTACAAAATGAGTTCATCTGTAGAAAGCCGTCAGGCGCGGATGATTGACGAGCTTCGGGTCTTCATCAAGAAAGTGATGAGCGATCCGACCATTGCCGTCAAATCCATGGAAATCGCCCGCAAATACAAGGGTGAGGCCAACGCCGATGAGCTGATCGCCCGCGAGATCAGCGCCAACACCACCATCCGCATTCCGGAAAGCTGGAGTGAGGCCGACAAGATGTTCCTGGAGATCCTGCACGACGTGCTGGATGATGAAGAGGCGCTTTACTGATTGAATTTTTGAGCCGCGAACTCTGAGCAAGGCGATGGGAGCTTCTCCCCACCGCTTTGCGTCCCCGCCGCTGACTCAGGCCTGCCTGGCCTCTTTCCGGGTTTGCGTCAAAACCGCCTCGGCCATCTGGTGCAGGATGGTCATTTCATCGGCAATGCCTTCTTCCTGAGACAGCTCACGCTGCTCGCTGAGGATGTCTTCAAGGATGTCCGGCGTAGTCAGCGGATTGGCCAGGACCACCCGGAACACAATGCAGGGGAAGTGATAATACCGGGCTGGTTCAAGGCGTGTCCGGGAAACGAATGCCTTGCCGCGTTCGCGCTGAGTCTTCTGAATGAACTTGGTGATGCGGTTCAGGCAGGCGTTCATTTTTTCTGCCTGCAGTTCATCGGCTACGGCCAGTGCCTCCCGCACCTCTTCCGGGCAGTACCGGTAAGTAAGAATGTTCAGTTCCGGGCGGGTAATCAGTTCGAAATCCGGCTGTTCATCGATCATCCCGGCAAACGTGGCTGCTTTTTCGATGCCCTGGTCAATCAGTATTTCATAGCCCTCGCGGGCCAGGATTTTCAGGCCGGAGTGGATCAGCATGGACATACCCGGGCGGGAGCCCTCGAGGGTAGTGCTGCCCAGATCCCGGGAGCCTTTGCGGATGATGTACTGGGCGTGGTGTTCCACCGCGCTGGCCAGACTGGGGTCTCTGAAGACCACCAGGCCGGCGCCCATCGGCACGTATAGCTGCTTGTGGGCATCAAAGGTAACGGAGTCGGCTTTTTCGATGCCGCGCAGCAGGTGTCGATAGGTTCTGGAAAACAGGGTAGGCCCACCCCAGGCAGCGTCTACGTGAAAGTGGGCGCCGAACTCCCGGGCAATATCGGCCATGGCATCCAGTGGATCGACGTTTCCGGTTTCGGTGGTGCCGGCCACACCACAGATCGCCATGATCTTGATTTTCTGCTTCTGCAGTTCCAGGCACTTGTCGCGCAGGGCGTCGGTCTGAATGCGGTTGAATTCATCAGTTTCCACCGGCACCAGGGCATCGCGGCCCAGGCCCAGGACATCGGCGGCCTTGCGCAGGGAGTAATGACCGCGTTTGGAGACAACAATGGCCGCACCCTCATGGCCGTAGTATTTCAGGGCACGGAACAGGCCTTCCTCGTGCAGGCCCCGGAAGCTGCCTTCGGCCGGGAAAGCGCGGTTGCGAGCCACCCAAAGTGCGGTGAGGTTGGCGACGGTGCCGCCCGAGCACATGGCACCGAGTGCGTGCCGGGGGTCGTGCATCCATTTGCGGTAGTATGCGCCATCTTCCTGATAAACCAGGCGATGTATCTGGCCCAACACCTGCCGTTCCATGGGCGTGAAGGCCTTGGAGGTTTCGGTTTTGACCAGATTCTGGTTCAGGGCAATCATGATTTTCGACAACGGCAGCATGAAATACGGCAGCGCCGAGGTCATGTGGCCGATGAAGGCCGGTGAGGCCGTGTGCACCGAGTTAGCCACCAGTTTGTCCAGCAGGAACTGGGTCTGTTCGGAGACAAACACCGGTTTCTCCGGGATCACGGAATCGGAGAAGTCTTTTTCAACGTCGGACAGGTCCCGCTCAACGGCGACAATGTGTTCCTGCAGAAAGCCGGCCAGATTCCGGGAGATATCCTGGTCGATCCGGCTCAGGGTCGACTCCGGCGCTTCGGGCACCGTGAACACGCGATACATTGCCTCCAATGAGGCCTGGGCGGATTTTTTCTTTCCGGTCATAGCACCACACACATTCAGTGGTATCCGAGGGGTTGGTTCCGGAAACTCCTCGAACGGAGCCGGGCGTGGCCCGGTTTAAAGTGTCTGCCATCCGCTGGGCGGGGCATTGGTTCCCTGAGGCTGCGTAGTATAAGGCCTGTCAGGACATGACGCCATGCCTGCCGGGTGCCCGGTTTTTCAGAGAATTTCCCGGTGTACGTCGAGAATGGCGGCGTCGATTCGGTCCTGGATGTCTTTTTCGACCAGATCGAGGCGCTGGGTAATCTGTTGGGCGCTGGCACCGAGCGCGGCGACGGTCCAGGTGGCGCAGTCGAGGGCTTCGTGGTCGGCGGTTTCGGCGACGGCCAGGTCGGGTTCTTTGCCCCAGACGGCTTTCATCGCGGTGAAGGCTTTACGTTTGGCTTTGAGGTCTTCGCAGCCGTAGAGCTGGAAGTGCAGGGTGAGCACGCCTACGTGAGGGGTAATATCCTGGTGCTGTTGTGGGGTTTTGCCTTCTTTCAGCAGTTTTCTGAGAGCTTCTGACATGGTCTGATACCGCGTGTTGGTGCAGGAACCGGCGGGGGACGGCTTTCCAAAA